>NZ_JBNXVS010000011.1:0-156171 GCF_050565655.1 Nodosilinea sp. AN01ver1 | reverse complement strand
TCTCGTTCATGAGGTGGTGATGGTAGGGGTGTGGTAATTCCTAGCTCACCGCCTCTCCCTCCAATTTGTCAAATCCCCGTCAGCTCTAGCCCTCTGCGCTCATTCGAGTTTTGTCCCTGTACCTTGGCCTAAGGGTTGTCCAGGCTCCATACCTCAGTCTGAGCAATAGGGCGTATGCTTGAGAAGCACAGGACAAATGACAGTGGGCCAGGCTGCCAAGCAGTATAAAAGGGATGTTAATGGCTGGGGGAGCGGTGTGTGGTGCATAGCTTTTTAATTGAGCCTGGCCGGTGGACCCTGCAGGGCAGCTGGATGGAGCGCGATCGCCTCCCCACCCCGGTCAAGGGCAAAATCTTGATCGCCTGGAGTCGCGACGACTGGTTCACCATGATTATGAAGCTGGCCATACCCGAGGCCCAGCCTGACGAAATGGCGCTTCAGTACCGGGGTCGATTGACCAGTGGCGACTGCCAATATACCTTTGTGCTCCAGCACAGCCTGCTGGGCCGGGTCGAAGGGGAGGGCTGGGTTGCCCCCGACTCCATTATTCAGCGGTACTGGGCGCTGGGCGATCGCCAGCGCCGCACCGGGTTTGAAACCCTCTACCGCCTCGATAACGATCGCTACCACCTCTCCAGCGGTATTATGACTGGGCACTATCTGACCAGCGCCATGGAGGCAACCCTACACCTACAGGGCACGCCCACCGTGGGGCTTTAGCCCGGCCCACGACCAGCAGCCATCTGTGGAATACCCACAATAGAATGTACTACAGTGAAACAATGCCTTTTAGCTGTAGCTGGGCATATTAACTCTATCCCAGGGCTGAGAAGCTGACTTAGCTTTGGAGAGAGATCTGGTTGTGCAGCAGGGTGCTGGTAGATAGGTTGCAACTGGTTTCTAGGTCAACTCTAGGGGAGGCAAAAGGCCTAGTACTGTCATCGATAGGTGCCCGTCGCTGCGGTTGGGTAACCTGGCTGCGTCACGCTCTGGCCAGTTTGCTCAAACAGCGAACCTGGCTCTGTCCATTGTTTGTCCGTCAGTATCCTTTTGCTCACTGCCCCACCGCCGACTATTGGCTAGTACCGTTTTATGGCTGACTCAAATCTGGGCTGTAAATTAGCAAACCGCTACGAACTGCTAGAACCCATTGGGCAGGGGTCTATGGGTCGCGTGTATCTAGCCGAAGATTTGCTGTTGGGCAGCGTCAAAGTAGCCGTAAAGCTGCTGTCCCAAACCATGCCCGGCGAAAAAATGCGCGATCGCTTCATGCAGGAGGCGATGACCTGTGCTCAGCTGGGCCAAAAAAGCATTCACGTGGTGCGCGTCACCGACTACGGCGTCAGCGACGAAGGGGTGCCCTTCTACGTCATGGAATACCTGCAGGGGCAAAGCCTGAGCCAGTTGATCAATCTTCAGCCCCTGCCCGTACCTCGATTTTTGGGCCTGATTCGACAGATTTGCCTGGGTCTGCAGGCCGCCCACGACGGCATCATCTTAAAAACTCAGCCCGATCCGGTGCCCATCATCCACCGCGATATCAAGCCCAGCAACATCATGATTGTGCAAGACCCTACCTTGGGGGAGCTGGCTAAGATTTTAGACTTTGGCATCGCCAAGCTCATGCAAATCGACAGCGACCAAACCAACTGCTTCATGGGTACCCTGGCCTATGCCTCCCCTGAGCAGATGGAAGGTCGCGACCTAGACAGCCGCTCTGACATCTATAGCCTCGGGGTCATGATGTTTCAGATGCTGACTGGCCATCTCCCCCTGCGGGCCAGCAGCCATACCTTTGGCGGCTGGTATAAAGTGCATCAGACCCAAGCCCCCAAGCGCATGGGTGAGGTAGCTAGCAGTATCAAAATTCCCAAGCTGCTCGAAGACCTGGTCATGAGCTGTATGGCCAAGCCGCCAGCAGACCGCCCTCAGAATACCCAAGACCTCTTGCAGGCCCTTGAGCCACTTCAGTCGCGCTACGTCAATGGTTTTCGCATTAGCCAGCGGATTGGTACTACCCTCAACCGGGTACCTGTCACCCGCCAGCCCGCCTCTACCGAGGTTGTGAAAGAAGACCAGGTTTGCAAGCTGACCGTGTGGCCTGCGACCAAGCCCGTCGCAGAAATTGTCTTTCCCCACCCGCTGCCCACCAGCAAAGGTGCTCTAGCCACCCTTTGGGCCATGATGCCCGACACCGAAATCAACCGACGACTGGTCAGCACTCGCTACAACACCTTCATCTGCACCATGGCCCCCCACCCCATGGTCCTGTGGCTCACCGTGCTTTACAGCAGCGCCTACGGGGCCCGCTGGTTGCCCTGCTATCTCGACCTCAAAACGGCTGTGGGCCAAGATATAACCGGGCTGCTGAGTCAAAGCGGAGCCTACAAACTGCTGCTGTTTGCGCTCGAAAATCCGCGTCGCTGTGCCCATGTGCTGAGCTGCAGCGTCTCTGACCCCCAGCGCAGCCTGCTGCAGGAGTGGACTCTAACCGCCCGCAGCAGACCTTCTACCGGAGCGATCGCCACCAGCCGTGACCTGTTGCGCAACGAGCTGCAAACCAAGCTCAAGGCCAAGGTGCTGCAAAAGCTAGAGTCTATCTATATCGATACCGGCTCTAGCCTTTCTGACTGAGTGCCTCTGCAGGACGTTAGGCCCGCTTAACTGGGAAAAAATAGTACCGGATGCCAGCTGCCCCGCATGATCTCGCGGGTGAGACTGGGGGACGACCACCTGAGAATGCCTTCAATGTTGCGAGAGCAGGTAGCGATCGCGCTGATGTCGTGGGTCTCAGCGGTTTTCATAATTTCCTCTAGCGGGCTGCCCTCCACGACGGTTGTGTTGACCACCAAGTTGAGTTCTGCCAATTCTGCCTGCAGTCTATCAAGCTCCTGCTGGGCCTGCTCAACCAGGCGATCGCCCCGCAGCTCACGGCGCATATGGTCGTCGATCACCCACAGCAACCGCACCCGCTCCAGCACCGAGTCAGAATTATTCTTGACCTGGTAGTGAATGTTCTGAATTATTTTTTCCCCCCCTTCAGTGCCGTCGTAGGGTATTAGCAGATAGCGAAACAGGTGGGCACAGCGCAGCTCCAGCTCAGCCGTTGTGTAGGTAGACACCAGCTGAGGCCGCAATATAATCATCGGCACGCTCGTTTTTTCGGCCAGGGCTGCGGTGGTGCTACCAAACAGCTTTTCTTCCAGCAGCGTGCGGGTTGGGCTGCCCAAAAAAATCACGTCGGCCTGGTGCTGCTTGGCTAGGCGTAGAATACAGTCGCTGGCGCGGCCTAGCTGCACCTCGACGGTGACCTCAATGTCGGCAGGAGCCTCCCGCAGCAGTTCCTGCAGGCGCTGACGAGCCGGCTCCAGCTTCGCCGAGTCCTGCCGCGGAATCCCTGGCCCGCTCTCCACCGACACGCAGTGCACAAACACCAGCGATTTCAACCCTCCAGCGGCCAAACTCGGCACAAATTGCGCCAGCCGGTAAATGCCATCGGTAAAGTCGGTGCAGATGAGCGCGCGCTGAAACATAGTTCCCCCGTTCCGGTGCAACAAAACTGGTCAAGCATGCCATGGTTAAAGACCGGCCCTACTCAGGCCGCTACCCAGCTCAACATTAAGCTCGACGATTGAGAGGAATTGTCGCTTCCCAGCCCGTCACTAGCGGCGGGACAATCCCTCTTTATTAACCATAGCGTTTGACCGTGGCGTTTTAACTCTGCTGAACAAGCTCTGGTCAAGGGTCATGGCTGAAGAGAAAGCGCTGACCTATCTTGACCATGGGTAGGTTACCCATAGCTTGACATTAAGCTGAGGGGCAGGGTCACTTAGCCCCGGCGTCCTAAAGGGTTGAATTGCTAAAATACTGATCAGCATCGTCTGGAGTACTACTCGACAGACTATCGAAGCTGTGAGGGCAGCCTAAGCTGCGGAAGGGCCTCGAGTCGAGCGCTTTGGCTGTTGCTCGGCTCAACGTCTGAGACACTTGTTGAGAGCATTGAATTGAGAGCATTGAAGCTGACGCCCCGACATCCCCGGCCTGATTCAAGGTAATCCTGCGAGAGAGGGAGGTCGTCGTCTTCATGCTGTTACATGAGAGCGTGAACAGGTGTAGAGACTAGATCTGGGGGTTTGGCCCGATGCCCCATTCGTGCTTGAGAAAGTGCTTGTACATGCTTTCTCGCATCATCATCTGCTCGTACAGCTTGACTAAGAACTGCTGAGCTTGTTCACGACTCATTTTGTCGACCTGAGTTTCAAACGATCGCAGACTAAACTGCTGCTCCAGTGAGAGTTGCATCGGTTCGTTCATGGATTTACTCCAGAGAGAGAGAGAACAACACCCCAGCTGAGATCAGTACCCCAGACTCAGCGCCTGAGACACTTGCCTGCGGTCTTCAACCAGTTCTCCATGCCGGAAAACCAAGCTGAATGCCTCTGGCTTCTTGACTGGAATGGGTTTAACCACAACGCCAACCGCGATCAATGCGCGATGGTTTACAAATTATAACAATCATTTGACAAAGATCCAGTTGTTGGCGTTATGAGCGAATATAACAATTCATTCTCAGGCCGTCATCTGTCGGCAGAGAATTTACAACTTTTAGCAATGAAGGCTAAGCAAAAATGCTCAGGGTAAACTTCTTAAGATATTCTTCGCTTGAGCAGCTATAGCCTGGGCTAATGGTCAATTTGTCGTCGCGATCGAGCAAAACCAGCGGTTTGAGCGTTCAGAAGCTACGCTGACTTAGCATTATCTCAGGCTGAGCAGCATGGGCCTGAGGGCAGATCTGCGAACCGCAAAAGATTTACCCCTGGTAGGAGGGATATTAACGGGCGCAGCTAGGCATCGGTGCTGGTTTCGGCCTTGGTTTCGGCGCTGTTTAAAGACGGCGTTACATTTACTACCACTACCGTTATGTTGTCGCGGCCCCCCCGCTGCTTGGCGGAGTTAACAAGCGCCGCTGCGGCGGCTTCACAAGCGCGAATCGATTTGAGATGAGAAGCAATCAGGTGATCTGACAATTCTTCGGTCAGCCCGTCGCTGCACAGCAGCAGGCGATCGCCCCCCTGCACCTCAATAGGCTGAACATCAATTTCGCTCAGGTCATCGCGCCCCAGGCATTGAGAGAGCACGTGCCGCCACGGATGGGTGCGCGACTGGGCCGGTGTGACCTCACCGGCCCGAATGGCCTTAGCAATCCAGGTGTGGTCTTCGGTCAGCTGCTCCAGGTGATGACCCCGCAGCCGATAGAGGCGAGAATCGCCCACGTGGGCGCACCAGGGATCGCGATCGCGAAAGGTCACCAGCACCACTGTCGTGCCCATGTCGGCCCGCTCTGGGTGTCGCCGCTGGTCGTCGAGAATAGCGTTGTTGGCCTGCTTCAGGGCCTGCTCTAGCAGCAGCGCTGTGGCGGTTTCAACGTGCCAATGCTGGTCTAGATACGTTTTGATCGCGGTCGTGGCCAAGCGGCTGGCCTCTTGCCCCCCGGCGTGGCCCCCCATACCGTCGGCGACAATAAAAAACCGCCCCTTGGGGTCAATATAGTAATCATCTTGGTTGCTGGTGCGCAGCAGCCCTGGGTCAGATAGTCCTGAAAAAATGCAGTCCACCATAGCAATCTCGGACCAAACCATTAGGGCATGCGATCGGCCCGGTTAATCTTGAGTACCGATCGCAAAAACGCAATACCCGTACCCACCGCCAGTACCCCTGGTATAACGGCCAGCCAGACAAACTCTGACAGCAGCAGCCCGGTAGCCGAGAGGGTAAATGCGCCGAGCAAAATGGCGTAGTTGTTGGCCATCGATACGCCGCTGATTCGGCGCAGGGCGCGATCGGTTTCAATGGAGCGCACCCGCACGCGAATATCACCGCGCTCTAGCTTGTCGAGGGTATCTTCAATGCGTCGGGGCAGGCCCAGGGCAGAGGTGCTGACCTGGGCAGCCTGGCGGCTCAGCTCACCCAGCAGACTGTTAGCGCCATCGGTCGGATTACCATTAGACATAAGCTGTGCAGCAAACGGCTTAGCCGCTTCCATAAAGTTGAACTCGGGGTCGAGCCCTTTACCCACCCCTTCTAGGGTAGAAAAGGCCCGCATGACGAAGGTAAAGGTAGCCGGAAAGCGAAAGGGCTGGTCATAAGCTACCGCGTACAGGTCGTCGCTGATGGCATTGATGGACTGCTCCTCAAAGGGCTTGTCCATGAAGTTATCCAAAATATACTGGATAGAGCGCCGCACCGGGCTCATATCCTCGATTTCGGCCAGCGCTCCTAACTCCACCAGCGAATTCATCACCTGCTCAGCGTTGCGCTGGGCGATGCCCATAAACGTATTCATCAACCGCTGGCGGGTCAGCGGCTGAACCTGCCCCATCATGCCAAAGTCGTAGAAAATGAGCGACCCATCCAGGCTGACGGCAATATTGCCGGGGTGAGGGTCGGCGTGGAAAAAGCCGTTGTTCAGCAGCTGGTGCAGGTAAGCCTGGGCACCCAGCCGGGCCAGGCGGCTGCGGTCTAGGCCAGCCGCCTCTAGGGCGTCGTAGTGGCTGATCTTGATGCCCGGCATGTATTCGAGCGTGACCACCCGTGAGGAGGTCAGCCGCCAGAAGACGCGGGGCACATTGACCCAGTCTTCACCTCGAAAGTTGCGGCGAAACGTGTCTGCATTGCGCCCTTCGTTGAGGTAGTCAATTTCTTCCCACAGAATGCGGCAGCACTCTTCATAAATGCCGAGCCAGTCGCGGCCCCTGCCCCAGCTGGGGTGGTTTTGAAAGTAGTGGGCAATGCCTTTGAGAATCGAGAGGTCGATGGTGAAGAGCGATCGCAGCCCCGGTCGCTGCACCTTGACGACCACCTCTTCACCCGTATGCAGCTGGGCTCGGTGCACTTGCCCCAGGCTAGCGGCAGCGAGAGGAATGGGGTCGAAGGTGCGGTAGAGGGTGTGAATAGGCTTACCCAGGTCAGCCTGAATGATGTCGCGGGCTTGCTCATAGCTAAAAGCGGGCACCCGATCCTGTAGCTTGGAGAGTTCTTCGACAAACTCGATCGGGAAAATATCGGCCCGGGTTGAGAAAAGCTGCCCTACCTTGATAAACGTTGGCCCTAAGTCGAGCAGCGTTTCGCGAATCCATACGGCTAGCTGATGCCGCCGGGCCGCCTGGGCGTCGGGGGTCATAGCGCCGCCGTAGCTCCAGGCTTTGCCGTAGAGCCAGCGGGCCCACAGCAGCCGCAGCACAAACCCCCAAATATCGACAAAGCGACGCTGCCGAGAATAGCGGCCCTGATTCCAGCGGTAAGCCTTCTGGCTAAAGGGCAAGCCCTTGTCGTCGAGAGACGACTCAATACCAATCGTGCTAGCCAAGGGCAGCTGCGAGGCCACCTCACCCTCCAGCAAAGGCTCGGGGAGCAGCGGGTTTAGAACACCGCCATTGACCTCCAAACTATGCTCCAGACTGCCCTCTCCGCTAACTTGGGGGGAGGGTAGCTTAGACGATGCAGACGAATCGGAAACAGCAGACACTCAGGCTCCTAGGCAAGGAAAACAGGGGCGACAGCAGCGGCTTTGGAACTCTATTCCAGCCCAAGGCGTTGGCCTGGGCGCGAAACCCAAGGCTGGATACTGGAGTTTCTAGACCTGGGGGGTGGTTCGATACTGCTGCAGGGCAACCCGCACTTGCGCAATTTCGGCCCGCAGCGTGTCAATGGTGGCCTGGAGATCGGTCGTCGCAGCACTCGGTGCCGTACTGGAGTAGGAAACTCCGGCTTCGGCCTCGGCCTGCTGGGCTCGGGCCATTACATCTTCGGTGAACTGTCGAAAGTATTCCCGCTGCTCGGCATCAAATTTGCCCGCCAGGCTCAGGCCGTCGGTCAACAACCGCTCGGCCCGCTCGTTGATTGCATCGGCCAGAGCGCGACCGACGTAAAACGCGTGCAGCACAGGGCTACTCATGGTAAACCTCAGGGAAACGGGTCATGTAACAGAAATATTAACTGTAGAGAATTATAACGTTCTTATTCATCTAACACTGGGCAGATATCGATGCAAATTGTGGCGGCCTGGCCCGATCACCTAGCTAGAAGCCGGGGCAGGTGCTACCGGGGGCTGAGGCGGGGCGGTGAGTGGAGCTGGAGCAGCCCCCTCCGCCGGAGCCGTCAAGGGTGGAGCTTCTAGCGGCGGCGGGGGAGCCTGCGGTGCTGGTGCCGGAGCGGGAGCAGTACCGGGGAGAGGGGCCGGGTTGGTCGGCAGTTCTGGGGCCGGCATTGGCTGATCTGAGGGCTCGATCGGTACCTGCCAGGGGTCTTCCTCAGATTCTTCGGGCTCGACGACCGGATCGGGAGTGGGCTGAGGTTGGGGTACAGCCGGAGGAGGGGCAGCGGGCTCCTGCGGATTGGGGGCCAAGTCGGGGGCAGGCTCAGAACCAGGGGGCGGTGTACTGCCGTAGTCTGGCCGATCGCGCAGTGCTGGAGCATCGTTCCAGGGTTGCCAGAGTTCACCGCCATTCCAGTCGGGCAGGGGCGGAAAAGACTGGTTGGGGTTAAGCCGCTCGGGGTTGGCAGAGCTAGCGGGCTGCAGGCGGGCATAGAGCCCCAGGCCCAGCCCGCTAGCGGTGGCCACTAACCCTGTCAATACCAGCGCCAGGGTCGTCGAGGGCTGGCGAGCGGGGGAGCTTACGGCGGGGGGGCGAGGGCGATCGCTCCCCCAGGTCTGCGACTCTAGCTGACCCGCTGACGTTGAGCGGCCAGCCACAACTACAGTCGCTGGCCCAGTCGAAGCCGGAGCCGCCGCCCCGGTGGGGGGAACGGGTGACGGTTCGGCGGACAATTGATCTATGGGTAACTCAGCGTCAGCGGGCAGCAGCGCAGTCCAATCCGTCAGAGAAACCCTGGGTAGCTGTCCGGCTGCGGGGCTACCGGCCTCTAGGGCCGCATCCAAGCTGGTTGGTAAAGCCGGGTGACAGCGACGCAGCTCGACGGCGAGAGGAGCCTTGGTGGCCTCGGCCCGCTGCCCGGTTAGCAAAAAGTACAGCAGATGACTGAGCCCTCGCACCAGGGCCGATTCTGTGGCCGATTCTGCGAGAGAACCAGAATCACTCTCAGCTAAGCTGGTGGCTGCGGAGGGGGCTTGAACCAGGTCAAACCCTGTAAAGGTAATAGTTTGCGCCTCTGGGGTATACCAGACCTGGTCGGGGGTGAGCCGCAGCCCAGCCCAGCCCAGGGGACGCAACGTTTCAAGGACCTCGACGAGCTGACGCAGCACGGCCAGGCTAGTTCGAGGCGGGAGAAGAGCCTGACCAGAGATGAGGCGATCGAGCGGCATACCGGCTGGATTGGCCAACGTTTGGTAGCAGACACCGTCTTCTTCAAACCCGCCCAGACGCGGTGGTAGAGCCCTGTGCTTAAGCCCATTCACCTGCTCCAGGTAGCGGTAGAAGGCCTGCCGCTCGGAGACATCGGGCAGGGTTTCTGGATTGCGGCTGCCCAACACGCGCAGCTGTACCCACTGCCCCCGAGACACATCCATGGCCAGGTACAGGGGGCCAACGGTGTCATCAGCTACCCACGCGTCGATGACGTAGGTCCCATTTTGCAGGGCGGTGCCCACGGCTAGGGTCATAATCACAGGAGCGGTCAAGATCTTTGCCACTGTAACCCGTTCTTAACGTGTTCAGAGCTGGGATGTGCCAATATGTTGCGCCGTGGCTAGGACCTGGGATAGTGCTGAGCTAGCCAGACCTCGGCCTCGGCTGAAGTGGTCATGTCGCCGTTGAGCTGGGCCGCGAACAGGGCCTCTAGCATGGGCCGAAACTGAGGCCCTGGCCGATAGCCCAAGGCTTTGAGCCGGTTGCCGTCGATTAGGGCCGGGGTGACGGTCCACTGCATTAGATACCGCCAGATGGCTGGTCCTAAACGGCGGGGGTGGCGGGCGCTGGCCAGCAGCAGGGTGGCCCTGTCGGCTTGGCTAAATGCGGTGTAGAGATCGCTGGGAGCAGGGTTAGTGGCCACCAGGGCCTGCCAGCGATGTTCTCGCCCGTCGAGCTGGGTAAGGCGCTCCTGAGTGCGATCGGGGAGATGTAGATCGGCAGCCAGGGGCGATCGCGCCTCGGTCGGCACTGCGGCCAGCAGTCCCTCCAGCCGCAGCAGCCAGGGTGGCCCTACCTCTGCCCAGTCAAAGCGCTCTACCCAGCGGCTGAGCCGGCGCAGCTGCTGCCACAGAGCTGGGGTCATTGCCAGGTCATCGTGCAAACAGCGCAGGGCCTGAAGCCGATCGAGCAGAGCCAGAGCCGCCTGCCAATAGGGGGCTTCGAGAATGTACTTGAGCTCGTTTTTAAGCCGGGTCTGGAGGGCGGGGGCACGTCTGACCTGACGCTGCATTTGGGTATAGGCTCCGCTGGCCAGGGCGTGGTGAATGTAGCCCTCGGTTTGGCTGTCGAGGCTAAACCCCAGGCGCACCGCAAACCGCACGGCCCGGTAGATGCGGGTGGGGTCTTCAATAAAGCTGTTGGCGTGCAGAACGCGAATAACGCCCTGCCGCAGATCCATCAGCCCGCCAAAGTAGTCGAGCAGCTGCCCGGCACCGGGCGAGGTCAGCCGCAGGGCCAGGGCGTTGATGGTGAAGTCGCGACGGTACAGGTCTTGCTGAATGGAGCTGGCTTCGACCTCGGGGTTAGCTGCCGGGTAGGGGTAAAACTCGGTGCGGGCGGTGGCGATATCGATCATCAGGCCAGCCAGGCTGTGGTCGAGATCTTTGCGCCACACCAGAGACGCCGTCTGAAACCGCCCGTGTACCTGCACATCGACCTCGGGAAAGTGCTGCTCGACCACGGCGGCCAGCTCAACCCCGGCTCCCACCTGAACTGGGTTAAAGCCGCCATCAACCACCAGATCGAGGTCGGGTAAGACGGTCGAGGCGCGATCGCCGCCGATCAGCAAATCGCGCACGGCACCGCCCACCAGGTAGAGGTGCCAGCCGCGCTCCTGGGCCGCGATCGCCAGCTGCCGCAAAATATTCTGCAGCTCGGGCGACAGATTGGTTTCCAAGGTCTGCTGCAGCGTTGCCGCCGTGGGCCGAGTGGGGAGCGCCTGCTCAGCGGCGGCAGAAATCGGCCCCTGGTGCAGGTGGCGCAGCAGGTCGGTGCGCGTCACGATGCCGACCAGTGCCCCCTCCCGCAGCACCGGCAGACGACCAATGTCGTAGGTCACCATCAGGTGCTCGATGTCGGCCAGGGGAGTGTCGGGGACAACGGTTTTGAGGTTAGTGGCCATGTAGCCCTTCACCGGAGCGTGGCTAAAACCGTGGTGGAGGGCCAAGTCAAGGTCCCGACGGGAGATCACGCCTACCAGGCGATCGCCTGCGTCCACCACCGACAAGCCCGAGTGGCCGTAGCGCAGCAAAATCCGCTGGGCCTCGCGGATCGTGGTCTCGGGGCGAATGGTGCGCACTGGCGACGACATTAAATCGCGGGCGGTGGGCTGAACCGGCAGCTGCGATCGCGCCTGCTCTAGCAACCGCTGCACCACCGCTTCTGGATCGGCCGTCGTTGTCGCAGCTGAGGCCGCCGTCGGGTGACCACCACCGCCCACCGCCGCCAGCAGTGCGCCCCAGTCTAAGTGATCGCCCAGGCGACCCCGCGCCCGGCCAATCAGCGTCAGCTTCTGAGGAATAGGGTCTTCCCCAGCCGACTTAGAGACTGATCCTTGTGACTGGTCTAATGACGTAGAAGACTCGTTTTCCTGACTAGAGCTGGCCTGGCTAGAACCGGGATAATAGGCCCCAAACAGCAGGGCATCGGCCTCGGCCAGCGACATCAGCTGTTCGGCCAGCCCCGATAGCCCCGGCAGGTAGCGATCGATTTTGAGCAGCACCCAGGCCAGGCTCAGGCCCTCTATCGTTTCTACCTGTAGCGCCGCCAGCGCCGCCGTCAACAAATCTTGCAGCCTCGGGCTCAGCCCCGGTTCGACAAAATCGGCAATCACCGAAAGACTGGCCCCGTGGCCCATCAACCAGGCCAGAGCAGCCGCATCGCGAGCGGTAGCGGTTTCATAGAGCAGTGAGCCGGTATCCACATGAATACCCAGGGCCATCACCGTTGCCTCGGCCACAGTTGGCTCAATCTCCTGCTGCTGCAGCACCTCTACGACCAGCGTAGTTGCGGCCCCCACGGCCTCAATTGTGCGCTCCTGAGCCGCCACAACCGCCGTTTTATCGGTCTTCTCAGCGGCAGGATGATGGTCGTATACGGCGATAGGCACCTGGTTTTTTGCGGCCTGAGTGATCCAGTCAGCCGCTGGGCCAAATCGCTCGGGCTGTTGGGCATCGACCAGAGTGAGATGGCGAATCTGGCTGGGGTCGACCGCCCGCCGCTCAATCAGCGGATACTCGTCGCGGTGGAGGGCTAAGAACCGCTGCACCGTGGGGTGACTACCCCCCGTCAGCACAATCCGCCGCCCCGGCTGCAGGCGCGTCAGCCCCACGGCCGCCCCTAGGGTGTCGAAGTCGGCGGTGGTGTGGCAAAGCACTAGGTCCATGCGTTTGGGGTCATATCTTTTGGGTCCATACTTTTCGCAGGGGCCTCTTTCTGATAGCGTACTGGTTAGGGTAGTGTGGCTATTGACCTGGCCTTGGGCTATTGGCCGGGTTGTTTACCGCCGTCTCCGCTGCTGTGTTTGAGAGAGTAAAGATAAACCAATGGTAATTCTGTTTCAACTCGCGCTGTTTGCCCTGGTGCTGATGTCTTTTGTGCTGGTGGTGTATGTGCCGGTGGCCTATGCCTCTCCCCAAGACTGGGATCAGTCTAAAAGATTGATTCTGTTTGGCTCTATTATCTGGGGCGTGCTGGTAGTCGTAGTTGGCGGCCTCAACTACTTTGTGGTGTAGAGACTAATTATTTATGGCGGTATTTGAGGGCACGTTAGTTTCCACAGGGTCTCCCCGGTTTGCCATCGTGCTGGGCCGATTCAACGATTTAGTTACCGGCAAACTGCTAGAGGGCTGTCAAGACTGCCTCAAGCGCCACGGTATCGACGTCAACCCCGAAGGTACTCAGGTGGACTACGCCTGGGTACCGGGCAGTTTTGAGATTCCGCTGGTGGCGCGACAGCTGGCGCTCAGCGGGCGCTACAACGCCATTATTTGCCTGGGGGCCGTCATTCGCGGCTCTACGCCTCACTTTGATTATGTGGCGGCAGAAGTGGCCAAGGGTGTAGCCGCTGCCGGGTTTCAAACCGGAGTGCCCATCATCTTTGGGGTACTCACGACCGACACCCTGCAGCAGGCCCTAGAGCGGGCTGGCATCAAGGCCAACCACGGTTGGGACTACGCCATGAGCGCCCTAGAGATGGCCAGCCTGATGGGGCAAATTCACTCGGTGATAGGCAGTGGCGATAGCAACGGTACAGCCCGCCTGGGGCCTGGGGTTACCGTGCCGGCGCAGCCAGTTATCGCCCCGGATACTGGCTCAGTCTAAGTCCAGAAAGATTTTCAAGAAAATGTTGACATAGTCACCGTTTTTTGAGATTCTAGATAAGGTCAAAACCAGCGAACGAGCACTTCCGACTCTGGTTTTTATGCGGGTATAGCTCAGTGGTAGAGCGTCACCTTGCCAAGGTGAATGTCGCGCGTTCGAATCGCGTTACCCGCTTATTTAACGCTGGATTTTTAGGTTTGAGTCATGGCTCTAGCGCAATGCTGAGTCAGTATGAAAAGTATAGATTGTGGCAGCAAATTATACTTCCACGGGCTTATCGGTGGTAAGCAACACAGAAGGGATTTAGGAGTGAGCAACGCTCCAAATCTGACGCAGAAT
The DNA here is from genome assembly GCF_050565655.1 of Nodosilinea sp. AN01ver1. Taxonomy (NCBI): domain Bacteria; kingdom Bacillati; phylum Cyanobacteriota; class Cyanophyceae; order Nodosilineales; family Nodosilineaceae; genus Nodosilinea; species Nodosilinea sp. AN01ver1. The sequence goes on along the minus strand of NZ_JBNXVS010000011.1, from coordinate 142,363 downwards.
TTGAAGGTTTAAAGCGTATAATAAAGAAATGCGGGTATAGCTCAGTGGTAGAGCGTCACCTTGCCAAGGTGAATGTCGCGCGTTCGAATCGCGTTACCCGCTTGTCAGGTTTCTAGCGTCGTCAATTGCTCTTTGTAGCTTTGATCCGAGCTATAAAGTATCCGGTTTGGTAGCCCCCTCGTAGTCAGGAACTTTGCCGAGGCGTAGCATGCTACGCCCCTACGAGTGAGAATTAATTGTTCAGAGTTTGCTCAAAAAATAGCCGTTCCCTGAGCGGAGTCGAAGGGAACGGCTGTGGCAATGTCTTCCCTAGCTCTTAAAGCCCTGGGCTGAAACTGTTACCCATGACCCGCAGCGGGCAGAATAGTGCCTCAGGGCGGTGGCCCCGCAGCCAGTAGGTTTCCATATCGCCTCGGCCTTTAACTGAGATACAGCCTCGCTTTTCGAGCCGGTAGTTGTCTTTGAGGCGATCGTAGGTGGCGGCGGTAACTTGAATCTGGCCCGGTTCGCTTGAAGACTCCATGCGGCTGGCCACGTTGACGGCATCGCCCCAGAGGTCATAGATAAACTTTTTGGTGCCAATCACCCCGGCGACGACAACGCCTGTGTTGATGCCTATGCGAATTTCGATCGGTTCTCCCAATTCGGCCTGAAACGATGCCGTCACCTGCTGCATGGCCAGAGCCATTTCGGCGATCGCCTCCGCGTGGTCTTCTTTGGGCGTAGGTAGCCCCGCCGCCACCATATAGGCGTCACCGATAGTCTTAATTTTTTCTAGCCCCAGCTGCTCAGCCAGGCTGTCGAAAGCGGAAAAAATTCGGTTGAGCAAATCGACCAGCCGAATGGGCGACAGCCGATTGGAGAGGCTGGTAAAGCCCACAATATCGGCAAATAAAATGGTCACTTCGTCGAAGTGCTGGGGAACAGAGGCCTTAGTCTGCATCAGCTCTCCAGCGATCGCGGCAGGCAAGATATTTAACAGCAGCTGCTCGGCCTTTTGCTGCTCAGCGATCAGCTTTTCGCTGCTAATCTGTAGCTCGCCCAGCATGTCATTGATTTGATGGCTGAGATGGCTCAGCTCATCGGTGCCTTTGACCGAGGTTCGCTGGCTGAGGTCATTGGAGCGGCCAATGTGCTGCACCTGCTGGCTTAGCCCCAGCAGCCGCCGCAAAATAACGCGATCGAGCAGCAGCAGCATGCCGCCGGTAAACACCAGGCATGACCCCAGCAGCGACCAGCCTAGATAGTGGCGGCTAACCTGCCCCTGGTAGTAGATGTCGCGGGGAAGCTTAACCTCCAGCAGCGCCTGGGGTTGACCGTACACACTGGGCCAGAGGGCATACCCTACCAGGGTATCGGCTGACTGATTGCGCAACAGGGTAGGAAAGTTGGCCAGGTCGGTTGTCTGACTGAGCGTTGCGACAATCGACTGCAGTGCCTCCGGTAGCTCGTTCTCCGTCAGCGCATCCTCATCGACAGGGTACAGGCGCAGATCGAGGCGGGTGCGCAGCGCTAGCGATTCGACCACGTCGGGGCTCACGTAGCGCCCCATTAGCAGAGCACCCCGGGCTGGACCAGTGGCATCGCTGCGCAAAATCGGCTCTACCGCCACCAGCATAAGTTTGCCATCTACTGTCATCAGCCCCTGATGGTGAGCGGCCAAGTTCTGGAACCGCATTAGCGGGCTAGTGGGCGTCAGCTGCGGTACCAAATCGGTCGGAAGGGATGAAAAAGACCGATTTTCCAGGTCATAGCTGGTGCCGTAGACAATCGTCCCCTCACGGTTCACCACGGCAACCAGGTTAAGCTGTAGGCTTTCGAGGGCATACTTGCTCAGATTTGACTCGACATAGCTAGGGTCGCGGGTTTGCACAAAGGCATAGGTGTCATTCCAGGCGGCCCAGTCTTCGGTAAGACTTTGCAATTGAGCCAGATCGCCCGCCAGCACTTCGTCGACCCGCTGTAAATTGCGCTGGGCGTCTTGCTGCTCTAGGCGGCCATAGCTGCGCTGCAAAATGACCGAAAAACTGCCGAACAAAATGGCCATCAGCCCCAGCAAGGGCAGGGTAGTCAAGAGTAATGTTTTGTGACGCAGATTCATAGAGAGACAGCGGGGTGGGGGGTGGCACCCCTCAAAAGTACCTGTAGGGTACCCAGCGCAGACCGGTGGAACAATGTCCCTTACGATCGCTTTGAAATATATCGGAGTTTTTAGCAGTCTTTGTGAGGCTGGCCGCGCTGGGGCGTTACCAAACTTAATTACAGGCCATTGAGGTAAATTCTGCGCAATTGTGGGAGTATAGCTGGCTGTTCGGCGGGGGGCGATCGCGCACCGAGCGCGCCACCGCCTCAAAACGGCGCTAAATTTTAGAGAATTTCCCAGGCCACCCTATGCCCCTTGTTCTGCCGCTCTTTGCTAAGGCCTTCTTTACCCTGTTCGTCGTGATCGATCCGGTGGGGCTAACGCCTCTGTACCTGGCCCTGGTGAGCGATCGCAGCGAGGCTGAGCAAACCCAAATCGCCACCCGCGCCGTGGTGGTATCAGCCATTATCCTGCTGGTCTTTGGGCTAACGGGAGCTTACGTGCTGCACAACCTGGGCATTAGCCTACAAGCCTTTCAAATTGCGGCAGGATTTCTGCTGTTTAAAATTGCCCTCGACATGATTTTTGTGCACCAGGAGCGCGAGACCAAAGCCGAGGCCGAGGAAGCTGTGGAGCGGCAGGATGTCAGCGTGTTTCCCCTGGCAATTCCGCTGATTGCGGGGCCGGGCAGCTTGGCCAGTATTTTGGTGCTGTCGCGAGAGTCAACCAACTACTACCTGGGGCTGGCCGTGGTGCTGGGCGCTGCTGGGGTCGTGATTTTGCTGTGCTACATTTTTTTGCTGCTGTCTCAACCTCTGGGCAAGGCCCTGGGCCAAATTGGCATTAACGTCGTTACCCGCGTGCTGGGGGTGCTGCTGGCGGCGCTGGCGGTGCAGTACATGCTCGATGGGCTGCTCAGCGTGCTGCAGCTGCCGCCCGCCCAGGCCTTTGGCCTCGATACCGAGCTGCCAGAGATCTAAATGACAAGACCCCAGAATTTCGACAAACTCTGAGGTCTACATCTTTCCTGATCCAGTGGGTCTTTAGGCCAGCAGCACCTGCCCAGCGGCGTTGACCCCAGCGCCAGGGGTCAACTGGTCGTAGTCCAGGTGGGTGAGGGTCGATTCGAGGGCGGCAACGGCGGTTAGAATATCGCGATCGCACACAAAGCCCAGGTGGCCAATCCGAAAGATCTTGCCCTTCAGATGGTCCTGGCCCCCGGCTAAAACAATATCAAACTGCTTCTTCATCACCGAGCGAACTTGCTCAGCGTCTACCCCCTGGGGCATGACGGCGGTGATCGCCGGGCTGGCGCAGTCGTCGGCCCCAAACAGCGGCAGGTTGAGGGCCGCCATAGCGGCGCGAGTGGCCCGCTTCTGGCGATCGTGGCGGGCAAAGATAGCCTCCAGCCCTTCTTTCTGCATCATTTGCAGCGCCGCTTGGAGGGCAAAGAACATATTCACCGGGGGCGTAAAGGGAGTCGTATTCTTAGCCGCATTTTTGCTGTAGGGCTTGAGGTCAAGGTAGTACTTGGGTAGGGTAGCGGTTTCGTAGGCCTCCCAGGCTTTAGCGCTGACGCTTACAAACGCCAGACCGGGCGGAATCATATAGCCCTTCTGGGAACCGGACGCTACCACGTCTAGACCCCATTCATCGACCGGTACCGAGGTGGCCCCTAGGCTGGTCACCGCATCGACGATGATCAGCGCCCCGTGGGCTTTGACATGGCGATTGATGGTTTCCAGGTCATTGAGCACCCCAGTCGAGGTTTCGCTGTGGGTGATAATCACCGCTTTAATTTCTTTAGCGGTGTCAGCCTCCAGAGCTGTTTTAAAGTCGTCAGGATTCAGCGGCTTACCCCACTCGGCGGTAATTTCGTGGGTGTCGAGGCCGTAGGCGCGGGCCACCTCGCCCCAGCGTTCGCCAAACTTGCCGTTGTTGCCCACCAGCACTTTATCGCCCGCGCTGAGGAAGTTGATAATGCCCGCTTCCATCGCCCCGGTGCCGCTAGCGGCCAGCACCAGCACATCGTTCTGGGTTTGATGCAGCCACTTGAGGTTTTCGGTAACCTCGGCCATAATCGCGCTGAACTCACCGCTGCGGTGGCCCATGGGGTGCTTAGCCATGGCCATCAGCACCTGCTCTGGTACAGGGGTCGGCCCCGGAATCATCAGCATTAACTTGTTATCCATGCCTGCTACTGCCCAACTCTGCAAATGAAGAAACAAACCTTCAGCTTACCAACTAAGGATGGGAGGTTTTGCATTTCTTCGCGGCATCGTAAGAAGTGTTAGGGGATTTTGGATTTTTAGATTTCGGATTTTGAATTGGAATGTGGCCGATGGATCTAGGGCCAGGCTCAGGGGGTGAGGGTATGCTGTTAGCAGGGCAGGCGGGTCGAGTCGCTACCGACGGTATCGTCCCTGGTCCAACGTTACGCTAACGACATCCCTATGAATTTTTCTGCCCTTAACCGTCCCCTATTCTTGGCCGTCAATTATCCTCCGCACAGGGCCTGGAAGTTCTATGCCCTCTGGGTTGGCCTGACCGTTTTAGGCTGTGGATTAGCCGTGATCAGCGTCCCTGCTGAGCAAAACCTAGTTATTCCCTATGTTCTGGGAGCTGCAGTCGGTCTCTTGCAGGGGTCAATGCTGCGTTTGGGGGCTTCGGGAACGGTGCGATGGACGCTGGCCACGATGTTAGGGGTGGTTCTGAGCAGAATGGTGCGACCCTATGTTGCCTTTCACAGCAGCTTAATCATGAGTGGAGCCGTTGGGGGCCTGATAATCGGTGGTATTCAGGGGCTGGTGTTTTATACCCAGATTCCTGGGATGGCCTGGTGGGTTTTAGTTCAAATCATTAGCGGTGCGGCTAGCTGGGGGCTGGGCTGGTCTATTTTGAGTTCTGTTACCCGAGCTATCGGCCATACAACCACCGGGTTGATTTTGACGAGCTCTATTGCGATCGCCACGATGTGGGGTATTTCTGCCACCATGACCGGGATGGTGATGTATCGGTTGCTGGCTCTACGCCATAGCCGCCGTGCGCCATTGCCACCCCCTGAATCATGATCCAGGGCTTCTTCTAACTCGTCAATTATTTCCGGGGCTTGCAAAAACATACAGCGACTCAGTGTCCAGTCTTTACTAGATTATTTGCAGGAGACATCGTCACGGGCTGCCCAATGCCGGGCCAGTGAATCTATTTACGCCTGGTCCGCGATCGCATCAGCTAAGCGCTCCAGTTCTTCCTCCAGGGTATTAGCTGGCATGGTTTCCCCAGCTTGCCGATACCAGTATCGGGCGTTGCTGCTGTCGCCCTCGACCCGATGTAGGTAGGCGTGAATCAGGCAGGCGTTGCGATCGCCGTAGGGCTGTACTAGCTCGTGGGCGGCATCCCACTGCCCTGCTTTGGCCAGGGCTAATGCTCTGGTATGGTCACAGCTCATCATGTGGTCCTCCTTCTTCGGTGACGACGACGCGGCGGCAGGGTTGGGCTTGGTTACGGCAACCGATGGCTTTGCTACACCCTTTACAATTGAATCTGTTATCAAGGGAGAAAGAGCCGTAGCTGTCGGCATCCAGCTGTGTGATACCAACCTCACGGCACGGGTTGCTTGATACCAGCTCAACGCTTTTATCTTCTGTGCATCCCAAGCGAGGTTTTGCAATGGCCTTACCTCTGACCCTGTACCAGCTTTCTGCTCAACCCATTACCCCAGAGTCCTTTGCCCCCTTTGGCCAAGTCATCTTCCCCAGCGCTGACGAAGCTCCCTTTGGCCCTGCCGATGCCCAACTCAAGCTAGATGCTGGCATTCCCCGCTTCTACATCATGACCCTGATGAATCGCGGTATGCAGTTTCGCACCATTACTCAGCACCGGCGCTGCACTCAGTGCCTGGGAGCGCTGGAGGGCAAAGACTGGGTCATAGGGGTAGCGCCGCCGGGGGCAGCAGAGCAGCCCAATCCGCAAGACATCCGTGCCTTTCACATCCCCGGTAATTGCTTCATCAAGCTGGAGGTGGGCACCTGGCACGGCGGGCCGTACTTTGAGCACCCCGCCGTCAGCTTTTACAACCTGGAGCTGAGCGATACGAATATTACTGATCACCACACCTGCAATTTGGCCCAGGAGTTTGGGCTGGAGTTTGAGATTGTGAATGGGTAGATGGGTGGATGGGTAGGCGGGTGAATGGGGAGTTTAGATTTCATTGCTTATCTACCTATCCATTCATTCACTAGCGAGCGATAGCAGCTTCCACTGCCTCAGCCGCCAGGGGAGGAAGAACGTAGGCGGTAGATTTTTTGATGACGGGCGATCGCAGCCCGTAGGGCACCTTACCCATATCAGCCGCAGCGTACTGGCGGCAAAATTCTGCCAGGTCGGGGGCGGCCTGGTGGGGCGACAGGTCGTTGAAGATGAAGGTGAGCTTGCCGGGGGCAGACAGGGCAGCGTTGCAGGCGCGATCGCAGGCGGCCATGCAGCGTACCGGCTGTAAATTAACCGTACCGTCTTCGATCTGGGACGCTAACTGGTCAATCAGGTGCTGGCCCCCGGTGGTGTCTCCCGTCTCAGCAGCGGGGAACTTGCACAGGGCGCAGACAAACAGAGTGGGTTGGGTCATAGGAATTGGCAAAATACGTCAATGGACTGCGCCAGCCATTGTTGTGGCCTCGGCGCGGGCGAAATTTAGGGCTGTTAGGGCTGTGGGGTCAGGCTAAACTCGGCGGCGCGATTGCCCATTTGGCGAAAGCACTCCGGCGGCGGCACGGCCCAGCCCTGCAGGCAGGTAATAGCGGGAGACGAGTCGGCCAGCAGCAGCAAAATGGCGTCCTGAGTCGGGTCGTAGGTGGCAATGGCTTCGTCTAGAGACAGCTGCTGATCGACAGCCAGATCCAAGCTGCCCCAGTAGCTAACCAAACTAGCCTGAGCGACAAAGCCCAGAGTGTAGGCTACAGCGGTGCGGCCCCAGTCCACCGTCGCGGTAGCTCCTGCCACCTCGCACACCACCATGCCCCGGCCCTGGGTTAGAAAACCCTGCCAGGCGGCGTGGCCGATGGGCAACCAATACTCGCGAATAAACAGCGGCTGCCAGTTTCCAGAGCAGCCCTGCCACACACTGTCATGACTTCGCATAGCTCTAACCCGCAGGAGGTTGGGTTAGAGGCGCAATTAAAAAGGGCCCTGAGCTACAACACCCCGGGAGCAAAACTTTATAAGCAGTCATCTGTACCTCGCAGATGGAAAGAAACGTGGGCATCCATCGGCGGGCATTCTGACTGACACAATTTTGAATTTGCGATTTTGGATTTTGGTTTCACGTTCCGCCAAAATCTAAAATTCGAAATCTAAAACCGGCTCACAGCTGCGGGACAGTGGCAGATTTTCACTGCGCTTTCCCCGTTTCCTTTAGCGGCTGATCTCCGCTAAAACCGACAGAGTTGCATACTAGCACTTAGGCCGCAGAAATACGTGCAGCCGGTCTAAATTCTTGACCTACGACAATACTTAATAACTGCGCTAGCGCCCCTGGGGGACATGGCGGCGACGGTAAGCGGCCATATAGACCACATTGTCGCCAGCGCGGTGGTCACCGTGGGCGGCAACTAGCCCAGCCGCTTTGACCTGCTTAGCTAAAGCTACGGGGAGGGTAGAGCCGGGCTCGGGGGGAACCCACAGCTGCTTGAAGCTAACGTTCAGTTCTGCCTCTGGAGCCCAGTCTTGCTGGCGCACCCAGCAGCGATCGCGATCGCACCGAATAACCACAAAGTCTGGCACATGGTCATCCTGCCCCTTGAGGCGCACCCGTGACCCTGGCCGAATTGTTAAGGAAGCCATAGCGCTGCACCTGAAGTAGGCTAGCCGTTATAGATCCAACAATAGTTCATTTGAACTGATTTTTGAACGGGAGATATACAAAAAATTAATTATTGAATTTATTCTAAAATATCGCGCTGAGATTTGGGGTTAACAGTCGGCACCGCCGAGTTAACGCCAGGTTTAGACATTCCCAGGGCTGGCTGCTCTAGGGCTAGTGCCTATGCCAGGCGGTTTGTGACAGACTAAAGACGTCGTCGGCTTTGGTTGTCTATGCCCCTTCAGACTGCCCCGCTACCGCTCGCCAGCGTGCTTCAGCAGCGCCGCGATCGCCTCGCCGAACTGCACCCCCAGCCGGTGCTGCTGTGGTCAGGGCAGGCAGTCGCGCGCAACTTTCCGGCCAATGTTTACCCCTTTCGGGCCAACAGCCATTTCTTGTATTTTGCCGGCCTGCCCCTGGCCAAGGCGGCTATTCACCTGGAGGGGGGCCGACTGACCTTGTTTATGGATGACACCTCCCCGGAGGCGGCCCTGTGGCATGGCCCCACCCCCAGCCGAGACGCCATTGCCGCCGAGATTGGGGCCGCAGCGGCCTACCCCTACGCCCAGGTAGACCACTATCGGGCCGAATCTGCAACACTACCCTTCCAGGCCAAATCTGACTCAGATCGCAGCCAAGCGCTGATAGAAGCCCTGGTCGCCCTCCGGCTGCACCACGACGACGAGGCCCTGGCGCAAATCAAGCGCGCCGCCGCCGTGTCGGTTGCCGCCCACCGGGCCGGAATGGCTGCCACACCCAAAGCCGCCACCGAAGCCGAGGTGCGAGCCGCCATGGAGCAAGTGATTGTGGCCGAGGGCATGACCTGCGCCTACAACAGCATCGTCACCGTCCACGGCGAGGTGCTGCACAACGAGCAATACCACCATGCCCTGGCTGCCGGTGACCTACTGCTGGCCGATATCGGGGCCGAAGCCCCCAGCGGCTGGGCCTCAGATATTACCCGCACCTGGCCGGTGTCGGGACGATTTACCGCCCCCCAGCGAGATATCTACGACGTGGTGCTGGCCGCCCACGATGCCTGCATTGCTGCGGCCCAACCCGGCGTCGAGTACCGCGATCTACATCTGCTCGCCTGCCGCACCCTGGCCGCAGGGCTGGTCGATCTGGGTTTGCTAAAGGGCCACCCCGATAGCCTGGTCGAACAGGACGTCCACGCCCTGTTCTTTCCCCACGGTGTAGGGCATCTGCTGGGTCTAGATGTGCACGATATGGAAGATCTGGGCGACGTGGCGGGGTATGCACCGGGGCGCAGTCGCAGCGATCGCTTTGGCCTGAAGTTTCTGCGGCTCGATCGCCCTCTGGCGGTCAATATGGTAGTCACCATTGAACCGGGGTTTTATCAGGTGCCCGGCATTCTAGGCCCGGCCCGGCAGTCAGGTCGATATAACAACACCGTCAATTGGGAACGACTGCAGGATTTTCAGCAGGTGCGCGGCATTCGTATCGAAGACGACGTACAGATTACCGCCACCGGCTGCACCGTTTTAACCGCCGCGCTGCCCACCCAAGCCGCCGCCGTCGAGGCGTTGGTGAGCGGTGGATAGAACTCCAGGTGAGTGCCGTCTAGCGGTTGCTGGGGTCAGGGGTTAGACTACCTTTATAAAGGTTTAGCCTTTTGCAGGCTATTTCACCCCTCTAGGGGCTGATATGATTGCAGTGAGCAGTTTTTAACCGTTCCCTATGAATTCTGTAAATCTCGCGGCCCAGTCCCAGCCTAACCTCAGGGTTGGCTTAGGTCGAGTACTGGTGGTCGAAGACGAAGAGCTAATTCGAGAAACGGTGGCCCTGGGCTTGGCCGAAGAGGGGTTTGACATTCTAGTGGCCGAAGACGGTCTGACGGCCCTCGATATGCTGGGGGGCACCTCAGTGTCGAGCCGCGCCGATCGCCCCGAAATTAACCTGGTAGTGCTCGACCTGATGCTGCCCGGCATGAACGGGCTGGATCTGTGCCGCCTGCTGCGTCACCAGGGCATTGATGTGCCCATTTTGGTACTCAGCGCTAAGGGCACCGAAACCGACCGGGTGGTAGGTCTGGAAATTGGCGCTGACGACTATCTCAGCAAGCCCTTTGGCATGCGTGAACTGGTGGCCCGCTGTCGGGCACTGCTGCGCCGGCAGCGGGGCAGAGCTACTGCCGAAAAAGACAACGTGCTCAAGTTTGAAGATATTACGCTGCACCCCCAGGAGTGCCGTGTTTTTCTCCAGGGTGCAGAAATTAATCTTTCGCCCAAAGAGTTTAGAATTTTAGAGCTCTTTATGGGGCAGCCTCGGCGGGTTTGGTCGCGCGATCAGATTATTGATCAGGTATGGGGCCACGACTTTATGGGCGACAACAAAACTGTAGATGTTCACATTCGCTGGATTCGCGAAAAGCTGGAGGTTGACCCCAGTCATCCTCAGTATCTCAAAACCGTACGCGGCTTTGGCTACCGTCTGGGCTAGCGCTCGTGTCCTACGCTTTGTTAAGAATGGCTGAGCGGTCACTCCTAAGCGGTTTAACTTCAGCAACAAATAAACCCGTAGCTCAAATTCTCGTTTAGGCTATGGAGGCAGGGGTGCATAACCGGGCTGCGTGCCAGGGTCTAAGTCATGGCCGTTGGCCGTTGAGCTTTACCTGCCAATGCTTTAGACCTGGTGTAACGTCATGCCGCTCACCATTTTAATTGCGGAAGACGACGAAGGCACTCGCCTTTCGCTGTGTGACTATTTAGAGCTTGAGGGCTACTCCGTGCTGATGGCCAGCCACGGTGAAATGGCGCTACAGCAAGTGTTTAGCCATCAGCCTCAGCTGATTATTACCGACGTTGGTATGCCTGGGCTCAACGGCTACGACCTGGTGCAAAAGGTGCGCCAGTTTCCGGCCTTTCGACTGCTGCCGGTTATTTTCCTGACCGCCCACAACCAGATTCAGGATCGGATTAAGGGCTACCAGCTGGGCTGCGATCTATACCTGCCCAAACCCTTTGAGCTGCAGGAGATTGGGGCTATTGTGCGCAACTTGCTGGAGCGATCGCAGCTAATTCAGTCAGCGTGGATTCAGCAGGTGGCGCTGAGCACCGCCCAGCAGCGCGCGCTACAAACCAGTGATGTGCCCTCAGAGGTGCTGACCCAGGCTGTTCCAGAAGCGGCGGTCTCCTGGTCGCCGCCCCCAGTAGATCTGGTGGCGGGCTTCACCGCCCGCGAGCAAGACGTTTTAGCGCTGCTGTCTGACGGGTTGTCGAATGCCCAAATTGGCGATCGCCTGTTCTTAAGCCCTCGCACCGTCGAGAAGTACGTCAGCAGCCTGCTGCGCAAGACCGAAACCAACAATCGCTCCGAGCTGCTGCGGTTTGCGATCAGCCATCACCTGGTGCCCTAATATCCGCAGGTCTTAGGAAGAAGGATTTTTAATCTCGTGAGATAGCCATCTCGGCTGCTTACGGTTAGCCGTTTTGCCCAACCTAAAACGTGGATTAATAAAATCCCTGCTCCTGGCCCCCGGTACACCGCAGGCGCACCAACTCCAAATTATGCTTGTAACACTTCAATCGTGGCGCGTTTTCTAACCTCAATTCTGCTGTTGCTGCTGCCGCTAGCGGGCTGCCGCTTGCCAGCCACCCCCGATTCCCAAGTGGAGCCGCCTGCCGATGTGGCCGAGCCCGCTCAACCCGCTGCCGATACTCTGGTAATTCCGGGGCAGCGGGTTGGTCCTGTGACCGCCGATACCAGCAGGGCCGACTTGGCCGCTTACTATGGCGAGGCCGCCCTTGAAGACGCTCCGATTGCCATGGGAGAAGGTACCACAGCCGCTGGGACGGTCGTAACCCCTGGTTCTGACCAGCAGTTTTCGGTCGTTTGGCAAGATGCTAGCCAAACTCGGCCTCAGCTGATCAAAGACTTTGGCCCCGCCTGGCAAACCCCAGAGGGGCTAGGGGTCGGCATTCCCTACTCAGAGGTGGAAGCTATTTTGGGCGACTTTGCGCTCTACGGTTTTGCCTGGGACTATGGCGGTACCGTAATGCTGGAAGGAAGTCAGCTGGAGTTGTACGACGGCTACCTGCTGCTGCGGCTAGAACCAACGGCGACAGCCATCGAGCAGTACCCCGATGCTTACCAGGCGGTGATGGGTGACCAGCTGTTGGCTAGCGACGACCCTAACCTGGATATACTGCAGCCGTCCATTTACGAAATGGTGGTGTATTTTGAACCGCTGCCCTAGCCCACAGGCCCTCAGCCTGACAGCCCACTGCGGGTGGGATAGCGGCGCAGCAGCGCAAAGAACCCTTGCCCATTGAAGCTACGCGGATCCATTCGGCTGCCGGAGCGATCGACCGCCTGGTGAGTGGTAATGCGGCTGTCGGGAATAGTGGTTTGGGCCAGCAGCCAGGCCAGGGAGGCATACTGAGCCTGGGTGTAACCGCTGTGACTGCGGCGGTTGTTCATACCGTCACCCGGAGTTTCTAGGGAAACGTGGTAGGCAAAGTTGTTGACCGAGGGGGGAAAGGCCGCGTTGGTGCGCACGGTCTCTGGCCCGTTGGGGCCGTTAAATACTGAATTGCCTGCGCCAAAGGCACGCTTTTCGGGCGGCACGATGTAGTAGATCGTGCCGTCGCGACCGATCAGGGCGTGGTAGCTGACCTGATCCTGGTCGCGGGGGTGATGGGTGCGAAACAGGTTGATAGCGCTCTGGGCTGAGCCCACGGTCTCGTGCAGCACGGCGATAAAGTCGTTTTGCACGACACGCCCGTTGATGTCGGTGGCATAGCGATCGCCGTAGTTAGAGGGGTCGGCCAGGGCCGTAACCTGGCGCGGCGGAGCCGCCTGGGCCACTTGCAGGTCGGCGTAGGTTAACTCGCTATCGTCGGACGGCAGCGCCTTAAGAAACTGTAGCGACGCTCCTGGCGAGGCTTGAATCGGGGATAGACGGCTCACCGTCAGCTGCGATGGCAGTGGTTTTGCCGCCTGGGCCGAGGCCAGTCCCGTAGTCAGCAGCGCGATCAAAAATCCTGCCAAACCAATCCAAATCCAGCGACGAGCCACGGCGGCTTCCCTCAGTGCGGTTAGTTTATTTTGTAGCGCGGATTGAGCGAAATGAAAGCTGCTGCCGCGATCAATTCTTCAAGCGGCCCAGTGCCGATCAGGACGCCCAGCGATCGAGGGCGCGCTTGCCGCCCCAGCGAGCGACAATTTCGTCGTCGTAGTTGTCGGCAATGCGGATAACGGTGGTGACAGAGTGGTTCAACCCCCGGCGATCGCAGGTTTCGCCGACCAAACTGTGCTCAAACACAATGTCATCTTCGGCGTCGTAGGCAAAGCGGCCAAAGTAAATGCCGTTGTTTTCGCGCAGCAGGTAGTAGCTCAGTTCGGCGGTGAGCTGAATGTTGGTAACAACGTAGGACCGAGTTGTGATCAGGGTTTCATCCTGGTGCCAGGGCACAACCCGAGTAGATGCGACGGCCGAGCCCAGGTTGACGATGAACAGAGGCTCATCCTCAAAGACCACCAGCGATTCGCCAAACAGCTCGTGCATCCAAGGCAAAATACGATGGTAAACCGCCTCCTGGCCGGGGGTTCTAAACTCCATAACAGTCATAGCGAGGGCGAACAGCAAGACCTCAGCCGTAGGCTAAAGCCTTAACAGATTATCCTTAGAGCAGCCCTAAAGAAAAGCCGCCGAGGTATTGTCTTACCGCTGCTTTAGAAAGGGAAAGTCAGAAAAATCTGGGGAAATGCCCCGCAATCGCCCTAAAGCGGCCAAAAGCAGGGCAAGGCTACCTCTGCGGCAGGCTTTGAGTGGTTTTATCTGGGTTGTTTCTTAACGTATTGGTAGCACCGCCCCCGGCCCTCACGCTGTTACACCTACCTGTACCTCTACTTCGTCACCTCTATGGCCTGTATTGTATTTACCGACCTCGACGGCACCTTGCTCAATGGTGAAACCTACGCCTACGCAGCGGCCTTGCCCACCCTGGCCAAGCTCGCGGCCCTGGGCATTCCGGTGGTGCCCGTGACCAGTAAAACTCGCCAGGAAGTCGCTCAGCTGCGCCAGGATGTGGGGCTGAGCGACCCGTTTGTGGTCGAAAACGGCAGCGCTGTTTACATTCCCGTCGATCATTCTCGCTTTGCCCTGCCGCCGGGCGACGACGTGGATGGCTATCGGGTGCTGCAGCTGGGCTGCAACTACGTCACCGCTCGGGCTGGGCTGAAGGCGATCGCCCAGGATTTGGGCCGCCCCCTCAAAGGCTTTGGTGACTGGAGCGTGGAACAGGTGGTGCAGCTGACGGGGCTATCGCCCAGTGAGGCGAAGCAGGCTAAGGCCCGCGAGTTTACCGAGCCCTTCATGACTCCCAAAAACGTGCCCGCCGAGCAGCTACGCGAGGCGGTCGAGGCGATGGGCTTTCGGGTGGTAATTGGCGATCGCTTTTCTCACCTGATTGGGGCCGAGGCGGGCAAGGGCAACGCTGTACATCAGCTGGTGCAGCTCTTTCAAGCCCAAAATCCTGATGCTAAAACCACGGCCACCATCGGCCTGGGCAACAGCCCCAACGACCTCGACATGCTCGAAAACGTCGACTACCCGATCGTGCTGCCCAGTGCCCACGGCCCCCACCCCCAGCTGGCCGACCGGGGCTGGCCAGTCGCGATCGCCCCTGCCCCTGAGGGCTGGGCAATGGCTGTCGAGACTGCCCTGACCCAAATTGCCGCCTAGCGGCACAGGCTGAACCACCGCAGCTATACGGATGTTTGAAGCTCCTGTGAATCTAGGGGCTGGGAGAGGGCTGCGATCGCCCCAGTTCGGTAGGGTAGCTAGAAACGAGGTGGGGCCATCGGCGGTCCCGCAGGACCTGCCGCGATAGTTCAACACAACAGTTCGGGCAACCTGAAAGCAACGATTTACTGGGGAAGATTGGCCGCTATGAACGCAAGTTGGAGCGCATTGCTCACCGCAGCCCTGGCCGCAGTTCTAGCCACTGTGCCGCTGCTGCTGCTGGTCACCTCAGCCTTTTTGGCTCTGGAATGTCTGGCGGCCCTGCTCAGCCGCACCGCTTCGGCCCCGCCTGCCCGGCCTGCCGATCGCTCCCTGGCGGTGCTGGTGCCCGCCCACAACGAAGCGGGCGGCATTGGGGCCACGCTAGCCACGATTACCCCGCAGCTGCGGCCCGGCGATCGCCTGGTAGTCATTGCCGATAACTGCACCGACAGTACTGCTGTCGAAGCCCGTCAGGCCGGGGCTACCGTCATCGAGCGCCAGGACTCAACCCAGCGCGGCAAGGGCTATGCCCTCGACTTTGGCCTGCGCCACCTGGCCGAGAATCCTCCCGCTGTGGTGGTTTTGGTCGATGCCGACTGTACCCTACATCCCGGCGCGTTGGCCGCCCTGGCCAGCCAGGCCCAGCAGGCCAACCGTCCTGTCCAGGCCGTTTATCTTATGGAAAAGCCTGCCAATCCTGGGCTAAAGGACGGAGTTTCGGCCTTTGCCTTTAAGGTCAAAAACTGGGTGCGCCCACAGGGGCTGTACGCTCTGGGGCAGCCCTGTCTGCTGACGGGCACCGGCATCGCCATGCCCTGGGCAGCGGCAACCTCGGTCAGCATCGCCAGCGGCCACATCGTCGAAGACATGAAGCTGGGGCTGGATCTGGCCCTGGCGGGCTACGCGCCTCAGTTTTGCCAGGCCGCCTGGGTGACCAGCCGCCTGCCCAGCGGCGACCAGGCCACCACCACCCAACGCACCCGCTGGGAGCACGGCCACCTGCAAATCTTTACCGAGTACGTGCCCAGGCTGCTAGGTCAGGCCGTCCGGCAACGACGGCTGGATCTGCTGGCCCTGGCCCTGGAGCTATCGGTGCTGCCGATTACGCTGCAGGTGATGGCTGTGGTCGCGATCGCCCTCCTCAGCCTAGTTATCGCCCTGGCTGGCCTCAGCTGGCTGCCCGCCACCCTGGCCCTGGCGGCCCTGGTCTGCCTGATAATGGGCATCAGCCTAGCCTGGGTGGGCTATGGTCGCAGCGACCTGTCGCTGCAAGACCTTTTAGCAGTGCCCGCCTACATGCTGAGCAAGTTCTCGATCTTCTCTAAGTTCTTAACCAAGCCCGAACAAACCTGGATCCGCACCGAACGCGACGGATAGGTAAGGGCCGTAGGGTGCATTCCCGCGAAGCGCAATGCACCAAAAAGGATTCATGCCAAGAGGCGGTGCATTGCTGCGCGTAGGCTTTGCCGCGCCCCGGCGCTATTCACCCTACAGTTGACTGACTTAGCGTTATGTACACTACGTTTGCGGTTAAATCACCTGGCGCAGATTGGCCAAGCGGTTAAAGCTGCCGGGGCCGCATTCTTTCTCGAACTCCTGCACAATCCAGTCCTGGCGCTTGCCGATGCGCTTGGCGCTCTTTTGCAGGTACTCGAAGTACTCCAGCATTTGCTGAGGGGTGGGCCTGGGGCCAAAAATAGAGCCAAAGCACCAGGCATCTTTTGGCCACCGACCACAGTGCTCCCAGAACGATCGCTCAGCCCAGGTCGGTGCGTTGCGGCGCATGTAGGCACGGCGGCGGTGACTGTGAAACAGCTCCACCAGGGTGGGGATGTCGTTAATCTGGTGGGCCTGGTCAGCGGAGTAGATTTCCACCATGTCTTCCAGGTTGAGCGGGCGTTCGGTAATCCACTGGTGGCCGCAGTCGGGGCACTTGGCAATAAACGCCAGCACGATGCGGCCGCACTGGGGGCAGGGCTTCATCGGCGGGGGCTTGCTCTCGCCGCCGCCATCTTTCTTCACCGGCAGGTGGTAGTCCTTGATGTCTTCGGGAAAGCCGAGGCGCTCCAGGTTGCCCGCCTGGTCAAGAATCATGCCGTACAGCTTGCCGGTCTGGGGCGAGATGCGCATGACGCGGCCAATCTGCTGCAGGTGCAGGGCGCTTGACTGCGTGGGCCGCAGCATTAGCCCCACCTCCACGCTGGGTTCATCAAAGCCGATGCTGATCACGTTGCAGGAGGTGAGCACCAAGATCTTTTCTTCCCGCAGGTCGCTGTACATGCGCTTGCGGTCTTTGATTGGGGTGCCCCCCTCTACCGTATCGGCGGGGATACCGGCGGCGTTGAAGGCATCAGCGACGTGGCGGGCGTGCTCAATATCGACACAGAAAGCGATCGTGCGCTTGCCGGGGCAGAGGCGCTGCCATTCGCGCACAATTTTTTCGATCAGTTCGGGGCGATCGCAGGCATTCTTCAGCCCAGCTTCATCGTAGTCGCCCCGCACGGTCTTGACTTCCTTCAGGTTGGCCACCCCGTCAGGAGGCATGCTGTAGTACTTCATCGGGGCCAAAAAGCCCCGCTGTTGCAGGTCGCTGGGCACAGGCGAGGCCACCAGGGTATCCATGTAGTCGCCCAGCTGCTCTTTGCCCAGGCGCTCCGGCGTCGCTGTCATCACCAGGTGTACCGCATTGGGAAAGGTCTTGAGCACCTTCTTGCCGACCTGGCTGAACAGGGTGATGTGCCCCTCGTCGTAGAACACCACGTCGGGCACCCACTGCTTCCACCACTGCCGCTTCGACATGGTTTGAATGCTGGCGATCTGAATTGGCGCGTCGCGGTTTTCTTCCCAGCCCGCCTTGATAAAGCCGCAGTGCAGCCCAAAGGACTTCATTTTTTCGTAGGTCTGACCCACTAGCACGTCTAAGTGCACCAAAAACATTAGCCGCTTGCCTGCCCCTTCCGCATGGGCACAGATCTGCCCGCTGATTACCGTCTTGCCCGCCCCGGTACCCGCCACGATCGCCACCCGCTTGTGCCCCTCGTTGAGCTTGCGGTAGAGGTCATTGATCAGATCAACCTGGTAGGGGCGGAGTTGAGGGGGCATGGGGAAGTGGATGGGTGGGCGGGTGGATGGGTGGGTGGGTGAAGGTTCAAGGTATATGGTTTACGGTATGAGGCAAAGCCGCAAACCCTCTATCTCTGACACCGGATACCCGAAACCCTACTCAATAATAAACAAGTACTAGCTTCCGCTCCCCAGATCAAGCCTGGCATTATTATGCAGTTGACGAATTTGGGGACGGGCGCTTGAGCATGGACACTCGCAGGCTGGGCAATACCGATATTGAGATCACGCCGCTGATCTTTGGCACCTGGCAGGCGGGTAAGAGCGGCTGGGTTGATATCGAAGACCAGGCGGTGATTGACGCGATGCAGGCGGCCCTGGATGCAGGGATCACCACCTTCGACACGGCGGAGGTCTACGGCAACGGCTACTCTGAGGAACTGGTGGGTAAGGCGCTGGGAGACAGGCGCGATCGCGTTATATTAGCGACTAAAGTTTTCGCCAACCACTTAAAGCACGACCAGGTGATCGAGGCCTGCGAACATTCGCTCCGGCGGCTGCAGACCGAAGTAATTGACCTGTACCAGATTCACTGGCCCGCTGGCTCCTTCAATAGCGACATGGTGCCCATTGGTGAAACCATGGGGGCGCTGAACCAGCTCAAAGAGCAGGGCAAAATTCGGGCGATCGGGGTTTCGAATTTTTCTAAGTCCCAGCTTGAAGAAGCGATCACCTATGGCCGCATCGACGGCCTGCAGCCGCCCTACTCCCTCTTCTGGCGCGGGGTCGAGGCCGAACTGCTGCCCTACTGTGTCGAGAATAACCTCACCATTCTGGCCTACTCGTCGCTGGCCCAGGGGTTACTGACGGGCAAGTTTGGCCCCGATCACCAGTTCCCTAAAGAAGACATTCGCAGCAAAACCAAGCTGTTTCAGCCGCCGCTCTACGACAAAGCCCAGGCCGCCCTGGAAAAGCTGCGCCCGATCGCCCGTCGCCACCACACCACGCTGGGCAATCTGGCCCTGGCCTGGCTGGTGGCTCAACCTCAGACGACTGCGATCGTCGGCGCACGCAATGTTGAGCAGGCGAAGGAAAATGCTCAGGCTGCTTCAGTTTCTCTCTCTGATGCCGATTTGGCTGAAATCGACGTCATCAGCCGCACCGTGACCGATCATCTGCCCAGCAATCCAGTAATGTGGAACTTTGGGTAGTCCTTTCGTGATAGTCAAACGTGATGGACTGGCTTTTGGATCCGCTCAGCTATGACTTTATGCGCCAGGCGCTGCTGGCGAGCTTTTTGGTCGGCATTCTTTGCCCAGTCGTTGGCACCTACCTGATTGTGCAGCGCATGGCCATGCTGGGGGACGTAGTGGCCCACGGGGTGCTGCCGGGACTAGCGATCGCCAGCTTCCTCAACCTGCCTGTCCTGCTTGGAGCGTTTACCTGCGGTCTGTTCAGTACCTTCGTTATCACCTGGATTCGCACCCAGTCGCGCATTAAGGCCGATACCGCGATGGCGATCACCTTTTCCACCTTTTTCTCCCTGGGCATTACCCTGCTGACGGTGTTGCGCAGTCGGGTTTCCCTAGAGCAGCTGCTGTTTGGCGACATTCTCAGTATTCGTTCTAGCGATGTCTGGCAAATTGCGGCGATCGCCGGGCTGGTGCTGGTCGGCGTTGGCTTGTTTTACAAAGAGCTGTTGTTCTTCACCTTCGACCCCCTCGGGGCCGAAGCCCTCGGGCTGCCCGTCAACCGCATCAACCTGGGCCTAATGGCGGGCATCACCCTCGCCATTATCGCCGGCATCAAAACTGTAGGCGTGATCCTGGTCGTGGCCCTCATGGTTGGCCCTGCCGCCACCGCCTACCTACTGGTCAAAGAGCTGCACTGGATGATGGCCTTAGGTGCTACCCTAGGCGTGCTATTTAGTGTGGTAGGTATGTACAGCAGCTACTATCTCGATATCCCGTCGGGACCTGCGATCGGCCTGACCGTGTTTGCTGGCTTTTTGCTGGCACTGTTGTTTAGTCCTTATCAGGGATTGCTAACTCGACGCCTCGAAAATATTTAGGGTTTTCTTTCGACGTTTAAATCGCACCATACAGGGCAACTTTCTGAACAGGGATGAGGCATTGTTTAGCTTCCCCAACTTTGTGCATTACTGCCAACGATGCTATCCCAAACTTCGCGACTGTTCCCTAGACTTTGCTGCTGGCAGTAGTAGCTCAATCCAACTCAAACGAGTCATGGGTCAAATCGCTAATGTAGGTTGTATTCTTCATTCTCACGGGGCTGTAGGACTGGTAATCTTACCCTAAACCTGTGTTTTTACTACCTGTCCGACTTGTCAAACGCCGTTTTAGGCATCATTGACGAATACGAAAAAAAGTTATAACTCTCGTCAGAGCGACGAGTAGAAGCGATAGTCCTTCGTAGCTCAGGTTTCTGTTCCGAAAGCTCATTGAAAAGTGCTTGAGGTGTTTGAAACGTCAAGTTCGACAAGCCTTCTCCTAGCAGGAGAACTTACGGCTTGGTATCACGCTCTCCTCAAGTAAGTTGCGTCCTAACTTAAGTGACTGTAGCTATATCCTACCCCTAGGGCATCAGGTGTAGGGCATCCCGGTGAATAGTGGCGGGGTCTCGGGAACTGCCGTCGCCTTAGGCTAGGCTGATCGCCTCTAGGTCGTTATTGACCATCAGGTACACCAACGGTTCAAAGCTGTGGTACGGTTCTTAACGACTGTTTGCAGTTGCGTTAATTAGACGCACAACGAAACTGAGGCTATGCTTGAAGAATAAGCGTAAGCCATATAGTTGATGCTACAACAGGGTCGATCGGTTGACTACTTGGTGGCTGCTGGAGAAACCTACTTACTGGAGGAGTTTTTAGAGAAGGCCTTCGGGTATGTCAATCTACGTAGGCAGACGATGCGTCCTTTGATGAGTGGCATTTGCGCTTCCCATGAGTAGATTTACTTATTACCGATCCGTGCAAAGCTAGCTAAATCTTGGGATTGAATTTCTTTGTAAGCTTTAGTGAGCTATTGATGTTGACGGTAGAAGACGATTTACAGGCCATTCTCATAGGGAGATATACTGCTCAACGTGATGTGTTTGAAATTGCTACTTCGTCTCAAGCGTAAAAACTAATGAGTTCGATTTGGCTAATTGAAACGGGTTCGAAGCTCTGAAAAGAATTGCTGCCCTGCTGTTAATAGTTGCCTAAATGGTCGTGTAGATATGGATGCACCGATTAAAATTAGACGCTCTAGACGCTCCAGTAAGATCAAAGGCTTATTGCTCTCGGCGTGGGAATATCGCTACTTTATTCTGTCGTCGATTAAGGTTGAGTTTAAAGGCCGTTTTGCGCGTAGTCGCTTGGGAGCGTTGTGGATTATTCTCCATCCTCTTATCCAAGCAGCTACTTTTGCTTTAGTACTGGGTCAGTTACTTTCTGGCCGATTGCCCGATATGGCTGACAATAAGCTGGCCTATCCAATTTACTTACTGTCTGGTACTTTAGCTTGGGCGCTCTTTACAGAGGTCGTCATAAAATGCTTGACGATGTTTATTGACAATGCCAATCTGCTTAAAAAAATGGTATTTCCTAAAGTTTGTCTACCACTAATTGTTACTGGTTCCGCACTGGTCAATAATGTTTTTCTATTGACTGCAATTTTATTGGTTGTTATAGTTCTGGGGTTTATTCCTGGCTCAAATATTGTCTGGATACCAGTTCTGACAGTTGTCAACTTAGCCCTAGCTTTAGGCATTGGCCTAATAATAGGCGTACTCAATGTTTTTATGCGAGATATTGGGCAAGTTGTAACGGTTGTATTGCAGCTTGCGTTTTGGTTCACCCCCATTGTATACAGCCCTAATATTGTGCCAGAGGCCTTACAAGGTTGGATGAAGCTTAATCCAATGTTCTGGGTCGTTCAAGGGTACCAAAATGCCGTACTTTATAACGTGCCGCCATCGTGGTTACAGTTAAGCTGGGTCAGCCTGCTAGCCCTAGTATTACTTGCCATATCAATGGTTCTCTTTAAACGAGCGAGTAGCGAGATTGTGGATGCGTTATGAGCCTACCCGTGTTGCAAGTTACTAATCTGGGCAAAGCCTACCGCAAATATCATTCTGAGTTAAATCGTATCGCCTCTTGGTTCGGTTTGCCTACAAAATCAGTAAGCGAGCAATGGGTTTTGCGGGAAATTTCCTTTTCTGTAGCCCCCGGTGAAGCGGTTGGCATCGTTGGCCAAAATGGGGCCGGTAAAAGCACCTTATTAAAGCTGATCACCGGCACCCAAAAACCTAGTATTGGAAGCGTGACTGTCAACGGTCGCACCTCAGCCATATTAGAATTGGGTATGGGCTTTAACCCAGAGTTAACTGGACGACAAAATGCTTGCCATGCCGCAGGACTAATGGGTTTTAACCGTCGCGAAATAGAGCATATGCTTCCGATGGTAGAAGAGTTTGCGGATATTGGTGAGTATTTCGATCAGCCAGTTAACATTTATTCCAGCGGCATGCAAATGCGAGTGGCATTTGCTCTAGCGACCTCCTTCAAACCTCAACTCTTGATTGTAGATGAGGCTCTTTCAGTAGGTGATGCAGCTTTCCAGAGGCAGTGTTTCCGAAGACTCGAGGAGTACCTAAATGAAGGCATGTCACTTCTCCTAGTCAGCCATGACATAGAAAGTGTCAAGAAAATATGTTCTAAGGCACTGTTTATTAATCAGGGCCTAAATCAAGGTTTTGGCGAAGCTAAAGAAATCTGTGAAGAATACGAGCGCTATCTTTTTGGCAATAAAAATTATCAAGAAGACTCATCTGAAACCTCTCTGAAAAAAGATGCATCACTGCTTGACTCTTCTTTGGTTGTTACTAATGAGTTAAGCTATGGAGATGGGCGGGCTGTAATCGAAGATGTATGGCTAGAGTGTGAAAACAAAAAGCGGGTTAATGTTATTGGAACAGGGAGTGTTTTCTACATAAAAAGTCGTATACGTTTTAATGCCTTAGTTGAAAATCCAAAAATTGCCTTTTTGATCAAAACTACAGAGGGAATTTCAATTTATGGTACTGACACAAAGAATCTAAAGGAGCAAGGCGGAAGCTATAAGGCTAAAGATCGCATTCTTTGCTCTTTTCGCGTCAGCAATCATCTTGCTGACGGCACCTATTTTCTTAATTTTGGCGTTAAAGATTTTAATAGCCAAGACTCTTTATTTATTCATCGTCGCGTGGATGTTTTGATGTTTAGAATACAAACGAGTCGAGATTTGAATTATTCAGGCCTTGTTAACTTGAACGCCACCTTTTCTATGCAGCCAGATTTGCTGTAATAATTCCATCAAGATTATGATTTCCAGTCATCAGCCGATTTTCATTCATTCGTTATTTAGAACCGGAAGCACTTATATATTTAATGTATTTCGTCGTTCTAATAAGGGTTACTCCTGTTACCAGGAACCGTTAAATGAGTATATCTTTTTTTCGAAAGATATGCCAGGGAGGTTGCTTGATGTTGGCTCTAAAGAAGCCCTTTATTGGAGGCATCCATCCATAAAAGATCCTTATTTCTATGAGTTTTACAAAATTTTTGGAAGTATTCAAAATTTACTTCGGAAGGAGTTCTCTTATGATCACTATTTTGCAAGTAATCTAACTAGTACCCCAGGATTTTATGAGTATATTAAAGCATTAATAAATAATTCAAATGGCAGGCCCCTTTTACAACTCTGCCGCTCCCTAGGCAGAGCCGCGATGCTCAAGTCTCACCTGGGAGGCGTTCATGTTTATCTCTGGCGTAATCCCTGGGATCAGTGGTGGTCATGTAAGCTTGGATTCGACACGAATCATCTCTTGATCTTAAATGCTGCCAATTTACCAAGCTTCTTAGGTGAGCTTAGGCAGTTTTTTGGAGTTCCTGAGTTTCACTCAGAGAATATTTTTGAGGAATATAACTTTTTTTCAGAACCTTGGCTGAGTTCTCGGCAAAGCTACATGTTGTTTTATGCGCTATGGTGCTATGGAATGCTTGAGGCATTGCCTTATTGTGATATCAGTATTGATATTGATAATCTGAGTTACTCAGAGAAGTACAAGGAAGAAACTCTATTGCGGCTTTCTGGTTTTGATATAAATGAATTAGACTTTTCTGATTGCAAAGTACCTATAGGGGTTTATGACTCAAAGGATATTGATTTTTTTCGCGAAAATGAAAATTTTATTCACGATCTTTTGATAAGGCATGGCTACAGTAAAAGCCAAATTGACCAGATTCAGGAAAGGAGAATTAAACATCAGGTAACTTTGTACGAGCAAGGGGGAATTACTTTTGATGTATCGAGAGACGCATCGCGAGCCAGAGAACTTACCCGAAAATATGAAACAGAGCTTGCCGAACTTCGGAGTAAGGTATTAAAGCCCCTGGAAGGGGAGTATCAGCGTTTGCAAGGAGAGTATCAACTCTTGCAAGAAGAGTTGATACTCTTACAAGGGGAGCATCAACTCTTACAAGGGGAGTATCAGAACGTCTCTAGGGAAATCTATGACCTGAAACATGGGCGACTCTGGCGTATTACAGCTCCATTCCGCCGAGTTGGCGATTTAGAAAGATACCTTAAGCAACGATATCGGCAGAAAAACTTAGGAAGAGATACGTCTAGTCCTAAGAAAATCAAGCTTACTTTAAAGAAGCTACTGTTATGTCTTGTACGGCAGAGTCTAAGACTGACTTCTGCAAGTCTAAGATTGCTTCCCCAGCGAATGCACCGATCCCTTAAGGTCAGAGTTTTGTCTTTTTTTGGACGCTTTCCTTGGCTTAAAAGAAGTTTTAAGCGTCTGTATCTTGTAAGCCTTGGGTATTTGGTGCGGGAGTCAAATCTGCCGACAGAATTGCAGCACATCTCCCCCCATGCTCGCAAAATACATGCTGATTTGCAGGCAACTGTGGCAAGACAACAGAGAAGGGGCAATTGATGCGTATTGTTATTGACATGCAAGGCGCTCAGTCCGAAAGCCGTTTCCGCAGCATCGGACGTTATACCATTGCCTTTTCGAAGGCAATCGTACGAAATCGTGGTGAGCACGAGGTTATTCTGGCGCTGAGCGATTTGTTCCCTGAAACCATTGAGCCTATTCGTGCAGCCTTCGATGGTTTGTTGCCGCAGGAAAACATCCGGGTGTGGCATGCTATTTGCCCGGTACTTGAAAGACATTCCCGGAATGATGCTCGCAGAGAAGTCGCTGAGCTAATTCGCGAGGCCTTTCTCGCTAGTTTACAGCCAGATATCATACACATTTGCAGTTTGTTTGAAGGCTATGTCGATAATGCAGTAACCAGTATTGGGCGCTTTGATACGAACACGCCTGTCAGTGTTACTCTTTGTGATTCAATTACATTGTCAAATCTAAATCGGTATTTAAAGCCCAATCTTTCCTTTGAAGAATATTATCTTCGGAAGATTGAACACCTGAAAAGGGCAAATCTTTACTTTTCTATTTCTGAGACGTCACGACAAGAAAGCATTCAATTACTGGGACAATCAGAGTCTCTTTTTATTAATGGATTGGTGGGTGCTGAAGCACATTTCAAGCCTGAAGTAGTTGTTGAAGTTGATGCTGCCAAGCTTCGGGAGAAATTCAGCCTGCGCAGACAATTTGTGCTCTATAACGGTGGCGTAGGCGATCTCGAAAACCTGCACCGGCTGATTGAAGGCTTTGCCGCATTGCCTATTGATCTGCGCAGTCGTTATCAATTGCTTCTGGCTGGAGAAATGGCTGATGACAATGTTGTCCAATTTAAGCGAGTTGCACAGCGTATCGGCCTTGGGGAAGATGAGTTGTGCTTTACGGGTTATGTCAATGATCAGGAACTCGTCCAGCTTTACAACCTTTGTGCTCTTTACGTTTTTCCTTCCTGGCATGAAGGTTGTGGTTTGCTGGCGGCGCTGGAAGCCATGCAATGTGGCAAGGCAGTCATTGCCAGCAACACGTCTAGCCTGCTGGAGGTCATAGGGCGTGATGATGCACTGTTCGACCCTTTTGACACCAATGCCATCACCACGAAAATGGCGCAGGTGCTGAGCGATGACATCTTCCGCGTCGAACTTGAACGACATGGGCTAGAGCAAGCACGAAAATTTAGCTGGGATGACAGTGCTTGCAAAGCGTGGCAAGCCTTTGAAGCAAGTGTTAACGTCGAAAAAAAAGCTGTTCAGATATCATCGCAGCGACCCCGTCTGGCCTATGTGTCGCCTCTGCCGCCGGAGGCGAGCGGCATCAGCGATTACAGTGCCCAGCTGCTGCCAGAACTTGCTCACTACTATCGTATCGAGGTAATTGTCGCGCAGGAGCAGATGGCGGATCCCTGGGTGCGAGCCAATTGCCCAATCCGCGACGTGACCTGGTTTCGTCAGCATGCCCATGAGTTTGATCGGGTACTGTACCACTTCGGCAACTCGCCCTTTCACAGTCACATGTTTGGGTTGCTGTACGATCATCCTGGTGTAGTGGTGTTACATGATTTCTTCCTTTCCAACATCGTTGCCCATCGGGATGCGACAGGAGAGAACCTTTACGGCTGGGCCAGGGCATTGCAGGAGTCGCACGGTTGGGCGGCGTTGGCGGCGCGTTTCCAGGACCAGGCTACGGCCGACGTCGTTTGGGCCTATCCCTGCAACCTGCAGGTCCTACAGGATGCACTTGGGTTGATCGTTCATTCCGACTATTCCCGCCAATTGGCACGCGAATGGTATGGCGAACGGGCGGCCGACTCCTTTCGCCTGGTACCGCTTGCGCGCAAGCCAGCTGGCGAGTCAGACCGGATCCGTGCACGGTGTGCGCTGGGTGTAGGAAAAAACGAGTTTGTTGTTTGTAGTTTTGGTCTGCTTGGCCCACATAAGCTAAATCATCGCCTACTTTCCGCCTGGTTGGCGTCACCCTTGGCTCAGGATCGGAAGTGCCGCTTGGTTTTTGTGGGGCAGAATCACGATGGCGATTATGGAGCCGAGCTGGTACGCAACATTCGCGATGCGGCGGGCGGCAGCCGCATCGAAATCACTGGATGGGCTGACAGCGGCATCTTCAGCCACTGGTTAGCGGCAGCTGATGTGGGTGTGCAACTGCGCACCCTTTCGCGCGGTGAAACTTCAGCAGCTGTGCTGGATTGCATGAACTATGGCTTATCTACCATCGTGAACGCCAACGGCTCGATGGCCGAGCTGGATCAAAACGCCGTGTGGATGCTGCCGGATGAGTTCGACGATAGCCAGCTCGTCGAAGCCTTGACCACGCTGTGGTCGGACAGGCAGCGTCAGGTTGAGCTTGGCAAGAGGGCTCGCCAAGTGATTGCGAAGTACCATGCTCCTCGCCACTGTGCCGCCATATATGCCGAAGCCATCGAAGGGTATTACCAGCAGGCAGCTGTCGGCATACCGGGTTTGCTGGCCGCCATCGTTGAGCAGAAACCTGTTTTACCGTCACCGGAATGGCCAGCACTGGCTGCCTGCGTGGCAAAGAACGTGCCGCCGCGTCCGCGGCGCAGGCAATTACTGGTTGATATTTCGGCGCTAGTTGAAACAGATTTAAGAACCGGCATCCAGCGTGTTGTACGTGCGATATTAATGCATTGGTTGCTTACCCCGCTGTCCAGTTGGCAGATCGAGCCGGTGTACGGCATCACAGAGGCATATGGCTACCGCTACGCACGCCGTTTCACCAGCCGTTTTCTCGGTGTGTCTGAAGATTGGGCGGTTGATGAGATCGTCGAGGCCTATCCAGGCGATGTGTTTTTCGCACTGGACTTCCATAGTGGCCAAGTACTCAGACAAGCCCATGTATTGGGAGACTGGTATCGACGTGGGGTGGGCATTCATTTCCTTGTGTATGATCTGCTTCCTGTGTTGAGGCCCGAGGTATTTCCGTATGGCAGTCAAGACATGCACAAACGCTGGTTGGAAACCATAGTGCAGTTTGACGGTGCCATCTGTATTTCACGTGGTGTAGCCAACGAACTACAAGCATGGCTCCAGATGTTTGGCCCCAAGCGAGAGAGGCCTTATAAGGTGCAGTGGTTCTATCTGGGCGCTGATCCCGAAAACAGCGCCCCCAGCACGGGCATGCCGACCGATGCGCCGCAAATTCTGGCAGCACTACAGGCCCGGCCAAGCTTTCTGTCGGTGGGCACCATCGAACCGCGTAAAGGCCATGCCCAAACTCTGTCTGCCCTTGAAGTGTTGTGGGCACAGGGCGACGATGTCAATTTGGTACTGGTGGGCAAGCAAGGCTGGATGGTGGAAGCGTTGGGAGAGCGTTTACGCAATCATGCCAAGTTGGGCAAGCGTCTGTTCTGGCTCGAAGGCATTAGCGACGAATATCTGGAAAAGGTCTACGCTGCCAGTACCTGTTTGATTGCTGCTAGTGAGGCCGAAGGATTTGGGCTCCCGCTGATCGAAGCGGCGCAACATAAGTTGCCGATCATCGCCAGAGACATCCCTGTATTCCGTGAAGTAGCAGGGGGGCATGCGTTTTATTTTGAAAACTCGAAAGACCCGCAAGTCATTGCCAAGGCAGTTGCGCAATGGATTGAGTTAAACGCCAGCGGTCAAGCACCGCAATCGGAAAAAATGCCGTGGTTAACTTGGGAAGAAAGCGCCAAGCAGTTAATCAGCTTGCTGGGTGTTACATTGCAAAAATAATAGGAGAGCTTACAGTCAATAAAATATTTCAATCAGCGACAGAAATTTCCAAGTATTTTCAGGCGAGGTTTGTGCATTTGAATCATCTCCAGCAACCTAATCCAAGGTGAAGCGTATATTTCTAAATGGACAATCGATAATTTTTGAGGGGCTCGGGATAGAGGTATAATCTCCTGCAATCCCGGCTAGGCTGTGCTTACTTTGAACTTGGGTAGCGATTTCACAATCCAGTTGAGCAACACAGCCGTTTGATGTAGCCCTGGAATAATCACACCTTAAAGGATCTAAGCGAGACCCTATCATGATGAAGGTTGTCGTAGAAGCTACGCCGGTTTTACCTAAGCCCAGCGGTGTTGGCCTTTACATCCTCAATTTATTGGCCGCGCTGCAACCATTGCAAGAGCCAGAAGGCTTTGAATTGCGTATTGCTTATCAACCCAGCCTGCAAAACTGGCTGCGGGGTAATTTAGCAGTGCCTAAGGCTTTAAACCGCTATGACAACACTGCCATCCTCCCATTCCCTGTTAGGCTACTGAATGTCTTGGCCCAACTCCCGGGTCAGCCGCTCATATCACGACTGGAGCACCGGTTTGGTAAGCCCGACATTTACCATGGCACTAACTATGCGGTCTACCCCTGTCAGTATAGTCAGCGGGTGATGAATATCTATGATCTATCTTTTATTCGCTATCCGGACTATGTAACCGCGGTGGTGCGTAGCTACACTCAGCGGGTAAAGCAATGTCTGATCTGGGCTGATTTAGTGCTCACCATCTCGGAAAGCTCTAAACAAGATATTGTAAAGTATTTGGAAGTACCGCCAGAGCGCATCTGGGTTACCCCTCTAGCCAGTCGTTATGCTTTCGATGCCCTGTCGAGTAGTCCGGTGATACCAGAGCAAATTAATTTAGAAGAGGTTACCAAGCCAGCTATCGGCAACCGTCCCTTCATCCTATTCGTTAGTACCCTGGAACCTCGCAAAAACGTAGTCCAGCTGATTCAGGCATTTAATTTGCTCAAAAGTAGGTATCGGGTGGATCACCAATTGGTGTTGGTGGGCCAAAAAGGGTGGCAGTTTGAGCCGATCTTTGAGGCGATCGCGGCCTCGCCTTGGCAGCATCACATTCGCCATCTCAACTATCTTTCTGATGCTGAAGTGGCTTACTGCTATCAAAATGCCGATGTGTTTGCCTACCCATCTCTTTATGAAGGGTTTGGCCTGCCGGTACTAGAGGCCATGACCCTGGGCTGCCCGGTGGTTACAGCCAATACGTCGTCTCTGCCCGAGGTAGCTGGCGATGCGGCCCTGCTGGTAGACCCGAACAATGTAGAAGAACTGGCTGAGGCGCTAGGGCGGGTGATTAGCGATCGCGCCCTGCGGCAAGCCATGATTGAGCGGGGATACCAGCAGGCGGCTCAATTTTCTTGGACTCGGACGGCTAAATCGACTTTGGCGGCCTATCGTTCATTACTATAGGAAAGCTGATTCCTTTGATCTAACGAGCAACAATGGCTAAAAAAGCGTTGATTACGGGCCTGACTGGCCAAGATGGATCATATCTTGCCGAGTTATTGTTGTCGCAGGGATACGAAGTCTTTGGCATGGTCAGGCGCTCTAGCTCCAGCAGTTTTGAGCGCATCAGCCATTTTTCGAACCAAATTGAAGTTATTTCTGGTGATTTGCTCGATCAGTTCTCGCTGATGGATGCCATTGACCAGACGCAGCCGGATGAGATCTATAACCTGGCCTCTCAGAGCTACGTGCCCCTGTCCTGGACACAGCCTGCTCTGACGGCTGAGTACACCGCTCTGGGGGTGTCTCGGCTACTGGAGGCGATTCGGCGCTGTAAGCCCAGCACTCGCTTTTACCAGGCATCGAGCAGTGAGGTGTTTGGTCAACCCGATGAGTCTCCCCAAACGGAGCGAACGGCCTTCAGGCCCCGGAACCCCTATGGGGTGGCCAAGGCCTATGCCCACTGGATGACGATCAACTACCGGCAAAAATACGATCTGTACGCCTGCTGCGGCATTACTTATACCCACGAGTCGCCGCGGCGGGGGGCTGAGTTTGTCTTTCGTAAAATTACCCGGGGGGCGGTGCAGATTAAGCTGGGTTTGGCGACTGAGCTGCGGCTGGGCAATCTAGACGCCCGGCGAGACTGGTGCCATGCCCAGGACGTGGTAACAGCCATGTGGCTGATGCTGCAGCAGGAGAGCCCCGACGACTACATTATTGCCAGTGGCGAAACCCATTCAGTGCGTGAGCTGGTCGATTGTGCGTTTAGCTACCTGGGCCTGGACTACCAAAAGTATGTCAGCGTCGATCCGGCGTTTTATCGCCCGGATGAGGATGTGCAGCTAGTTGGGTCGATTGACAAAATTAAAGCTCAGCTGAGTTGGCAGCCTCAGTACTCGTTTCAGCAGCTAGTAGAATCGATGGTTGATTACGATCTCAAAACGCTGACGCAGCAAAAGGGGTAGGCCGATCGCAGGCATGGGGCACATCACTAAACGGCGACTGAATGACTGAGGCGGCGCTGCTGATCAATCTGGCGTTTGTACCCACTAAACCGACGGGGCTAGGGGTGTACGCGCTCAACCTGATTCAGCATCTTTCTACCAAAGACAGCTGTATTCTCAGCGATCGCGCGATCGCCGAATATCACCATTGGCCCTCTCCCCAGGGAGCTACAACCGATGCCGGCAAGCAAGGTCATGCCCGGCGGCTGTGGTGGACCCAGTTTCAGGTGCCTCAAATTTACCGGCAGCTGAGGTCGAAACTGTTTTTTTCTCCTGTCCCTGAGGCCCCGCTGTGGTCAGGGTGCCGCACGGTAGTCACGGTGCACGATTTAATTCCGCTGCACTTTCCGCAGCCGCGATCGCCGCTCACGCTGTACTCCCGGTATTACCTGCCCCAGGTCATTCGGCAGGCACAGCATATTATTTGCGATTCTGAGTCGACCCTGAGGGATATCTACCGCTTTTTTGGTCCGCCACCTGGGGCGACAACGGTGATTCCGCTGGCTTACGACGACGGCCACTACACGTTTCTAGATTTGCCCCGGCAGCCGTATTTTCTCTATGTCGGCAGCCACTACACCTACAAGAATCTGGGGCGACTGATCGAGGCCTTTGCTCAGACCAAACTACCTGACGTTAAGCTTCTAATTGCCGGAGTGCCTGACCCTCGCTACACGCCATTTTTACAGGCTCAGGTGAGGGAATGGGAACTCGACAATCGCGTTCAGTTTTTGTCCTACGTGCCCTATCGCGAACTGCCTCGGCTGATCAACCAGGCGATCGCGCTGGTGTTTCCCAGCCTGTGGGAGGGGTTTGGTCTGCCGGTACTGGAGGCCATGGCCTGCGGTACGCCGGTGATTACCTCAAAGGTCTCGTCGCTGCCTGAGGTGGCTGGGGATGCGGCTCTGCTGATTGATCCCTACAACGTTGAGGAACTGGCTGAGGCTATGAGAGCCGTAGCCCGCGACAGCGGCCTTTGGGCTCGACTACATGGGGCTGGGCTGGCGCGAGCAAGCGCCTTTAGCTGGCAGAAAACCGGACAGCAGACAAGCGCCATTTTGCAGCAGTATTTATGAGGTATAACCATCGCTATACGTTGTTAACCGGCCTCATACCCAGTCAGAATCGTTACTGCTCCGATGTTTACAGCCCCGATGTCATATGGGTGGCTGGCGTGAGGGCAAGCGATCTTTGCCCAGCCCAACCGGGGTTAGTTCAGGCCAATTCAGCATCAGTCACAGAAAAGCGCCGCCTAGAGGCAGCGCTTAGGAGAGGTTGTAACCGGCCTGGAGCCAGCCTACTGGGGCGGGTTTAGAAAGCGACCGGCAAATTTCATCACGGTGCCCAGGTCGGTAGTGCTGGGTGATCCGGAGTTGAGAAAGGTGTCTAGCAGCGGGTTGCCACCGCTAACCGCACCGGGTTTGGTAGCACCCATGCCGAGCAACCCCAGGGCCACGGGCAGCAGCCTGGGCAGCATGGTTTGAATCATGCCCGCGTTTAAACCGCTCTTTTGGGCGACGGCCTGAATCATTTGCTGCTGAAGCTGGGGCGAAATGGCCGCAGTCAGGGCGGCCACACCCCCGGCTCCGGTAAGCTGATCGAGCATGCCGTCGAGCTGACCAGCCCCAGCGGTGGCAGCCTGCTGCTGGAGGGCGGGCTGCAGCGCTCCACCCAGAGCGTTGAGCAGCGAGCCGACCTAATCGCTATTGAGGCCCTGGCTACCGGCCAGATCTTGAACCGAGGTGAGTACGGAGCTGAGCTGGTCAATGCTGCCCTGCTGGTTGGGGTTGTTGATCGAGCTGAGCACGTCGAAGAAGAGAGACATGGCGTTTCCTTTCAGGTAATGCAATAGTGGCAAACAGGCTAAAAGCAGAGCTGAGGGCTGGGGTGATGGGGCAAGCCCCTAGGCGGGTACGCGCACGTGGAGCGATCGCACCAGCTGTAGCCACTGGCCGCTGTCGGTGAGGTAGCCCAGTTCGGCCACGTAGTCGCGATCGGGGGTGGGGATGGGCACGTGGCGATCGGTATCGTTGGCCTGCAGAATGTACTCCTGAGTGGCGTGGGCGGCCTGGTCGTCAAGCTCCAGGTTGGTGGCATCGTGAATGCGCAGAGCCAGCACGCGGCCCCCGTCCTGCTGCAGAGCCTCCCTGTGGGCCGGGGCGACCTCCCAGTAGGCATAGGCGGCAGCGGCAGAGCGCGGCACCAAAATAATCTTGCTCTCGACTCCCCTATCGGTGCGTCGTCCGACCCCAGCGGCGGGGCTCGATTCAAAAGCGGCGATTGGGGCCGCAGCCGGGTCGGCGGTGCGATTCCACAGGGTGGCTGCTCCCAACGCAGCAGCGGCTCCGGCGGCAGCGCCCGCGATCGCCGTTTCAGGCGCTGGGGATGGAGCCGGCGGGGCAACCGGGCCTCCGTTGAGTAACCCAGTGGCCCCGCCCAGGGGAGCTTCGAGGGCGGTACCTGCGGCGGCAGGGCAGGCGGGTACCCGCACCGCCTCAGACTTGGCCAAGGTGTGCCACTGGTAGTTGCCGTCGACGTAGCCCACTTCGACCACGTAGTCGCGATCGTCGATGGCGATGGGTAGGTGCAGGTCGCCAGGGGTTTCGAGGGGAGCGTTGAATTCCTGCAGGCTGTTGAGGCCGTGACCGTTGCCCGGCAGGGCGGTGACGTCATAAAGGCGGGCCTTGAGCGCGCGCGAGCCTGTTTTAAGGTCGTCTATGGTGCTCTGGGGCAGCTCCCAGTAGGCGTAGGCATGTTTGCAGTCGCGGGGGGTAAGAATAACCCGTGTTGGGGTCGTGGCCTGAGCTGGACGGGCCATCGCAGCGGCACCTACCGCCGCCGCTCCCAGTCCCGCAGCAGCGGCGGCGGCAGTTCCAATCCCTGGTGCGGCTGGGGTAACGGTACTGGGGCAGACGGGCACGCGTACAGGGGTCGATCGCGCCAGGGCGTGCCAGGTGCCATCGGTGCCCAGGTAGCCCAGTTCGACTAAGTAGTCGCGGTTGTCAACATCGACGGGCAGGTGCAGGTCGCCCACGGCCACCGTGTCGCAGTCGAATGGGTAAGTGCGGTGGGGGGCCTGGCGATCGACATCGGCAATGTCGGTAACGTCGTGGAGCTTCAGCGCCAGTGAGCAGTTTTGCTGCCGCAGGGCCTCGACCTCGGCCTCGGGCAGTTCCCAGTAGGCGTAGGCATCGCGACAGCTGCGGGGGGTGAGAATGATGCGGCGATCGGTGGCAGCAGCCACAGGTGCGGCGGCCAGGGGACCAGCCGTCAGGAGAGTAGCCGGAGCCCGATCTTTGAGCAGCCACCAGAGCAGTCCACCTAGCAGGGGCAGGGCCAAGAGCCAGGGCCACCAGGGCAACCCACGAGCTGGATCCACAGCCACCGAATCGGTGGGTCCAAGGCTAGTTTCTGGGGCGACTTCTGAAGGAGTTTCTGGAGATACCTCAGCTGTTGGGACCGCAGCATCGGCCTCAGCGGCGGGAGCGGTTTCGGATTCAGGGGTGGCGATCGCCGCGGCCCGAGCTGCCTCTATGAGAGCTTCATTGTCGGGGTTGACGGCAAAGCCCAAAAAGGCCAGCGCTGCCGGAGTCGCCGTCTCGGCGTTGTAGACGTAGGAGAGCGGCTGCGAGAAGGGGTAGCGCGAGTCGTCGGGCAGGGTGTCGTGCATGGGCACGATTTTGACCGCCGGGTTGTTGAGAGCCTGTTCAGCCACGACGTAGCTAATGCCGTTTTCGTCGAGGGTGGCGGCAATCTCCTCGGTACTCGGTTCGCTCAGCGTGATGGCACTGGGGGCCGCCTCAAAGGCAGCCGCTTCAAACACCGGATAGGTGCGAAAGGCCTGGCGGGTGTCGCTGGTTTCGGGGTGATCGACCAGCACGATGGGAGCATCCTGGCCGCCAACCTCTGACCAGTTGGTAATTTCGCCGCGAAAGATCTGGGCAAACTGATCGATGGTCAAACTGCCCGCGAAGGGATTGCTGGGGCTGATCACAATGGCGATTTTTTGGCGCGATACAGGCACCTCGCGCAGCCCGGCGCTGGTCTCAGCCTCGGTGAGGGGGCGGCCCACGGCGGCCAGGTCGGTGCCGCCATCGCTCAACGACTGCAGGGCCTGATCGGCGCTTTCGTAGGCCACCTCTACCTCAGCGTCGCCGTAGAGGCTGGAAAAGCGCGATCGCAGCGCCTCGTTGACCAGCCGCATGGCCTCTGAGCTGTCGATGGTGAGCTGACTACCGGGCTCCAGGGACGTAGGGATTTCAACGCCCTCTAAAGGACTGGCGGTTTGAGCCCAGAGAACAGCATCTCGCTCGAACACAAGGCTGGTAGCTACCAGCAGAGGAGCTGTAGCCAGCCAAAGCAGGGCATGTCTCTGGGGTGTAGTAGCGCGGGGAACATGAGCGCCGTGGCGTTCAAACATAAGCAGGCACCAGGAAATCAATACGTAACAGGAGGCCGCAAAAAACAGTCACAAAACCTTGGTCACAAGGCCCTATCGCGAACCTGTGCAGAACAGTTTAAATTTGAATTAAACCAAACTAGCGATTTTTTAAACCACCACGACCGTTCCATAACCGTGCTGCTATGCCAAAAAACTGGCTAGAACAGCACACATTTTCTACCGCTGAACCGTTGGTCGATAACAGGTATTGAGCCTAAACTTATGGCTCAAGCCGGAGGGAGAAAACAGCTATTTTGGATGCTTAAAGCCTAGATCACAAACATAAGAAATTCATAAAAGCTGGTCCTGCTGAGCCTTTAAATCTGCGCTGCATCAAAGGTATTGCACTGATTAATATCGCCCGATTCAATACCGCGATAAAACCACTCGGCTCGCTGCTGCGACGAGCCATGGGTAAACGAGTCGGGGGTAACGTAACCCTGAGACTCCAGTTGCAGGCGATCGTCGCCAATTTGACTGGCGGCATTGAGGGCTTCTTCAATGTCGCCCTCCTCTAAAATTTGGCGCGCAGCCTGAGCATTGTGCGCCCAGACCCCGGCAAAACAATCGGCCTGCAGTTCTAGCCGCACCGACAGCTCGTTGGCCTGGGTGCTGCTGACTCGCTGCTGGGCGCGCCGCACCTCGTTAGATACCCCCAGCAGGTTTTGCACGTGGTGGCCAACCTCGTGGGCAATGACGTAGGCCTGGGCAAAGTCGCCCGGCGCGCCGAGCTGTGTCGATAGATCTCGAAAAAAGCTGGTGTCGAGGTAAATTTTTTGGTCGGCAGGGCAGTAAAACGGTCCCATAGCCGACTGCCCCAGCCCGCAGGCCGACTGAGTGGCTCCGGAGTACAGCACCAGGCTGGGTTCCGGGTAGTCGGCACCAAACTCAGAGCGGAAGATGGTGCTCCAGGTGTCCTCGGTCTCGCCCAGCACCGCCGAGACAAACTCCGCCGAGCGATCGGCCTCGGCCGGGGAAACCTGAGGCGCATTGTCGTAGGGGCTATTGCCCGAGCCCTGCTCGAATACCACCGAGGGATCGCCGCCCAGTAAAGCCACTACCAGCGCCAGCAGCAGCGATCCAATTCCTCCCGTCGCGGCCATACCGGGCACTCCCGCACCTCGGCGGTCTTCAATGTTTATACTGCGCCGACTTGACTGCCATTTCATGGGATTGACCTCGTTTTGCCCTACCCAGGCGGTGATGCTTTAGGTTACTCGATTACAAACGCTGATTTATAGATAATAAGTAGCGATCGCCCGACTGGCGATGGCAATTGTCGGCCTGATTAGCACGCTAAACAGCATAAATAAACCCCGGCCCTCCTGGGAAAGCCGGGGTGAAATGGTCGTTCCATTTATGGTCGTTGGCCTAACAATAGGACTTAAAGATAAGAAAGCCATAAGATTAGGGCGCGTCATCAATTCTGGCTGGAAACCGTGACCATCAAGCGGTGCCACGCCCGACCCAAACGACAGGCTAGGGGCTGTACCCGTTGATGCTTATGCCTTCAAAGGTTAATTGATGGCAGCCCCTAAGGCTCCAAAAGCCCCGCTGGAGGATCAATTTCGAGATAGCCCTCGGCCAAATTTACCACCGGCACAATGGCCGTGACAAAGGGCACTAGCACAGTCCGGGGCTTGGTCTGGGACGAATTTTCTACATTCGAAGCATAGTAAGTAACTTCGATGAGGTCATTGCCAGCGGCAAATACCTCGCTCACCGTGCCAATGTCTTGACCCGTCGCCTGAACAATGACCCGCAGCCCCACCAGGTCGGCCACATAAAACTCGTCGTCGTCAAGGCTGGGGCGATCGCCTGCCGCCACCAGCAGCACCGCATCACGCAGGGCTTCCGCCATCTCGCGACTGTCAACGCCAGCCAGCTGCACCACGTAGAGCCCTTTGCCGTCGATATAGCGCCCTCGCACCAGCTTGACCGGCTCGGGGGTGAGGCTGCGGGGGCGCTTCAGCCAGCGATCGCCCGGTTCGAGAAACCGCTCAGGAAAATCGCTGCTGGGGTACACCCGCACCTCGCCCTTGACCCCCTGGGGGGCGACAATGCGGCCAATTTCAACCCACTCGTCGGTGGTCGCAGCCGCCATCACGCCGGTACCGCCACGGCGTTAGTTTGATAGATCTCGGCTACCAGAGCGCCCAGGCGGGTGGCGGCCTCAGCCAGGTCTTCGCGGCTGGCGGTCAAACTCAGGCGCAGACACTGACGGGTGTGGGGCCAGGGCTCTCCCTGCTCTGGGCGCAGGCCGGGGAAGAAGGGGTTGCCGGGCACCACAATCACGCCCCGCTGCTTCAGTCGGTTGTACAGCTCCTGATCGGTGATGGGCAGCTGATCAAACCACAGCCAGGCAAAGATCGCCCCCTCACCCCGGTGCAGGTACCAGGGCAAATCGGCGGGCATGGCGCGATCCAGGGCGGCTTCAAGCACCGCAAACTTGTCCTGGTAGTAGGGGCGAATTACCTGCTCCGACAGGCGGGCCAGCTCGCCGGAGGCAATGGCTCGGGCGGCGATCGCCTGGCCGTAGCGCGACGAGTGAATGCAGAAGTTGGTCTGAAAACACTCCAGCACCCCAATCATGGCCGGATCGCCGATCGCCACCCCCAGCCGCTCGCCCGGCAGCCCCGCTTTTGAAAGGCTCATGCAGTGCAAAATGTTATCGCCAAACACCGGCTCCATGGGGGTGAAGTTGAGCGCTGGGTAGGGCGGCGCGTAGGCCGAGTCCACCAGCACCGGCACGTTGTGAACGGCGGCGAGGCTGGCAATGTGCTCGACATCCTCAGTCGTCAGCACATTGCCCGAGGGGTTGCAGGGCCGCGAAAACAGCACGAACCCGGTGTCGGCGGTAATCTCCAGCTGGCTGAAGTCGGGCCGATAGCGAAATCGATGGGCCGCCGCGTCAGCCTCAATGGTCGGGCGGTAGGCCCGCACCGCCTCCGGCACCAGCGAAATGCCGCCGTAGCCAGTGTAGTCGGGGCTGAGGGGCAGCACGATGTCTTTCATGCGCCCGGTAGCGTGGTAGCCACCAAAGGCATTGGCCGCCAAAAAATACAGCGCCTGACTGCCGGGGGTAATTAGAATATGGCGATCGCTCAGATCCAGCCCGTAGCGCTGGTTAAAGTCGTCTTTAATGGCCGTAATCAGCGGCTCGTAGCCCTGGCTGGTGCCGTAGCGGCACACCACATTGCCGTACTCATCGCTGGCCAGCAGTTCCTGGGTGCAGTCGCGCCAGAGCTGCTCAATTTCGGGCAAAATCACCGGATTGCCCGCACTCAAGTTAATAAACGCCTGCCCCTGCCCCGCCTGCAAGGTTGCAATAATGTCTTTCATAATGGCGCGTACGCCCGTTAGATGAGACATTTGCTCGCCGAATTGGGTCAGTTCAGGAGTCATGGCAAGGAAGGAGTGAGGGGTGGATGGGGAGCCCTACGGGCGGGGTGGATGGGTGCCAGCTTGAACCACGACGCTACGGCCTCTACATAGGTATGGCCACGGCCAGGATCACGACACTATGGTCAACCTAGTATAGTAGCCTCGCCAGGCTACTCACCATCCACCTCTCCTCATCCACCCTCCCACCCGCCTACTCATCCACCCACCTACCCATCCACCCTCTTCCCCCATGAACCCCTTAGCCGCTGGATTTATCGCGAGTCTCTTCGCTGGCCTGAGTACGAGCATTGGTGCGCTGCCGGTGCTGCTGCCCTTCGACCCATCAGAGCGCACCCAGGGCGTTTTGCTAGGCATTGGCGGCGGCATGATGCTGGCGGCCACCTCGTTCTCGCTGATCTTGCCCGGCACCGATGCGGCGATCGCCCTGGGCTACTCTGGCCCGATCGCTGCGATGGTGATGGTCACGGGCGTTTTGCTGGGCGGCGCGTTTTTGTGGGGGGCCCACAACCTGTTTCCCCACGAGCACTTTTTTAAGGGGCCGGAGGGACCAGAGGCCCAAAATATGAAGCGGATCTGGCTGTTTGTGATCGCGATCGCCCTGCACAATTTCCCGGAAGGCTTGGCGGTCGGGGTCGGCTTTGGCGGCGGTGAGCAGGCCGGGGCGGTGGCCCTGGCGGTGGGCATTGGGCTACAGAATATTCCCGAAGGGCTGGTAGTGGCGATCGCCCTGCGCAATATCGGCTATTCCCCTCGCTATGCCTTTGCGATCGCCTCCCTCACCGGCCTGATCGAGCCTATCGGTGGACTGTTTGGCGCTGCCGTAGTCACCCTCGCCCAGACCGCCCTACCCTGGGCCATGGGCTTTGCTGCCGGGGCGATGCTGTTTGTGATCGTCGATGAAATTATTCCCGACATCGATCAAAAATCCTTTGGCCAGCGCGGCACCGTCGGCCTGATGGGTGGCTTTGTCACCATGATGTTTTTAGATATTGCCCTGGGCTAGGCGATCGCTCCGGCCAGGTTGCCGCATTTTGCGCTTTGGCTGCGTCTTTAGTAGGTTTTGTCGGATGAAACTTTGGTGGACTTTAATGAATCTTGGTCCCAGGCGGCTGGGTTGTTTTGAATATAGTGCTGAATGCGCTCTAGGGATGCCTCGCTGCGGATGATGTGCTCGTAGTAGTTCCGCTGCCAAACCGGGGTGCCAGGAGCGTTTCGATAGAGATTGATGCGCTTTGTGGCCGCCGCCTTAAAGCCCGCTACGAAAGACGATATAGATTGAGCGCGCCGTTGGAGCGGCGGTTGGGGCGCACTGCTGTGCGCCCGTACGGGGATATCGCCTATAGCCGAAAGATTGCCCTGGAGGATTTCGGTGGGTAGCGGGGTCGGTTGGGGCGCACTGCTGTGCGCCCGTACGGGGATATCGCCTATAGCCGAAAGATTGCCCTGGAGGATTTCGGTAGGTAGCGGGGGCGGTTGGGGCGCACTGCTGTGCGCCCGTACGGGGATATCGCCTTCCACCAGATCGATCGCTTGATTGGATGGGCGAACGATTACTACGCCGTGAAGGTGGTTGGGCATGATCACCCATTCTCCCAGAGCAAAATTTGGACGTAGCTCTGGGGTCTTTAGCCACTCTTCGGCGACGATTTGGCCCAACATATTGAGCTGCATTGTGCCTTCTACAACCGTGCCAAACAGGTGCTGGCGCTGATGGCAGCACAGGGTAATGAAGTAGAGCCCCTCTGAGGCATAGTCGTAGCCGGTGAGGCGAATGGAGCGACGATGATGCTTGTTAGGGTCGTAGGGCATGGCGGCAGGGCACGCTGAGGATAGTTCA
The DNA here is from genome assembly GCF_050565655.1 of Nodosilinea sp. AN01ver1. Taxonomy (NCBI): domain Bacteria; kingdom Bacillati; phylum Cyanobacteriota; class Cyanophyceae; order Nodosilineales; family Nodosilineaceae; genus Nodosilinea; species Nodosilinea sp. AN01ver1. The sequence goes on along the minus strand of NZ_JBNXVS010000011.1, from coordinate 101,700 downwards.
GAGTGCCCTGGTGGGTGTAGAAGGCTGCGGGGCCAGCGACACTAAATCTACACCGAGACCTCGTGATACTCGCCAGGGTGAATAGACTCAACTAGAGCCTGTATGCGATCGCAATGGGGTTAGATTCGAGGCCACGATGTAGACAACAAAACCACGATGGCAATTTGCCGCTCCGCCAGGTTTTGCTGGTAGCGCAGGTTGCGATCGGTCGTGATTAAAAGTTCATAACCCTCTTGCTCTGCGTTTTTTAGTAGGTCGCCATTGGTTAGCGCTGACCAACCTTTCTCATAGGCGGTATCGATGGTGTGCCCTGGCAGATAGCGACGGAGAGGAACTGGTGTGCCTTGGTCGAACAGGATTTTCATTGACTAGCTGACTGATTTAAAACCATCAGCTCATAATCGAGCAGGGCTTCTACCTGGGCACGGGTGACGCCGGGGAACCATTCCAGAAACTGATCGAGGGAGGCACCATCTTTGAGGTTTTCAAAGAGGGCAGCGACAGGAGCGCGAGTACCGCGAAACACCCACGCACCGCTAACTTTATCTGGGCTGCGTTCTAGGATGTGGCTGAGGTAAGTTGGCGTATCCATTCGGATTACCGTTTTTTCTCATTATAGGTGGGGGTGCGGTGCAGCTTGTTGTGGGGTGCAGCGCCGCTGTGCAACAGGGGTTAGCTCGGTGGTAAAAGACTGGATGCACCGCTTGCGCTACGGGGAAACTCGATATGGGTGGGCGGTGCGGTGCGGCCTGCCAGGAGAGGACGATGGGCGGCGGGGGATGGTGGGGCCGCGACAGCACCCTACGCACTCTGTTATTGCTCTCGAACCTGTCGCAGCAGGTCTTGGGTGATGGGGTGGTCGGAGAGGATAGAGGTTTGACCATCGGCAACAACAGCTTGCAGGAAGCCGACAAAGTTACCAAAAATGGTTTGCATGTTGGGATGGTTTTCTCCCAACCGTTGATAAGCAATTGCTATCGCTGCCAGGTATAGCGGTTCCGCCTCCCCGTAGCGGCCCTGCGACCGATATAATCCCGCGAGATTGTTCATGCTCGTCGCCACATCGGGATGATCGTCGCCAAGGCGATCGCGCGTTACCGCCAAACACTCTTGCCACCAGGGTTCTGCCTGCCCGTAAGCCCCTTGCCCTGCATAAAACCGCCCCAACCCCACAAAGGGCCAAACCAATCCCTCATTTTCTTCCGTCAGCCATGCTTGCCAAGTGGTAGCCGCCTCCGCCAGGTGCGGTATCGCGGCTGTCACGGCCAAAATCTGCTCACGAGTCGGGGTTTGTGGTATCTGCTGAGCCATCTTTACCATGGCCTGGCAGTAGCCCTGCTTTAGCGCCTCCGCTCCTTCCCATTGCTCCAGTTTGCTGCGAAAAAATTCTCGAATGAGCTGGTGCAGTTGCAGTTCTACCGGGGCACCGCTGGCGCTGACTACCGTTGCCAAACTGCGGTTGACCAACTCCTCATCGCGCCAGTCTTCTAGCTCGTCAGGGTCGGTGCCCTCGTACCACTCCTCCAGCCACTCCCAAAGAATGGGGGCCAGGGCAAATAGGCTCAGGCGATAGGCCAGCTCTTGGGCTACGGGTGTCAGGTCTTGCCAGCTCAGTTCAAAGGCGGCGGCGATGCTTTCGTGTTCGGCGGTCATGTCGGACTGGGCCTGGCACAGAGCTTTGACCTCCAGCCGTTTCTCGTTGAGCTGCTGCTGCATTTTGGCCAGAGTCCACCCCGGCTTGCGGGCCAAAAAGCGGCCCACCAGTTCTAGCCCCAGGGGCAGGTAGCCCAGCCACTCGCAGAGGGCTTTGGCGGTGTCGAGTTCCTGGTCTACTCGTTCAGCCCCAATCAGCGACCTCAGCAGCTCTAGCGATGCCGCCTCGCTCAGCACATCGATCTGCACCGTTTGGATGGATGCGCCTAGTTGCAGGCGAGTCGTGAGCAATACCCGAAAGCGGGATTCCTGCGGCGGCAGGTAAGGCTTAATGGCGGCATAGGCCGCATTGTCGTCGGGGCCGCTGACATCATCTATCACCACCAGCACATCGCCATCGCTGGGCCAACTACGCCAGCAAAACTGCGCTTGACGGGGTAGGTCTATATCGGTAGGCACGGTCAACCCCAAATGGTCACTGGCGAAGTTGACAATCTCGGTGCCGATGTCTTGCTCTTTGGCTTGCAGCCAGCAGATCCCGCCAGGGTACGTGCCTTCTTTGAGTTGACGTAGTGCATACCGCAGGGCTAGCTCGGTTTTGCCAATGCCCCCCATGCCGCGCAGAGCAGTAATAGCAACGCGATCCGACTGATGGAGTTGGGTGTGCAGGTTAGCGAGATCGCTTTCACGACCTACAAACTCCACCGCACCGCTGCGGGGCAAGTTGTGGGGCACGGCCACCAGGGCACAAGTCGCCGGCACCAGTTCCCCCAGCCGCTCGATCAGGCGATCCATATCATCCTGAAATTCGAGGGCCGAGCGGAGCGGCAGGTTTTGGCGGTAGGTTAGGGGTTCCAGACTGTCGGGCAAGTCCTCGGCGGTGGGGTGAGAGGCATTGTTCACCAGCAGCGGCAGGATAGGAATGTCGCGGCCCAGGGCCGTTTCGATTTCGCGCCGCACCCAGTCGTCGGGCTGGGGCAGGCGGCGGTTGCCCTCAGCATCCACTGCGTTCAGCCATCCGGGGCCAATCACCACCACCAGCACCCGGCAGGCATTCAGGGCTTGGTGAATGTCGTCTCGGTAGTCGTTGCCCCCACGAATGGACAGGGCATCGCGAAATACTTCCCCCGCCCCAAAGCGCCGCTCCAAATGGTCGCAGATGCGCCCTGTAATGTCGGCACTGTCGCTGATGCGGTAGGAGATAAAAATGCTGGGCATCGGTGGCAGAGCTGGCGGCGGCGGCGATGACGGGGCGGTTTGGTCAATCTTAACCTCAGTCTTCAGGCGCAGGGGGCGAGATTCCGAGCGGTTTGCTCCAGGTTCCGAGTCATTTTCTCGGCACGCCGAGCAGATTTCTCCAAACGCCGAGTAATTTTCTCGAAGCACCGAGCACTTTTCTCGGCACGCCGAGCGATCTGCTCCAAGTTCCGAGTTATTTTCTCGGAATGCCGAGCACTTTTCTCGGCGCACCGGGTTATTTACCCCAAACGCCGAGCACTCTTCTCGAAAGGCCGAGCCTTTTTGCCAAAACGCCCCAAAAGCAGCTCGTAGGGTGAGCACCGCCAGCCCTGTCAAGGCGTCCCAAAAACAAAGGTTTTAGCCCATCGAACTCTCCGAAAGCTCGATTAGGCGTAGGGTGCGTTCCCGGCCCTAGGCCAACTCGGCGAAGGTGCGGTGCGCTTTGCCCTGGCCGTAACGCACCGCTTACGTCAAGCGAATCACACGACATAGTGAGCGGTGCATTGCGGCCCCAAGGCAGTATCTCTGGGGCTTTGCGCGAATTTGTAGGCCGGGAATGCACCCTACGCGTGGAGTAGGCTGCGATCGCACTTACCTAGCCGAAAAATTGTCTGGAATATCTTCTATTCGTTCAAGTCCTAACTCCCGACCGAGCGCTTTAAGCTGGGCAAGGCTTAATTTCGCTTCGGTCTTGCCTGCAATCCAACGCTGATAGGTAGAGCGGGGTATGCCGCAGCGAACCGCCAACTCATCTTGAGTCAGTTTGGTGCGCTCTAACCTCAAAACCTCTATGGGTGAGAGCTTTGATTCTGCCTGTGGAGCGCTTTCGTCAGCCATTGGGAAATAGTGGGGGTCTCAAATCAAAGCCTCAGATTGACATATTCGAAATAAAGCCTCAAAATGAGACATGAGCTTTCAGGGAAGGCTGTATCGCATTTTGCGTAGCCTTCTCCTGGCTGTCGTGCCCCATTCTACCGTTACCGATCCTGTTCTTTTGCCATCTGCATTTGCGGGGGCCAGTTTTTGCTGCCTGTGGAGCCGATCGCCAGCCACAGGCATAGATGTTGCATCGGGCGCAATGCTTGCGCCCCGACGGAATAACCCTCGTTAAGGACGTTTTGAAATGCTGCAAACTCAATCGTTTTGCTCGCCTCCGGCCACCGAGGCGGCCCAGGCTCTGCTGCTCAGAAACGCGATCGCGGTGGTGCGCCACCGCCGCCTGCGCCACTACCTGGTCGGTGCCCCCGAAGATGCCCAGCACGCGATCGATCGCCTGCACCTGCTCGGCTACCTGGAGCGCATCAGCTGGAGCCACGCGATCGATATTCCCGCCCACGGCCTGATCATCCGCCCCGACCCTGGCGATGTGCTGCGCTACAGCCAGCGCGATGGGCGCTACTGAACATAGATATGAATCGAACATTCAACCTCCCTCGCAGGGCAAACGGCTGTTTGCCCCTACCCAAATCCATGCCTCAATTCAGCCACGCCGAAACTCCTTACACTGGGATGAGACGTTTTGAAAATCACTAACCCCGTCCCCTATGACTGTCGATGCCCCTCTGTTAAACCTGCTGTTCAGCGGTGCCAACCTCTTCGTGCTGCCCTTCTGGACCCTGATGGTGCTGGTGCCCAACACTAAGCTCACCCGCACCGTTATGGCCTCCTTTCTGCCCTTCGCCGCCCTGGCCGGGCTGTACCTGTTTCTGTTTGTCACCAGCTTTAGCAACGTGCAGGGTATCGAAGCCCTCTCCGACCCCAACCTCAGCCTCAGCGACCTGGCCGCCCTCTTTGCCAACCCCCATGTCACCGCCACCGGCTGGGTGCATTTCGTCGTATTTGACCTCTTCGTAGGCCGCTGGATCTACTGGCAGGGCCAGGAAAGCGGCGTCTTCACCCGCCACTCCCTCGCCCTGTGCCTGTTTGCTGGCCCCCTGGGGCTGCTGTCGCACCTAGTCACCGATGCTCTGTGGCGGCGGTTTTCGTCGAGCAAGGTGGAGGAGGCGTTGGGGTAGGTGAGGAAGGGGAAGTGAGGAAGGTGTATAAACTCCTCATCCCTCCATCCCCTCATCCCTCCATCCCCTCATCTCCCCGCCTACCCCACTCCCCCTCGTCCCCAAAGGGTGATACAACTATGCCAATGTTGGCCAGTTAGATAAACGTGATGACTTTAGCGTCGTGGGTTAAGAATCGTCAGCGCCTCTGGGCTAGTCGCCAGTGGCGGCGGGTGGCGCAGTTTGTGGGGCTGTTTGGTCTGTGCTTTGCGATCGCGATCGGCTGTGCGGGCAACGATCAGCCCGCCGCTGACGATGCCGCTGGGGCATCTGGGGATGGCCGCATTACCATTGGCACTACCCTCACCGCTCGCACCCTCGACCCCGCCGACGCCTACGAGACCTTCCCCGGCATTTTGCTCTACAACCTGGGCGATCGCCTCTACACCTACGAGCCCGGCACCACCGACCTGGTGCCCCAGCTGGCCACCGAACTGCCCACCGTCAGCGACGACGGGCTGACCTACACCATTCCTCTGCGGGACGATGTCACCCTCCACGACGGCACCCCCTTCAACGCCGAGGTGATGGCCTTTTCGATCCAGCGGTTTATGGAGAACGGCGGTCGCCCCGCCTACCTGCTGTCCGACAAAATTGCCGCTGTCGAGGCCACGGGTGAGTATGAGTTGACGCTGACGCTGAAGTCTCCCTTTGCCGCCTTTCCGGCCCTGCTCAGCTTCTCGGGCGTCACCCCGGTTTCGCCCGAGAGCTACGAAATCGGCACCGGCAGCTTTAGGCCCGACCAGTTTGTGGGCACTGGCCCCTACAAGCTGGCCTCTTTCACCAGCGACTCGATCAAGCTCGACGTCAACGAAGACTACTGGGGCGATGCCCCCGCCAACGACGGCATCGACATCCAGATCTTTACCAGCCCCGCCAACCTTTACAACACCTTTAGAACCGGCGGGCTGGATGTGGCCTACCAGACCCTCGACCCCGAACAGGTGGCGGCTCTGGAGCGCGAAGAAAGCTCCGGCGGCTGGCAGGTGATCGAGGCGGGCACCAACGTGATCAACTACATGGCGCTGAACCAGAAGATTGAGCCCCTAGATGACGTACGGGTGCGCCAGGCGATCGCAGCCATGGTCGATCGCCCCCTGCTCAACGATCGCGTCTTTCAGGGCCAGGCCGAGCCGCTCTACAGCCTGATCCCCGCCAGCTTCGACATTGCTGAGCCGGTGTTCAAAGAGGCCTACGGCGACGGCGACTTTGCCAAGGCCGAGGCCCTGCTCACCGAAGCCGGTTTCTCCGAGGCCAACCCCCTGACCGTGGAAATCTGGTATCCCTCCGCGTCTACCACCCGCAGCATCGTCGCCAACACCCTGAAAGAATCGATCGAGGCGGGGCTGCCCGGTCTGGTCACGGTCAGCGTGCAAAACACCGAAGGGGCCACCCTCTGGGAGAACGTCGGCAAAGGCATCTACCCGATCATTCTGGCTAACTGGTACCCCGACTACTACGACCCCGACACGTTCATTCAACCCTTTTTGAGCTGCGAAACGGGCAGCAACAACCTCTGTGAAGAAGGCCCGTCCCAGGCCAACGGGTCGTTTTACTACAGCCCCAAAGCCAACGAGCTAGTCGCCCAGCAGCAGGCCGAACAAGACCCCGCCGCTCGCGAACAGCTCATTGCCGATCTCCAGCAGATGATGGCCGACGATGTGCCCTACATTCCCCTCTGGCAAAACAAAGACTACGTCTTTGCCCAGGAAGGCATTGAGGGCGTCGCCGTAGAGCCGACCCAGCAGTTTCTGCTCTGGCAGATCAGTCGAGGATAACCCCCCATGTCCTCCCGCTCCGCCGCTCTGCGCTACTACGTCTTCACCCGGCTGCTGCTGGCCCCGCTGATGATTTTGACCATCACCACGGTGGTGTTTTTGCTGCTGCGGGCCACGCCGGGCGACCCGGTGGATGCGCTGCTGGGGGCCAGGGCTCCAGCGGCGGCGAAAGAGGCGATGCGATCGCAGCTCGGCCTCGATCAGCCCCTGATCATTCAGTACTTCAACTACCTGGGCGATCTGCTGCGGCTGGATCTGGGGTCTTCGCTGGCCACCCAGGGGCAGACGGTGTGGGAAATTATTCAGGCGCACTTTCCGGCTACGGTAGAGCTGACGGTGTGCGGCATGATTGTGGCGACGGTGGTGGGCGTGGGCGTGGGTGCCCTGGCGGCCTCGCGACCCAACTCGCCGCTCGACGCCGGGGGGCGGCTGTTTGGCATCATTACCTACGCCATCCCAATGTACTGGTTTGGCATGATTTTGCAGCTCATTTTTGCGGTGCAGCTGCGCTGGTTTCCCATTGGCACTCGCTACCCGCTGCGGGCTACCCCGCCTGACGGGCCGACCGGGCTGTACCTGCTCGATAGCCTGCTGACGCTCGATTTTGGCGCGTTTGCCACCACCCTCTACTACCTGGCGCTGCCCAGCCTAACTCTGGGGATTTTAATCAGCGGCGTGTTTGAGCGCATGGTGCGGGTCAACCTGAAGCAAACCCTGGCGGCAGACTACGTAGAGGCGGCGCGGGCGCGAGGCATTCCCGAACGGCGGATTGTGCTGGTGCACGCCCTCAGAAACGCGATGATTCCGGTGGTCACCATTCTGGGGCTGACCTTTGCGGCCATGCTGGGGGGCGCAGTGCTGACGGAGGTGACGTTCTCCTGGCCGGGACTGGCCAACCGCCTGTACGAGGCGATCTCCCAGCGCGACTACCCAGTGGTGCAGGGGCTGATGGTGTTTTTTGCCATGATTGTGGCGGTGATCAGCATTGCGATCGATATTTTGAATGCCTACATCGATCCGCGCATTCGCTACTAGAAAAGCCGCTGTTTTAAGGCGTGGTTGAGCCCGTCTGGCTGGCTAAGGAGGGGACATTGCTGGTTAGTTGAGGCGCTTTCCCGTTGACCTTTACGCCCATGGGGAAAAGACACCGAACGGCTGGTTGCACTAATTTTTAACCGCTTAAAAATAGTTCAGTCGCAGCCCCAGCGCGCGTCTGCCCAGCACCACTGTCGAGGCTATTTTTGCGTCATTAGCCCATTCAACGATTGGCGGTGTAGCCTAGAGATTAGGCCCAAACAGGGGCCTTTTGGGGGACCGTTTTCGTAGCATTGTCGCAGCGTTTTGTGGGCAATTGTTGAGAAAAACTACGATGGTTAACGTCATTTAAATACGAGTTAGCGCGTCGGTTGAGGTTTCTTTTGCGCTGTAGCAGTTGGGAATGCTAGGGCAACCGATCAACGCCTGGAGTACAGGGGTAGGCTATGTCAGTGGATGTGTTGAGTCGCAACAACGTGAGGGTAATTGGGCAGGGGCAGCGGCCCCTGATGCTGGCCCACGGGTTTGGCTGCGACCAGACCATGTGGCGGTTTATTACCCCAGCTTTTGAGGCTGAGTATCGGCTCGTTTTATTTGATTATGTTGGATCGGGCAAGTCAGAGGTTGAGGCCTACGACCCGCAGCGCTACAGCCAGCTCGACGGCTATGCCCAGGATGTGCTGGAAATCTGTGCGGCCCTTGAGCTAGAAAAGGTTGTTTTTGTCGGCCATTCTGTTAGCAGCATGATTGGTCTGCTGGCGGCGATCGCGGCCCCCGATCGCTTTGAGCGGCTGATTATGATTGGCCCGTCGCCCCGCTACATCAACGACGACGGCTATATTGGCGGCTTTGAGCGCCAGGACATTGACCAGCTGCTCGACATCATGGCGAAAAACTACCTCGGCTGGGCCCACTTTTTGGCCCCCTTGGTGATGCAAAACCCCGATCGCCCCGAGCTGGGCCAGGAGCTAGAGGAGAGCTTTTGCTCGACCGACCCCACAACGGCCACCCGCTTTGCCAGGGCCACCTTCTACGGCGACAACCGCAGCGACCTGGCCAGGGTAACGGTGCCTTCCCTGATTTTGCAGTGCGCCGAGGACGCGATCGCCCCCACTGAGGTGGGTCGCTATCTGCACCGCCACCTGCCCCACAGCACCCTGACGCTGATGGCGGCCACCGGCCACTGCCCCCACATGAGCCATCCCGAAGAAACGATTCAGCATATTAAAACCTATCTGGAGGCGGCCAGCCTGACCTCAACCTATGGTTAATCTTGGTTCTAACCCCGCGTCGGCACCCCAAAGCGTAGACCCCAGGCTTGAGCAGGCTCCCTGCGGGTTTCTGTCGGTGCGCGACGACGGCATCATCGACTACGTCAACGGCACCCTGTGTCAGCTGCTGGGTTGGGAGCAGGGTGCTCTGCATGGGCAAAACATCATCGCCATTTTGCCCATGGCCAGCCGCATTTTTTACCAGACCCACGTGTTCCCGATGCTGCGCATGCAGGGAGCGGCGAGTGAGCTTTACTTTTCGCTGCGATCGCGATCGGGTGACGATATTCCCATTTTGCTCAACGGCGTGCGGCAGCAGCGCCACGACGAGCCCATCAACGACTGCGTGGTGATTCCCATTCGCCAGCGCATGCAGTACGAAGACCAGATTCTCAGGGCCAAAAAGCTGGCCGAGGCCGCCACTGGGGGCCAAAAGCTGGCCGAGGCCACCCTCATGCAGCAGTACGAACGGGCTATAGCGCTGAGCCAGATCACTCAGCACATTCGCGAATCGCTCGAGCTACCTCAAATTTTTGCCGTGGCCGCCCAGGAAATACGCCAGGGTCTAGAGGCCGACCGGGTCGGCATTTTTCGCTTTACCCAGGCCAATGAGGGGGCTGACGAGGCGGTCGGCGGCGGGTTTGTCTCTGAGGCGGTGGCCCCTGGCGTCGATGCCGTGATGGCGACGCCGGTGCCGCACTACGGCTTTGGCAACCACTACCTGAGCGTTCGCGCCCAGGGGGGCAGCCTGGCCATTCGCAATCTGCAGGACCCAGACGAGATGCCGCCGCTGGCCGCGATCGCCTCGCTGTTTAGCCAGTTTCAGGTGCGGGCCACCCTGGTCGTACCGCTGCACAAGGGGCTGGATCTGTGGGGGCTGATTGTCATTCACCACTGTCAGGGGCCGCGCTACTGGCAGGGGGGCGAAGTTGAGCTGGTTGAAGATATTGCCGTGCAGCTGGCGATCGCCATTCAGCAGGCCGATCTGGTCAAACAGCTCCAGGTCGAGCTGCTGGAGCGCCAGCGGGCCGAGGCCCGCCTCACCGAGATCAACCGCGAACTCCAGCAGGCGACGGGGCTACTGGAGCAGCTAGCCCACATCGATCCGCTGACCAAAATTGCCAATCGCCGCCGCTTTAATGACCGCCTGGACGAAGAATGGAGCCGTCTCAGCCGCGATCGCCTGCCCCTGTCGCTGCTGCTGTTTGATATTGACCACTTCAAACCGTACAACGACACCTACGGGCACCAGCAGGGCGACAACTGCCTCTACGCCATTGCCCAGGCGGCGCAGGAGGTGGTCGGTCGCCCCACCGATCTGCTGGCCCGCTACGGCGGCGAAACATTTGCGGTGCTCTTGCCTAACACCAATCGCCAGGGGGCGATCGCGGTCGCTCAGCACATCCACCAGGCGATCGCGGCGCGGGCGATTCCCCACCGGGCCTCGACGGTGAGCGCTCAAATTACCCTCAGCCTGGGCCTCAGCACCCTCACCCCCCGCCGCGAGCAATCCTCAGCGGTGCTCATTCAGCAGGCCGACCAGGCCCTCTGTCGGGCCAAGCAGCAGGGGCGCAATGGCATCGTCACCTTTGCACCCGACTGGCTCGGTCAAGAGCAGCCCCCCTCCAGCTAGGGCTGCGGCCAAGTCCAGGGCCGGGTAGTCTGGAGGAAAATTCACCCGTTGGTATAACTTTACAAAAGCCAAACCGTTCGCCTACCTGCGTCCAGCCCGAGCACTTTAAAGTGCGTAACCATTAGGAATATAAAACTCGGTTCACGCTGATAACCTGAGGCGGAGATCTGTCCATCATCAAACTCAGACCTGCAGATGCGGCTAGGTCAGTCAAAGCCAGATAGAAAGCTCTTAGAAAAGCGCACTCGATGCATCGCTTACTCGCCAAAGCACCGCTCAGGCTGGTCTTAATCATTCCTTTTGTGGCTCAGGTTTCGGCAGCGGTAGGATTGGCCGCATGGCTCTCGATTCGCAATGGCGAAAAAGCCGTCCACGACGTGGCGATTCAGCTGCTGGATGACGTCAGCACCCTGACCCGCGATCGCATTCCTACCTTTCTAGAGATACCTAAACAGCTAAACACGCTTCACGCTAACAATGTGGAGCTCGAACATATCGATGTCACAGGCGATGTTCGCGCCCTCAGCCCCTATTTGGTCAAGTCACTCCAGGTCTTTGAGCCCGTCAACTTTACCGTGTTTGCCAATCCCCAGGGGCACTACATTGGGGCCAGGCGGGAAGCCGATGGCAGCCTGCAGATCGGGGTGATTGACGAGGCCACCGACGACAACCTGCAGTACTACAGCACCAACGAGCGGGGAGCGTTTGGTCAGCTGCTGCAGGAGATTGATTTACAGCCCGGAGATGTGCTGCAGCGGCCCTGGTACAAAGCCGCCGTAGAGGCTCAGGTTCCCACCTGGAGCGAGGTTTACACCACCCGCAGCACGGAGAGCCTGGCGATTACGGCGGCTCGGCCTTTGTATAGCGATCGCGGCAGCTTGCTCGGCGTTTTCAGCACCACGATCGCCCTAAGGCAGATCGACCAGTTTTTAGAATCGATCAAAATTGGCCCGTCAGGCCAGGTGTTTATCGTAGACGGGGCGGGGCGACTGATTGCCACCTCTACCGGCGAGCGCCTGTACCGCTTGGTCAACCGCGACGGCGTCGCAACCAAAGAGCTGCTCCAGGCTACCGAAAGCCAACACCCGCTCACCCGTGCTGCCGCCAAGACCTTACTAGACCAGGCTGGTCCTCTGGCGGTGCTAGACACGGCTCAAAATTTTGAACTGATTGCCAATCGTGAGCGAGATTTTGTCAAAGTCACGCCCCTGCAGGAATATACGGCGCTGGACTGGCGCATTGTGGTGGTGGCACCCGAAGCCGACTTTATGGCGCAGATTGACGCCAATACCCGCAATACTATCTGGCTGTGCCTGGGGGCTCTAGCCCTGGCCACCGGGTCGAGCATACTCACGGCCCGCTGGATTACGCGGCCTTTGCTGCAGCTCAATCAGGCGGCCAAAGCTATCACCCAGGGCTCCCTGGAGTCAGCCCAGAGCGGCGACGCGATCGTCACCAACCGTACTCGCGAAGTCAGCGAGTTGAGCCATTCCTTCAGCCAGATGACTCAGCAGCTCCAGGCTTCGTTTTCGGCCCTGCAAACCAGCGAGGCCAACTTTAGAAATATGGCCGCCAACGTTCCAGGAGCCCTCTTTCGCTACACGCTGCGCCCAGACGGCACAGATGCGGTGCTCTATATGAGCCCTGGCTGCTACCAGCTGTGGGAAGTTGAGGCTCACGAGGTTGAGCAAGATGCTAGCCTGCTCTGGAGCGTGATTGACCCAGAAGACTTGCCCGCCATGCAAGCGTCGGTTATGGAGTCTGCCCAGAGGTTAACAACCTGGAATCATGAGTGGCGAATTACAACGCCATCGGGTCGCCGCAAGTGGTTACAGGCAACTGGCCAGCCGATTCGCCAACCGGATGGCTCTGTGCTCTGGCACACGGTGATTTTAGATGTGAGCGAACGCAAGCAGGCCGAAGCGCAACTTCAGGATGTGACTAACCGCTTAGGGTTAGCGGCCCGGTCTGCCGACATGGGCATCTGGGAATGGGACATGGTCAACGACCACCTGGTCTGGGATGAGCAGATGTTTGTGCTCTACAACCTTTGCCCAGAAGACTTTAGCAACATCTACACCGCCTGGCAGTCGAGAGTGCATCCCGACGATTTGCCCGTGATCAACGCTATAGAGCAAAAAGCATGGGCTAGTCAGCAAGACTATGCCGCTGAATTTCGCATTATCTGGCCCGATGGCACGATCCGGCATATGGCCTCTTTTGCTCTGGTGCAGCGCGATGCTGACGGGCGGCCCTTGCGAATGGTTGGGGCAAATTTGGATATCAGCGATCGCAAACAGGCAGAGGAACAACTCATATACAGTGCCCTTCACGACACGCTCACCGATCTACCCAACCGCGCCTTACTGACCGATCAGCTGGAGTCGTCGCTTCGCCGGGTACACCGCTCAGACACCTATCACTTCGCCCTCCTGTTTCTCGACCTGGACCAGTTCAAGGTGATCAATGACAGCCTGGGGCATCTGGTTGGGGATGAATTATTGATGACGGTTGCCCAAAAGCTCCTCAACATCGTTCGACCCACAGATTTAGTCGCCCGCCTAGGGGGAGACGAGTTCGTCATTCTACTCGAGTATATTGCCGACATCCAGGCCGCTGTTCACATGGCCGAACGCCTGCTCGCCGAGTTTGAGGGCGCAACCGTAGTCGACGATCACAGCGTCTTTATCACCACCAGCATCGGCATTGTTTGGGGCACAAATGACTACACCAACGCCTCTGATCTAATGCGGGATGCAGATATTGCCCTCTATCGCGCCAAAGCCAGCGGTCGGGGCAGGTACGCAATTTTTGATGTCGAGATGCACACCCAGGCCGTCAAGCGCATGACCCTGGAGCATGATCTGCGCATCGCGATCGATCGGCAGGAATTTGCCGCCTACTATCAGCCCATCGTCGATCTCAAGACCCGGCGGCTGAGCGGGTTTGAAGCCCTGATCCGCTGGCAGCATCCCACCCGAGGGTTCATTTCTCCTGCCGACTTTATTCCTGTCGCCGAAGAAACCGGGCTGATCATGCCGATCACTCGGTGGATGCTGCACTCAGCCTGTGGGCAAGTCGCCCGCTGGCAGCGCCAGTTTCCCGATCGGGCAGACCTGAGAGTCAGTGTTAACCTGTCGGGCAAAGATTTACGACAGCCCACGCTGCTGGAGATCGTTCGGCAAATTCTCAGTCAGACTCAGCTACCGGCCACCTCATTGACCCTAGAAATCACCGAAAGCATGCTGATCGACAATATTGAAAATACTATCGGCCTGCTGCAGCAGTTTCGAGATCTGGGTATTCGCATCAGTATCGATGACTTTGGCACGGGATATTCGTCCCTGAGCTATCTTTACAACCTGCCTGCCGACTATCTCAAAATTGACCAGTCGTTCGTCGGCAACATGCAGCCCGGCGACAAAAACTATAAGATTGTGCAGGCCGTAGTCAGCCTGAGCGACCAGCTGCAGCTAGCCGCGATCGCCGAAGGCATCGAAACCGATCAACAGCTGCAGTGGCTCAAGGATCTCGACTGCGAACTCGGCCAGGGCTATCTGCTGTCGCCTCCCCTAACCGCCGCCGCGGTCACGGCACTGCTGGCTTCAGATTAACCACGCTTTAATGCCATACCAATCGTCCATGCCGCTGGCGCAGCACCCCCAAAGATAAAAATAGGCCGTTCCCTTCGACTCCGCTCCCTTCGACTCCGCTCAGGGAACGGCTATTTTCAGGGCAAATCCGAATTCCACGCCCCTGATATTCAGTCGGCCAACCTGTAGGGGCAAACGGTGGTTTGCCCTCAGTTAATCGGGTGCAGCCAAGCAGGGTTTCGTATCAGACGAGCGTCCAAACGGTTGAACGTTTTTGGGCTTTATTGATGTCCTAACCCAGGTGAATCTGGCTATACCGACAAAAACTGTAGCTTTTTCAGCACCTTAGTCATATCGGCTGCGGTACGTTGAGAAGACACACCTTGCATTCCCCATGACAAGCCGGTCGGATTGATAAAATTTAATCAGCAGGTGCCATCGTGCAGGCAGACGTATGATCGATACTTTGCCCAGCGGTTGACCGCCTCTTCAGCCCCAGCGCCCAACTGATATACTGAACGTCCAACCGTTACAAAAAGCAAAGCTCGCGCCTGCCTGCCCACGGAGATTATGCAGCCAACCGATCCCGATAAATTTACCGCCAAAGCCTGGGATGCCATCGTTGAGGCTCAGGATGTGGCCCGCCGCTGCAAGCACCAGTATATGGAGGTCGAGCACGTCATTATTGCCCTGCTCGACCAGGAAGAAGACGGGCTGGCCCACAAAGTTTTGGATAAGGCTGGCCTCGACAGCGACCAGATTCTCGACGAGCTAGAGACCTTTGCCAAGCGCCAGGCCCGGGTGCGCCCCGGCCTCGACAGCAATTTATATCTGGGCCAGAGCCTCGATCGCATGCTCGATCAGGCCGAAGCCGCCCGGCAAACCCTCAAAGATAAATACATTTCCGTCGAGCACCTGCTGCTGGGCTTTCAGGAAGACGAGCGGATTGGCCGCAGGCTATTGCGCGGCTTTAATGTGGAAGGTCCAGAGCTGATGGCGGCGGTGCAGGCGGTGCGCGGCAGCCAGAAGGTGACCGACCAAAACCCCGAGTCGCAGTACGAAGCGCTCGAAAAGTACGGCATTGACCTGACCCAGCTGGCCCGCGACGGTCAGCTCGACCCCGTGATTGGTCGCGACGACGAGATTCGCCGCGTGATTCAGGTGCTCTCTCGGCGCACGAAGAACAACCCGGTGGTGATCGGCGAGCCGGGGGTGGGCAAAACCGCGATCGCCGAAGCCCTGGCCCAGCGCATTATCAATGGCGAGGTGCCCGAGTCGCTGAAGGGGCGCACCCTGATTTCGCTCGACATTGGCGGGCTGATTGCCGGGGCCAAATTTCGCGGCGAGTTTGAAGAGCGGCTGCGGCTGGTGCTCAAGGAAGTCACCGACTCCGCCGGGCAGATTGTGCTGTTTATCGACGAGCTGCACACGGTGGTGGGGGCCGGGGCGGGTCAGGGCACCATGGATGCCAGCAACCTGCTCAAGCCGATGCTGGCGCGGGGCGAGCTGCGCTGCATTGGCGCTACCACCCTCGACGAATACCGCAAGCACATCGAAAAAGACGCCGCCCTGGAGCGCCGCTTTCAGCAGGTATACGTGGGCCAGCCCAGCGCCGAAGACACGATCTCTATTTTGCGGGGGCTGAAAAAACGCTACGAGTCGTACCACGGCGTCGAGATTGCCGACAGCGCTCTGGTGGCGGCGGCGGTGCTCTCTGACCGCTACATTTCCGATCGCTTTCTGCCCGACAAAGCCATCGACCTGGTCGACGAAGCCGCCGCCAAGCTCAAAATGGAGATCACCTCCAAGCCCGAGGAGCTAGAGGGCATCGATCGCCGCCTGATGCAGCTGGAGATGGAGAAGCTTTCTCTAGAGGCCGAAAACGGCTCTATGACCGCTGCTTCGCGGGCTCGACTGGGCCGCATTGAGCAAGAAATTGTTGAGCTTCAGGCCAAGCAGGCTGAGTTTAGCGGTCAGTGGCAGAGTGAAAAGCAGGCCCTCGACGCCATCAACGCCCTCAAAGAAGAAGAAGACCAGATTCGCCTCCAGATTCAGCAGGCGGAGCGGGCCTACGACCTCAACAAGGCCGCCAAACTCAAGTACGACAGTTTGGAGTCGGTACAGCGCGATCGCGAAACCCTAGAGGCCCAGCTGATTGAACTCCAGGCCCAGGGCAACACCCTGCTGCGCGAGCAGGTCACCGAGGCCGACATCGCCGAAATCGTCGCCAAGTGGACGGGCATTCCGGTCAACCGGCTGATGGAGTCAGAGCGGCAGAAGCTGCTGCAGCTGGAGGGGCACCTGCACGAGCGGGTGATTGGTCAAGACGAAGCCGTTGAGGCCGTAGCCGCCGCCATTCGCCGCGCCAGAGCGGGCATGAATGACCAGGGCCGCCCCCTCGGGTCCTTCCTGTTTATGGGGCCGACCGGGGTGGGCAAAACCGAGCTGGCCCGCGCCCTGGCTGAGTTTCTGTTCGACACCGAAGACGCCCTGATTCGCATCGACATGTCGGAGTACATGGAGAAAAATGCCGTGTCGCGGCTGGTGGGGGCACCCCCCGGCTACGTCGGCTACGAAGACGGCGGTCAGCTTTCCGAGGCGGTGCGCCGTCACCCCTACTCGGTGGTGCTGCTCGACGAGGTCGAAAAAGCCCACCCCGACGTGTTCAACATTCTGCTGCAGGTGCTTGATGACGGCCGCATTACCGACTCCCAGGGCCACCGGGTTGACTTTCGCAACACCGTGGTGATCATGACCAGCAACCTGGGCAGCGACCACATTCTGGAGCTGGCGGGCGACGACGATCGCTACGACGAAATGCGCGTTCAGGTGCTCAAAGTTCTGCAGAAGCAGTTTCGCCCCGAGTTTCTCAACCGCGTAGACGATCTGATTCTGTTCCACTCGCTGCGCAAGAGCGAGCTGCGCAAGATTGTGGCCCTGCAGATTCGTCGGGTGCAGCGCCGCCTGGCTGACCAGGCGATCGGGCTGGATATATCCGACGCCGCGATCGACTTCATTGCCCAGAGCGGCTATGACCCGGTCTACGGCGCGCGCCCCCTCAAGCGGGCGATTCAGCGGCTGCTCGAAAACCCGATCGCCACCAAGATTCTGGAGACGACCTTTGCCCAGGGAGCTACGATCGCCGTTGATTTGCAGGATGATGCGCTGGTGTTTAGCCACCACGAACCCACCGTTGCTGAGGTGTCAGAAGCGGTGGAAGATGACGCCGCCAAAATAGAGTCGGTGGTTGGGAGTTAGCTTTTCAATCAAAGCTCTAGCTGTGGGCGGGCGTACCCTTCGACTCCGCTCAGGGTACGCCCGCGTTGGCTTCGACTCCGCTCAACCAACGCAGGCGAGCTGATTTCTTCGCAGCAAAACTCTGTTCTGGCCAGAATGGTGCGATCGGCCTTTCGTTGGCCGCTGACCACTCAAAGGTTAGGCCCGAAAGAAACAGATACGATTGCGATCGCTCTTGTAGAGCTAGTAAGCAAAGGCTGCACGGATGCAGCCCAAATTTGCACATTCATAGATTCACACGTCGTACCTAAATCAACGGCTGCAATAACCCCTCCATCAAGCTGGTCTGGGGTCAAGGGAGGGGGTATTCAAAAGCGAGTAATTTTACCATTATAAAAATCTAAAAATTTCTGTAACAAATTTGTCAATTTAATGCTTATATCAGGACTTCTTAACGTTATTCGGCCATAATTTGGTCGACCCTGTAGTGCATTGGTTGCGTTTGCGTTTGAAATCCAACTATTAAGTAATCAAAGGTTCTCCTATGCAACTACGTTTTCTTGGTGCCGAATATGCGTGCCACTGGCCCACGGTTGAAACCCGCAAGGGGGAAGTGATTGGTAACTATCGGGGTGCGGCCTGGAGTGCCAGACAGCTATAGCCGTCGCCACAACGGTCAGGACGTTTTCGTAGGTAGCCTATGGGCGATGGCTATACGCCAGTTCGCTGTCCCAGGCTTGGCTACAGGCAGTCAGTAATGTCCTAAGCGAACTGGCCAGCGCTATACTTTCAAAGTCTAGATACACCCGCCAATCGGCAGTTTGTGGCCAACTTTAAGCAGCGCTACGGGCCTGAGCGGGTGACCAGCGCCCCCATCCAAAGCGCCTATACTCAGGTTTACCTGTGGCGGCAGGCGGTGGAGCAGGCCCAGCCCGACGGCCAGTTTCGCATTGTGCAATCCAGCCCAGGGCGCATTCAACCGCTGCCCTGGCTGGGGGTCGAGGCCGAGAGCTTTCACGCCGCCGTTGTGATTGACATGCTGGGAGAGGTTTCGCGCTGTGTGCAGTACAGCTGGGAGCTAGAGCAGCAGTCGCGCCGCCATCGTTGCTGATGTATACGCTCACATCGGCGACCACACCATCTACGACGACATTACCCTGGTGGTGCTCAAGCGTCGGATTTGAGGCTGTGCGACAGCCTGTAGCATCAGCCACAGCAGTTTTGCCTACGCGGCGGAAACGCCCAGCCACTCTGGGTTCATGGCGGTGGCATCAAATATATTGTCGGTCTTAAACGGTTCGTACTGACCAGAGTCTGCCACCGCCCTCGTGCGCGACAGCAGCTCCGTCACCGCCTCAGCACTCAGGGGATTAAACGACTCAGCGGCCTGAATGGCCTGGTCTAAAATCTCCATGCTGTCGATGCCCGTGATAACGACCGAAGTCGGCAGGTTGAGGGCATAGTGAAGGCACTCTATGGCAGAAACCACATGACTTTTGAGAATGTGCCCATCGGCCATCGATTTCATCCCTAAAACACCTATGCCGCGCTCCAGCAGCACCGGCAAAACGTAGTGTTGAAAACTGCGAAAGTGGGCATCCATTACGTTGAGCGGCATTTGCACGGTATCGAACTGAAAATCGTGCTGCCGGGCAACTTCTAACATGCGCAGATGCACCAGCGGATCTTTGTGGCCGGTAAAGCCAACGTAGCGAATTTTCCCGGCCTGCTTGGCGTCTCGAAATGCCGCAACGGCTCCCTCTTCAGCAAAAATGCGGTCTGGATCTTCTAGCCGAATCACCTCGTGAAACTGAAGAAGATCGATGTGGTCGGTTTGCAGCCGTTTTAGCGACTCGTCAATTTGCTGTGCCGCTGAGGCTTTGGTGCGGCCATCGGCTTTGGTCATCAAAAAGACGCGATCGCGGTAGCCATCCCGCAGCGCATTCCCCATCCGAATTTCGCTGAGGCCCTCGTTATAGTCCCAGCAGTTATCCATAAAGGTAATGCCGCGATCGATAGCGCTGCGAATGATGCGAAGGCTTTCCTGCTCGTCTTGTTGCTTACCGATATGAAAGCCGCCAAGGCCAATGGCTGAAACCGTTTCTTGGGTATTGCCGAGGGTTCTGTAAAGCATGTTTAGACCATTTGTTCATCAGGTAAGCCAGTCAAGTTTGGGCCACCGCTAACTTGCGATCGGTCTAGATCGGCATGTTCAGGCTCTAAATACGTCTTTAACAGTCACTGGCTCGCTCTACCCGTAGACTAGCTATGGCCAGAATAGACGCCACGGTTAGAGAAGGCGTCTATCTCTGGGCTTAGAGCCTGTTTTATAAAAGTTGAGGCGATCGCTATTGCCACCTAAAAAACTCGGGCAGCTGCGCTAAATCTAGCCAGTAGTTAATGCTCTAAACGCCAATTTTGACAACCAAAATTGGCTGTACCTATGCCAGAGCTGGCCTTTAGCTAGGTAAAGCGAGTGAGACGGTCGGCTGTAATCTTTGGCGACCATCCGCACCTCTGCCGGTTCGCAGTCGGTAGCGTCGATTTCACCAATGACTACCCAGGGTTAGATGACTTTAACGGTTTGCCCAGCAACAATTTCATCAGGTGTTTTGACGTGGTCGCCGTAATCACGCTGAAAGCAGAACTCAAGCAAAGTGGGCCAATGGTAAAAATCGCAGAAAAAACCTGGTGGCGCGTTCCGGTCATCAATCGTCGTGACTGGCAATGGGAAGACGCAAATCACGCCACTAAGGATGACGAATGGTGGCAAAATGCCGTCATTTACCAGATCTCGCCCTGGAGCTTTTTAGATACCGATGGCGATGGCAAGGGCGACCTCAACGGCATTGTGGAGCGGCTCGACTATCTCGCCAGTCTGGGCGTAGATGCCCTCTGGCTGACGCCCATCTACGAATCGCCGATGCAAGACCTCGGCTACGACATCACCGACATGCGCAAGATCGGTGAGCCGTTTGGCACCATGGCCGACTTTCAGCGCCTGCTGGAGGTGGCCCACGCCATGAAGCTCAAGGTGATTGTCGATCAGGTGTGGAACCATACCTCTGACCAGCACCCGTGGTTTCAGGAAAGCCGCTCTAGCCGCGACAATGCCAAGGCCGACTGGTACGTGTGGGCCGACCCCAAGCCCGACGGCTCGCCCCCCAACAACTGGCTCTCATCGTTTACGGGCGGCTGCGCCTGGAAGTGGAATGAGCAGCGCCAGCAGTACTACTTGTTCAGCTTTTTAGAAAGTCAGCCCGACTTAAACTGGCACAGCGACGAGGTGCTGGCGGCAATTTTGGAGCGGGCCAGGTTTTGGCTCGATCTGGGCGTGGATGGCCTCAGGGTCGATGCCGTCAACTACTTTCTCCACGACGAGCAGCTGCGCGACAACCCGCCCCGGCCCGACGATGCCCATTTGCCCGACGGCGTGCCCAAGGACAACCCCTTAAATAGCCAAATCTTGAAGTACAGCTTCAACCGCCCTGAAACCCTGGAGCGGATTAAGCCAATTCGCCAGCTAGTGGATCAGTACCCAGGCGTTGTCACCCTGGGCGAAGTTACCCTCTGCGAGGACTCGATCGCCCTGGCCAGCCAGTATACCGCCGGTACAGAGCGCCTGCATCTGGCCTACCAGAGCGGGCTTTTGGTCGAAAAACCAATGACCGCAGCGCTGATGCGCGACATTCTGCAAAAGGTGGTCGACGGCTTTGCCGATGGCGGCACCTGCTGGATCGTGGGCAACCACGACTACGGTCGGCTGCGCTGCCGCTGGACCGAAAAAGACATTCACGGCAACCCCTACCCCGAAGCGTTTTACCACCTGATGGCGGCGCTGCTGCTGTCGCTGCCGGGGGCGTTTTGCCTGTGGCAGGGAGACGAGCTGGGGCTGCCGGTGGCCGAAATTCCGGGCGATATTGCCCCTGAGCAAATTAGAGACCCCTTTGGCAAAACCCTCTACCCCGACGTGGTGGGCCGTGATGGGTCGCGCACGCCCATGCCCTGGACTTCGGCATCTCCCGGCGGCGGGTTTACGACGGCCAAAGAACCCTGGCTGCCCATTCCTGAAGCGCATTTGGCGCGATCGGTTGCGGCTCAGCACCGCGATGCCAGATCGCTGCTGAATACCTGGCGACGACTGCTGCACTGGCGCAAAAATCAGCCTGCCCTGGCGGCAGGCCACCTGGAAGGGCTGGAGGCCAAGGGGACGGTGCTGGCCTTTCGGCGCTACTACGGCGAGCAGCATTTGCTCTGCGTGTTCAACCTGGGCGACGAACCGGCCCACTACGACCTGGCGGGCTATGAGCACTGTGAGGCGGTTAGCCAACTGGAGTTTGACGTCAGCCTCGACGGCAACCAGGTGCTGCTGCCCCCCTACGGCGTCTTTTTTGCCTGCGTTGAGGCGACCAGCCGCCGCTCGGCCTGATTGCGATCGGCAGATTCAACCTTGACCCCACGTGCCACGGAGCAACGACACCATGACCCCCGATCGCCCCAGCCTGACCCAGATCCAGAGTCGGCTAGTGCCAATTCTGCTGATTATCATTGCGGTCATTCTCACGGTGCAGGCGCTGCGCCTAACCCGCCCGGTGACTATGCCGATCGCCTTTGCCTTTTTTATTGCGGTCGTGGCCTACCCGGTGCAGGCCTGGCTAGAGCGCTATGTGCCCAAGTGGCTGGCGATGGTGGGGGTGCTGGCGGTGCTGGGCGCTGTGGTGGGGCTACTGGTGGGGGCGATCGAACTCAGCCTGGAGCTGGTCGCACCCAAGCTGCCGCAGTATGGCGATCGCCTGCAGTCGCTGGCCCAGTCGGCCCAGGGCTGGTTGGGCAACCACGGGCTGCCCACGGGCGGGCAGCCGTCGGATGGTGCCATGTCACAGCTTTTGCAGCGAGCGGTGGGCGGGGTGCAGTCGGTGCTGGGCAGCCTCAGCCTGCTGGTTTTGGTGGCGTCGTTTTTGGCGCTGCTGCTGCTGGAGGTGGGTAAGTACCGCGATCGCACCCAGCGCGCCTTCCCCGACGAGGTCGGTGACCACATCATTCATGCGGTGTCGAGCATGGGCCAAAAGCTGCGCCGCTACTTTTTAGTAGTCGCCTTTACCAGCGTAATTACGGGCGTTTTGACCTCGCTCTGGTGCTGGGTGCTGGGGGTGGGGCTGGCCTTTGTGTGGGGGCTGCTGGCCTTTGTGCTCAACTTTATTCCCACCCTGGGGTCGATTATTGCGGCGATCGTGCCGGCTTTGGTGGCTACCCTGTTTCAAGGCCCCGCCGTTGGCGCGGCCACCCTGGTGGGCTTGGCGGTGCTGCAAACGATTTTGGGCAATTTTGTCGATCCCAAGCTCCAGGGCAAGTATCTCAAGCTGTCGCCCTTTGTCGCCCTGCTGTCGATTGTGTTTTGGGGCTGGGTGTGGGGCATTCCTGGGGCCTTCATTGGCGTACCCATGACCGCCGCCGTGATGCTGCTCGCCAGCGAGTTCGGCTCGAGTCGGCCCATTGCCATCATGCTGGGCGGCGGCGACTGAGGCGATCGCGCAGCCAGCCCTCAGGGTATTCTCAGGCGGTGGTTTTAGGGTTGGGCTGTGGTGATGGCTGCGATCGCTGGCTGGGTTTAGGCCTACACTACGAGCAAACCGTACCGCCCGCCTTTCTCTCAACCCAACTATGACGGCCCCATCCCTCAACCCTGAGCCCGCCCTGCAGCCGCTCAACCGCTACAACCAAACCCTGCAAGCCCATGTGCATCCGCCCGACTGGGTGAACCCCACCCCGGCTCAGCACTACGACCTGGTCGTAATTGGGGCCGGTACCGCCGGGCTGGTGGTGGCCGCCGGGGCGGCGGGGCTGGGGCTGGGGCTCAAGGTGGCCCTGGTCGAAAAAAGCCTGATGGGGGGCGACTGCCTGAATGTGGGCTGCGTGCCCTCCAAATGCGTGATTCGCTCGTCGCGGGTGGTGGCCGACATGCGCGAGGCAGCGTCTTTTGGCATTCAGCCGCCCAAGCAGATTGAGGTTGACTTCGCCGCCGTCATGGACCGCATGCGCCAGATTCGGGCCGACATCAGCCACCACGACTCGGTCGAGCGCTTTAGCAATCTGGGCATCGACGTATTTTTGGGCCAGGCCCGCTTTGTCGATGGCAAAACGGTGCAGGTGGGCGAGCACCGTCTGCCCTTCAAAAAAGCCGTAATCGCTGCCGGTGCCCGCGCCCACTGTCCCGATGTGCCGGGTTTAGCCGAGGCCGGGTTCCTCACCAACGAAACGGTGTTTTCTCTCACCGAGCGGCCCCGTCGCCTGGCGGTGATTGGCGGTGGCCCCATCGGCTGCGAGCTGGCCCAGGCCTTTCATCGTTTGGGCAGCGAGGTCACGCTGCTGCACAACCACAGCCACCTGCTCAACCGCGAAGATGCCGATGCCGCCGCGATCGTGCAGCAGCAGCTGCGCCAAGAAGGGCTCAATCTGGTGTTGGAGGCCAAGCTAGGGCGTGTGGAGACAACCGCCACAGGCAAGCGGCTCCACTACAGTCAAACCGATGCGGCAGAACTCAAAACCGTAGAAGTCGATGAAATCTTGGTCGGGGCCGGACGGGTGCCCAACGTCGATGGCCTCAACTTAGAGGCCGTCGGGGTCGAGTACGATCGCCGCCGGGGCGTGGTCGTCAACGACCATCTGCAAACCACTAACCCCCATATTTTTGCCGCTGGCGACATCTGCATGGACTGGAAATTTACCCACGCCGCCGATGCCGCCGCCCGCATTGTGATCAAAAATGCCCTGTTTGCCCCCTTTGGTCTGGGCCGCAGCAAGCTCAGCAGCCTGGTCATGCCCTGGGTCACCTACACCGACCCCGAAATTGCCCATGTAGGGCTCTATGCCCACGAGGCCAAGCAGCAGGGCATTGAGGTTGACACGATCGAAATCCCGTTTTCATCGGTCGATCGCGCCCTGGCCGACGGGGAGAGCGAGGGCTTTTTGAAACTTCTGCACAAAAAAGGCTCTGACAAAATTTTGGGAGCCACCATCGTCGCCCGCCACGCCGGAGAGATGATCAGCGAGATCACCCTGGCGATCGTCACCGGGCAGGGGCTGAGCGCCCTCAGCGGCGTCATTCACCCCTACCCCACCCAGGCCGAGGCGATTAAGAAAGCCGCCGATGCCTATCGCCGCACCCTGCTGACGCCGCGCACGCAGTCACTGCTGAAGCTGCTGACCAAGCTTAGCTAGGGCACTATCACTGTATTCGCTGCCCCTCGTGCCAAAGCTCTGCATTGGCATGCTTGTTGGCGGCTCTGCCGCATGGTTGAGATGACAAAGCCATAGAAGCGGAGGGGAAAGGTTCCACGGCAAATTCTGCCGAAGGGCGTAACTTTTTAGCAGATTCGTCCCTAGATAGAGCAAGAAAGGTCGGCATTAGTTTCACCATGACAAGAGTATCTAGGGACTACTTTGCCTGTTTTTATACTCAAGAAAAATAAGCAAACTCTGGGTTGATTTCAAGCTGTTAAAACCAGCGCTGCTTAACAAAAGCTTATGACACAATCTCCGCCTGCTACCGATAAAGCTGCCATTCAGCTTGTGTTGCCCGACGATGGACAAGCCCCAGACTTTCAAACCGGGTCGATTGTTTTTGTCGGCAATGCCACAACGATCATTCGCTACGGCGGCTTTACTATTTTGACCGACCCTAACTTTTTGCATCGGGGTGAACACGTGCACCTGGGCTATGGCCTGCGATCGGCCCGCAGAACCAATCCGGCTATGGAGCTAGAAGACCTGCCGCCGATTGACTTTGTGCTGCTATCCCACATGCATGAAGACCATTTCGATCGCGTAGTAGAGCAAAAATTAAACAAAGATCTGCCCATTTTGACCACCCATGAAGCGGCCCGAAAACTGACTCATAAAGGGTTTAGGGCTACCTACGGGCTGCACCACTGGGAACAGCGCACCCTGGTCAAAGGCGATTCTTATCTACAGCTGACGGCCATGCCGGGGCGACATGGGCCGCCGTTTCTGGCCGCGCTACTGCCCTGCGTAAACGGCAGTCTGCTGGAGTTTCAGCGATTGGGCGATCGCCCACCTTTTCGCCTTTACATCAGCGGCGACACCCTGATGCATCAACCTCTGGAAGAGATTCCCAAGCGCTACCCCAATATTGATCTGGCTCTCATTCACCTGGGCGGCACCAAAGTTTTAGGGGTCTTGCTGACAATGAATGCTGAACAAGGAATTCAGGCCATTGAGCTGATTGCGCCACGGGTGGCGATTCCCATCCACTTCAACGATTACACCATTATGAAATCACCGCTGAGTGATTTTATTGAGGCCGCAGAAGCCGCTCAGTTAAAGACCCAAATTCAGGTTTTAGAGCACGGCGATGAATATACCTTTGAGGTGCCTTTTAGCAAAGAGTAAGTAGGTAGGCAGCTCGGTGTAGCCCACGTTTGCAAGTGGCAATTTTACGCCAGTGGGATGCGTCCAGACAGCTCTGCCTCGCAACGAATCTCGCCAGCAGTAACGGGGCAATCCCCCCGCTCAATGTCCCCGCCATGAAAGCTGCTTTTTCGGCCCAGGTTTTCACGCTCGGGTCGGGAACTAAACTCGCCAGAGTCGGTCTAGGCATGCGAAGGGGGGCGTTGGCCGCTCTCGCCGACCTATAGCGAACTTTATATACCGAAACTGCCCCTGGTGCGCTCTGCATCAGGGGTTATTTAATGGCCACCAGCTTGCACCCTAGGAGCACGATGCCGCAGCGGTGGTGCATGATGAAATTGCCCCCGTTTGCAGGCCGACCCCATGCCCAAATCTGAGCCGCTAGAGCGCCTAGTCGTGCTTCGAGGTGATATCACCCGACAGAACGTCGATGCGATCGCCAATGCCGCTAATGAATCGCTGCTGGGCGGCGGCGGTGTCGATGGGGCCATCCACCGCGCTGCGGGGCCAGAGCTATTGGCCGCCTGTCGGCAGCTGGGCGGCTGCCCGACGGGGCAGGCCAAAATTACCCCAGGCTACAACCTACCCGCCCAGTGGGTAATTCACACCGTAGGGCCGGTGTGGCGCGGCGGGCAGCACAACGAAGATGATCTGCTGGCCAGCTGCTACCGCCACAGCCTGGCCCTGGCCCTGGAGTATGACATTCGCACGCTGGCGTTTCCGCCATTAGCACCGGGGTCTATGGCTTTCCGCTAGAGCGAGCGACTCAGATTGCGATCGCCGAAGTCAGTACCGCGCTAAAAGTCTCGCTGGCGATCGAGCAGGTGAGATTCATCTGCTTTGGGGATGAGGCCTATCGGGTCTATCAATCGGTGCTGGCCGAGACGTAACCCCTGCGGTAGATAGGCATCTTGGCCGTGCAGGTGAGACCTATTGCCTACGAGCAATCACAATTTACGTTGGATTGCAGAGAGCCTGTGTCTGTTCTCAACACCGTCACAAAAAGTCTAGATAACCCACAAGCTACGTTGGAGTACTTACACTGAAGCTAGTTCGCTTTAATTCAGGCGATCGCTTTTTTGACCCAGCTGCGACTAAGTAGGTGGTCCTCAGTAGAGGAGGCTGTAGGGTGAGTTGTGGCGACAGCCCAACGCACCGGGAGGTCTGGGCTGATGCGTTACGCTGGCGCGATAACACATCCTACGAATAATTAAGGCGGCCTATTTAACTATGTTTTTTGGTTGATAGGGCCAGCAGCATTTATTTATAAATCGGCTGAAAATGTCTGTCTAATAAAGCGATCGCACCTGTAATAAAGCCACCTAATGAAGCAATCGTTGAACTCTGGTACTTCTTCAACGGGCTTCAGCAAAGACGATTTGAGATGGAGCCAAGTCCATGGAAGACATCGCTACTGAGACCAATCCTCACCGGGTTGTGATTGTGGGGGGAGGGTTTGGCGGGCTCTATGCCGCTAAAGCGCTAGGCAAGCTTAAACAGGTTGACGTCACGTTAATTGACAAACGCAACTTTCATTTATTTCAGCCGCTGCTGTATCAGGTTGCGACGGGCAAGCTGTCACCTGGGGATATTTCATCGCCGTTGCGAGCTATTCTCAGCCGCTATCGCCGCGTCAAAGTGTTGATGGACACGGTGATGGATATTGACCCCCAGCAGCAGCAGGTAACGCTGAACCACACAACCCTGCCCTACGACACGCTAATTGTGGCCACGGGTGTCAGCCACCACTACTTTGGCCATGATCAGTGGGCCGAGGCCGCACCGGGGCTAAAAACCGTTGAAGATGCCCTGGAAATGCGCAAGCGAATTTTTGGCGCGTTTGAAGCGGCTGAAAAAGAGTCGGACCCAGAGCGGCGGCGGGCCTGGCTGACCTTTGTGGTGGTGGGCGGCGGGCCAACCGGCGTGGAGCTGGCCGGAGCGCTGGCCGAGCTAGCCTCCCACACGCTCAGGGACGAATTTCACCACATTGACACCACCGAAACCCGCATTTTGCTAATCGAAGGGCTCGATCGCGTGCTGCCGCCCTACCCCGCCCAGCTGTCGGCCAAAGCCGCCGAGGCCCTGAAGGATCTGGGCGTGACGGTGCGCACCCAGTCGCTGGTGACCGACATTGACGACGATGTGGTGACGGTGCGCCAGGGCGATCGCACCGAGCAGATTCGGGCCAAAACCATTCTCTGGGCCGCCGGGGTCAGGGCCTCGGCGATGGGCAAGGTGCTGGCCACCCGAGCCGGTGCCCAGCTCGATCGCTCGGGCCGGGTGATGGTGAACCCAGACCTGAGCCTGCCGGGGCAGCCCAACATCTTTGTGGTGGGCGATCTGGCCCACTTTGCCCACCAGGGCGTTGGCGCAGCCTCTCCGGAGGAGAACCAGCCCCTGCCAGGGGTTGCGCCCGTGGCCATGCAGCAGGGGGCCTACGTCGCCAAGCTAATTCGGCAGCGGCTGCGGGGCGGCGATTTAGCGGCCTTTCACTACGACGATGCGGGCAGCCTGGCGGTGATTGGCCACCACGAGGCGGTGGTGAATATGGGGCGGTTCAAGCTCTCAGGCCTGCCGGCCTGGCTGATCTGGATTTTTGTGCACATCTATTTTCTGATTGAGTTTGACAACAAGCTGGTGGTGATGATCCAGTGGCTGTGGAGCTACTTCACCCGTAAAGGCGGCGCGCGCCTGATCACCTGGGAGGAAAGCCGTCTGGATGAGCCGGTGGTGGCGACGGGGGAACCCATTGAACAGCCCTCCGCCAGCGAACGGACAGGACCCAAGCAGCCGTCGCTGGCTGAGCTGAACTAGCAGAGCAGCAGTCCATGACGCTGGCGCGTCACTCCAACCGATGAAAACGCACTCAACCGTTCCCTGAGCGGAGTCGTTGGTGAATCCGCCCCAAAGGGGCTAGGGACGGCTATTTTGAGGGCAATGATGGCAACTAAGGGATGGGGAGGTTAACTTGGCGGACGTAGTGATTGGTTTAGACCTGGGTACGGGCGGCGTGCGGGCGATCGCGGTCAATCTGCAGGGCCAGGTGGTGGCCCAAACCACCCAGAGTTACCCGCTGCTGACGCCGCACCCCGGCTGGACCGAGCAGCATCCTTCCGACTGGGTGGATGCTACTTTGAAAGCTCTGAGGACCGTGGCAGGACAGCTCGGCGGGCAGAACGTGCTTGCCTTGGGGCTTTCGGGGCAGATGCACGGCATGGTGCCGCTGGATGGGGCGGGCCAGGTAATTCGCCCAGCCATTCTGTGGAATGACCAACGCACGGGTAAAGCGGTCGAGGCGATCGAGGCAGCGGTGCCCCGACAGGAGCTAATTCAGCGCACTGGCAACCCGGCCATTACAGGCTTCCAATTGCCCAAGCTGGTGTGGCTGCGCCAAGAGGAACCGCAGGCCTACGACCAGGTGCAGCAAATCCTGCTGCCTAAGGACTACCTAGGCTACGTGCTGACCGGGGCAGCGGCGACGGAGCCTTCGGATGCCTCGGGGATTGGCTGTCTAAACCTGGCCAGCCGCCAGTGGGACAAAGACATTCTATCGGCGCTGGATCTAAACCCGGAGCTGTTTCCTCATGTGGTCGCATCGACAGCCATCGTCGGTCGGCTGCGGCCAGAAATGGCCGATCGCACCGGGCTGCCCGATGGCTTGCCCGTAGTGGCTGGCGGCGGTGACAATGCGGCGGCGGCGATCGGCCTGGGCATTTCTGAGCGCAGTCTGGGTCGGGGTAGCCTCAGCATTGGCACGTCGGGGGTGGTGTTTGCCCCCTGCGATCGCCCCACCCCCGACCCCGAGGGGCGCGTGCACCTGTTTTGCCATGCCGACGGCGGCTACCACCTGCTGGGGGTAACGCTGGCGGCGGGGGGTGCCCTGCGCTGGTACCGCGACACCTTTGCCCCCAACATTGGCTTTGCCGACCTGATGGCGCTGGCGGAAAAATCGGAGCCGGGGGCGCGGGGCGTGCTGTTTTTGCCCCATCTGGCGGGTGAGCGCAGCCCCTACCTCGACCCCGACACGCGGGGAGCCTGGGTGAATCTGTCGCTGGCCCACACCCAGGGCGACCTGATTCGAGCGGTGCTGGAGGGGGTCGCCTTTAGCCTGCGGGCGGCGCTGGAGGTGATTCAAGACATTGCGCCTGTAAACCAGCTGTTGGCCACCGGGGGCGGGGTGCGATCGCCCCTCTGGTTCCACCTGCTGGCCGATATACTGGGTACCGAACTAGTGGCCCCCAAAGCCGAGGAAGGGGCGGCCTACGGAGCGGCGATTCTGGCGATGGTGGGGGTGGGGGCCTATTCAACTCTGGAAGCGGCGTTTGACCTGCTGCCGGAGGCGATCGAGGCGGTGCAGCCGCAGAAACAGGACGCCTACGAGGCGGCGTTTGAGCGCTACACCCCGCTCTACGAGGTGCTGAAGGCTGTCAGGAATTGATCGACGTCTTGAGCCGTGGGCTGGGCGGCGATCGCCCCCGGTTTCAGCGTCGTCAGTGCCCCCACAGCGCTGGCATAGCGCAGAGTCTCCGCGATCGCCTCAGCCCCTTGCAGGCTTTCCCAGCCCCGCTGACAGAGCTGATGCAAAAATCCCGCCAGAAATGCATCCCCCGCCCCGGTGGTATCGATGCTGTCGACATCAAAGGCGGGTAGCGAAAGGCTGTGCTGCCTGGTGGCGCAGGTGCTGCCGTTGCCCCCGTCGGTGAGCAGCACGGCCTCACACTGGGGGAACTGCTGGCAAATCTCAGTGGCAGAGTCGGTATCCAGCAGCCACAGGGCTTCTTCGCGGGAGAGCTTGAGCAGGTCGGCGGCCTGCAAAAACTCGTGAATTTTGGGCGGCGCAAGCTCTACGTCAGGCCAAAACACCGGACGCCAGTTCAGGTCAATCACAATCTTGGTTCCCGCCTGCTTAGCTTTATCGAGCGCCCGCTCCATAGCGCTGGCGGTGGTGGCGTAGGCGAGCCCCAGCGTGCCCATCACCAGATACTTCACCCCCGTAAAATCAACGCCGTCAATCCACTCTGAGGAAAGGTGGGCATCGGCAAAGGCGGCGGGGTCGGGGGCGCTAAAGCCGATGAAGTTGCGATCGCCCGTCTCATCCCGCTCCACCAGCACAACCCGAGTGGGGGCAGCGGCGTAGCGCTGAATTTGGCAGGCAACCCCCTGCTCCTTTAAGACCCCAATCAGCCAGTCGCCCACGTCGTCCTGGCCCAGGCAGCTGACCATGCGGGTGGGGGTGCCGAGTTTTGCGATCGCGGCGGCCACATTGGCCGGGGCACCGCCGGGGTAGTCCGTCCATTCTGCTGAGGAACGCTGGCGGTTCTGGCCGACCTCAAACAGGCGATCGACTAAATACTCTCCCAGACAAATAACAGGCTCGGTCATGGTTTTCTCCAAATGGGTTGGCAGGCCTCAGTTGACCTGGGGGCAAGGGCGCATCATTTGGCCAAAATTGCCGTGGCCACCGCTTCGTCGGTAATCAGCCCACTGATCAGCTGGCCCTTGAGGGCGGCGAGAATGGCTTCGGTTTTACGCGGCCCGCCTGCGACGCCGATTACCAGGCGCTGGGCAGGCTGCTGTAGAGGCACGCCAGCTACGCGAGTATTGGTGCCCTGGCGCAGCAACATGCCCTGGACGTCGAAGGCCCAGCCCGCAATTTCGCCGACGGCTCCCAGCTCGATCAGCTCGGTCAGCTCGGCCTCGTTGATAAAGCCATCCTCGTGCAGAGGGGCGTTCCAGGCGATGTGGCTAACGCCAACAAAGGTGACTTTGGCCTGCTCCGCCAGCGCTTTGACCGCCGTGAACGATCGCTGGGTCTGCAGCAGGTCGCGCTCTTCCACGCTGGTGGCAACCGCTGGCGTGGGCACCGGGTAGGTCTGCGAGCCCACCCGGTCAGACAAGTGCATGACCACATCGTGGCGACCCGCTAGCCCATAATGCGACATGTTGCCCACAATCGAGACGATCTTGTGCTGGGGCTGATCCATCGCCGGAATTTGGTCGACCATAGCCCGCAGGGTACGGCCCGAGCTAAAGGCCAGCACGGAGGGCGATTTTGCCACTAGATAGGTCTCCAGGTGGGTAGCCGCGCAGACCCCCAAACCGTTGTAGGGGTCGCTGCCGTCAGCGGAATTGGGGACGACTTCGCATAGAGAGAGCGCAAATTTATCCCGCAGGGCCTCGGCCAGGGCAATGCAGTGGCTAAGGGGGTGGTCGAGGCGAAACTTGATCAGCTTTTCGCTGACGGCGAGCGCCACCAGCCGCTGGGCCGACTGCCGCGACACATTCAGCTTGCAGGCAATTTCTTCCTGAGTGTTGCCAGCGATGTAGTACAGCCAGGCCGCATGGGCTGCCAGGTCGAGTTTGCGGTCGCGCTTTTCTAAATAAATATCTCCCATCGCTCACCTCAGAACCCACCACTGCCTAAAGTAAGAATCTTATGCGATTAAAGATCTGACCAAAGATAGATTGAGCATTACTTCCACTAGAGAATATTTGCTCATTTCTATTGCCCCCCTGTGACATCTAGATTGAACCCGGTGATGTAGCTGGCCTCATCGCTCATCAGAAAGGCGACGCCGTTAGCAACCTCTTCCAGCTTTCCCAACCGCCGCAGGGGCACCGAGTTGATCATCTGCTGCTCGACGACCTTGGGGTCGGCATCAAAATACTGCGACCCTACCCCCGCCTGCAGTTCCGTCTGCCGGGTCCACATAAAGCCGGGGCCAATCAGCGACGGCGATAGAGCATTAACGCGAATGCCGTAGGGAGCCAGGTCTTTAGCTGCCGTTTGGGTCATACCGATGACCGCAAACTTGGAGGCGGCGTAGGCCAGCATGTTGGGCGGCCCGTCTACCCCAGCGTGGCTGGCCATATTGACGATCGCCCCGCCGCCGTCGCGTAAATGCTGGGCGGCAGCTTTGAGCACGTGAAACACGCCCACCACGTTGATGTCAATCACCTTTTGAAAGTCTGCTGCGGGGTACTCGTCGGTTTTGGCGAACGCGCCCTGGTACCCCGCGTTGTTAAAGACGTAGTGAATCTGTCCTGTCTGCTCAACCGCTGCCGCAAATACCTGTTTCACCTCATCAGCACTCGTCACATCGCAGCAAAAGGTATGAACCGAATTGCCGCCGTCTTTGAGCGCCTGGGCTACCTCGGTCAGCTTAGTGTCGTTAATATCCAGCAACACAACGGTTGCCCCATCGGCGGCAAATCGGTGGGCGGTGGCCCTGCCGATTTCCCCCGCCCCGCCCGTGATCAGGATGGTTTTACCCCGGAAAGCATAGGTTGCCGTCGCGCTCATACAGCTGGCCTCAGTGTGAGAACTGCAATCAAGAATTGTTGCGAATACTACTGAACGTCTCACCCTTGGGAAGCGACATCAGTATGATTCCATTATTGGGCTTTTGCCCACTACTAGGGCATAAATTCAACTTAGTTTATTTTTTTGAAATTCGAGGAGCCGTGCGATGCACCTTTTTCGCCGTGCTAGTAGGCGTGCCAGAGGGCTGGTGGCCTTTCTGATTGGCCTCCTGCTGGTGCAGCTTGTCAACGCCTGTTCGGCAGGGCCGCAGGCGGGCGGCAAAACTCGCCTCACCATTGCCACCGTCAACAACGGCGACATGGTGGTGATGCAGGAGCTGTCGAGCCAGTTCGAGGCCGATAACCCCGATATCGAGCTGCGCTGGGTCGTGCTGGAGGAAAATATTCTGCGCCAGCGCACCACCACCGATGTGGCCAGCCAGGGCGGTCAGTTCGATGTCTTGACGATTGGGTCTTACGAAGCGCCGATCTGGGCCAGGCGGGGCTGGCTGCGATCGCTCGACGGGCTGCCCGCCGACTACGACGTCGACGACCTGCTCGACCCCATTCGCACCGGGCTTTCCTACGAAGACACCCTCTACGCGGTGCCCTTCTACGGCGAAAGCTCGATGCTCTACTACCGCACCGACCTGTTTGACAAAGCAGGCATTACGGTGCCCCAAAATCCGACCTACGACCAGGTGGCTGACTGGGCCAGCCAGGTCCACGACCCAGAGAACGGCGTCTACGGTATTTGCCTGCGGGGCAAACCGGGCTGGGGCGAGAACATGGGCTTTCTTTCAACCCTGGTCAATACCTATGGTGGCCGCTGGTTTGATATGGACTGGAACCCCACCATTGACACGCCCGAGTGGCAAAACGCGATCAGTTTTTACGTGGACATCATGAAACAGTACGGGCCGCCCGGAGCCAGCTCCAACGGGTTTAACGAAAACCTGGCCCTGTTCTCCACTGGCAAGTGTGGCATGTGGGTCGACGCTACTGTCGCGGCTGGTCTGCTGTCTAACCCAGAAGCATCCCAGGTGGCCGATGTGGTCGGGTTCGCCCGTGCTCCGGTAGCGTCTTACCCCAATGGCTCCAACTGGCTGTGGTCCTGGGCGTTAGCCATTCCCGCAACCTCCCAGTCGCCGGAAGCCGCCGAGCGCTTTGTGGCCTGGGCCACCTCTAAGGAGTACATCCAGCTGGTGGCGGAGGAGTATGGCTGGGTCGCTGTGCCGCCGGGCACCCGCAAATCCACCTACGCCAACCCCAACTACCAGGCTGAGGCCCCCTTCGCCGAAATTGTGCTGAACTCGATTCAGTCCGCCGATATCACCAACCCCTCCCCCAAACCCACCCCCTACAAGGGCGTGCAGTACGTCGATATTCCTGAATTTCAGGCGATCGGCACCCAGGTGGGTCAGCGTATGGCGGCGGCCCTAGCCGATAACCTCTCGGTTGAGCAGGCGATCGCGCGATCGCAGAACGTCGCCGAACGGTTCATGCGGCACACCGGGTATATCGAGTAGCGCTTGCTTGGGGAAGGTAAGGAGATGAGGAAGATAAGGAGGTGAGGAAGGTGAAGACGTAATCCCTTCATTCCCCCCATTTCCTCATCCTCTCCATCTCCTCATCCTCCCTATCCCCCCATCCCCTCACCTCCTTTTTAAGATGACTTCCACCGTAGTAACAAGACCTCAACAACCACCGCCGCCCGCGCGGGCGCGATCGCACCAGCGCATCCCCGCCCGCCTGCTAGTGGCCCCTTCCGTGATTGCCCTGGTGCTCTGGATGGTGGTGCCGCTGGCGATGGCGATCTGGTTTGCCTTCCAGCGCTACAACCTGCTGATTCCAGACGAGCGCGAGTTCGTTGGTTTCGCCAACTTTACCTACATTCTCACCGACCCGGCGCTGTGGATTTCCATCGGCATCACGCTGGTGCTGGTGGTGTCGGTGCTGGCGATTACGATTGGCCTCGGTACCCTCTGCGCGGTGCTGTTTAACCAGGATTTTGCCGGGCGCGGCATCGCGCGGGTGCTGGCGATTTCACCGTTTTTTGTCATGCCCACGGTCAGCGCCCTGATCTGGAAAAACATGCTGATGCACCCGGTGAACGGGCTGTTTGCCCAGATCACGCGGGGGCTGGGCCTGGGGGCAATCGACTGGTTCGCCGACTTTCCGCTGCTGGCGATCATCATCATCGTGTCGTGGGAGTGGATGCCCTTTGCCCTGCTGATTTTGCTGACGGCGATTCAGTCGCTGGATGCCGACCAGATGGAAGCGGCGCGGATGGATGGCGCTAGTGCCACGCAGCTGTTTCGCTTTGTGGTGCTGCCCCACTTGAGCCGGGCGATCGCGGTCGTCGCCATGATCGAGACCATCTTCTTTCTCACCATCTTTGCGGAAATCTTCGTGACGACGGGGGGCGGCCCTGGCCTCGCCACCACTAACCTGGCCTACTACATCTACCTGAAAGCGCTGCTGGAGTTCGATGTGGGCGGTGCGTCGGCGGGCGGTTTGATCGCCGTCGTGCTGGCCAACATCGTGGCGATTTTCCTCATGCGCAGTGTTGCTCGTAATTTGGACACCTGATATGGCAAGTCATACCTCTACTCGCTGGTGGATTCCGGTGCTGGGCTGGCTGGTGGCCTGCCTGCTGTTCTTCCCCATTTTCTGGATGTTCATCACCAGCTTTAAGACCGAAGTAGCGGCGGTGGCGACCCCACCTCAGATCTTCTTCCGACCCACCCTGGAGAACTACGTCACCATTCAGGAACGAGCGTCATACTTTACCTTCGCCTGGAATAGCGTGGTGATTTCCCTGGGGGCGACGATTCTGGCCCTGCTGCTGGCGATTCCGGCGGCCTACGCCATGTCGTTCTTCCCCACCAAGCGCACCAAGGGCACGCTGCTGTGGATGCTTTCCACCAAGATGCTGCCCGCCGTGGGTGTGCTGGTGCCGATCTACATCCTGGCGCGGGAGACGGGTCTGCTCGACACCCGCATCGGCCTGATCATCATCTACACGCTGATCAACCTGCCGATTGTGGTGTGGATGATCTACAGCTTTTTTAAGGAAGTGCCCAAGGAAATTCTGGAGGCCGATCGCATGGATGGTGCCTCCACATTTCAGGAACTGCGGCACGTGCTGCTGCCATTGGCACTGCCGGGGATTGCCTCCACGGCGCTGCTGTCGATCATTTTGTCCTGGAATGAAGCCTTCTGGAGCCTGAATTTAACGACGTTTGACGCGGCTCCGCTGACGGCGTTTATCGCGTCCTTCTCTAGTCCCCAGGGTTTGTTCTGGGCCAAGTTATCTGCCGCTTCGACCCTGGCGATCGCGCCCATCTTGATCTTTGGCTGGGTCAGCCAGCGGCAGCTGGTGCGAGGTCTCACCTTTGGGGCCGTCAAGTAAAACTCTAAAACCGTAGGTTGGGTGAAGCGCCAGCGCAACCCAACAAACCCAGGCCAGTGTTGGGTTCCAAATCCGTAGGTTGGGTGAAGCGCCAGCGTAACCCAACAAACCCAGACCCATGTTGGGTTCCACTCCGTTTCACCCAACCTACAGCAATCTGTTTAGCTTTTTCACTTAGTAAGGTGAGCCACCTATGTCAACCGTCACGTTAAGAGACATCCATAAAACCTACGTCGATCACGAGGTGATCAAAGGCGTTGATCTCGACATCAACGACCAGGAGTTCGTCGTCTTTGTCGGCCCCTCCGGCTGCGGCAAATCCACTCTGCTGCGCATGATTGCGGGGCTGGAAGACATTACCTCCGGCGACCTGCTGGTCGATGGCGAGCGCATGAACGACGTGCCCCCCGACAAGCGAGGCCTGGCGATGGTGTTCCAGACCTACGCCCTCTACCCGCACATGACCGTGGCCGAAAACATGGCCTTTAGCTTGCGCCTGGCGGGAGTTTCCAAAGAACGACGCATGGAGCGGGCGCGGGATGTAGCGCGCATTTTGCAGCTCGAACCGCTGCTCGATCGCAAGCCCAAGGCCCTCTCCGGTGGGCAACGGCAGCGGGTGGCAATCGGTCGTGCCCTCGTCCGCAATCCGAAGGTGTTCCTATTTGACGAACCCCTATCTAACCTGGATGCGGCCCTGCGGGTGCAGATGCGCATCGAGCTGTCGGGCCTGCACGAAAGCCTGCAGTCGACCATGATCTACGTCACCCACGACCAGGTGGAAGCCATGACCCTGGCCGACAAAATTGTGGTGCTCCAGGGCGGCGTAGTCGAGCAGGTGGGGTCACCCCTGGAGCTGTACCACCATCCCCGCAACCTGTTTGTGGCCGGGTTCATCGGCTCGCCCAAGATGAACTTTATGGGGGTGCAGACCGTGGGCGTGCAGGATTCGGGCACCACCGTGCGGCTGCCCGGCGATGCCACCGTGACCGTGCCGGTGCAGCCCCGCTCTCTATCGGCGGGCGATCGCGCCACCCTGGGCATTCGCCCTGAGCACCTCCGCATTGACGCCAACAACCCCACCCTGATGGGCGAAGTGCTGGTGGTCGAGCGCCTCGGCGGCGAAACCTACCTCTACGTCAAGATCGCTGGCGGCGACACCTTTATCGTGCAGACCGATGGTAACAGTCGGGCCAAAGTGCGC
The DNA here is from genome assembly GCF_050565655.1 of Nodosilinea sp. AN01ver1. Classification (NCBI taxonomy): domain Bacteria; kingdom Bacillati; phylum Cyanobacteriota; class Cyanophyceae; order Nodosilineales; family Nodosilineaceae; genus Nodosilinea; species Nodosilinea sp. AN01ver1. The sequence continues at coordinate 63,862 of NZ_JBNXVS010000011.1, read as the reverse complement.
GATCGCGTACCCCTCTCGATCAACGGCGATCTGTGCCACCTGTTCGACCCCTCCGGGCTGGCCATTCCCAAAGCCGAGCGCCATCACCTCACGCTGCAAGACCATCCTGAATTGTTACAGCACACTGAAGCACCGCTAGAGCAGACCTATGAACAGCAACCCCAACCCAACCAAATCCCTCGTCAAGCTGACTGAGCGCAACCTCTCCCAGTTGCCCAGCTCGGTGCGAGTGCCCCGGTACGATCGCAGCGCCGTCACCCCCGGCATTGTCCACATTGGCGTGGGCGGCTTTCACCGCGCCCACCAGGCCCTCTATATGGACAACTACCTGGAGCAAAACCCCGGCAGCGACTGGGCCATCTGCGGCGTCGGCCTGCTGGAGTTTGACCAGAAAATGCGCGATGCCCTGCATGCCCAGGACTGTCTGTACACGCTGGTGGAGCGCTCCCCGGCTGGAGACGATGCCCGCGTGATCGGCTCTATCACCCAGTACCTGTTCGCGCCGGATGACCGGGAGGCCGTAATCGCCACCCTGGCCGACCCCCAGTGCCGCATCGTCACCCTGACCATCACCGAAGGCGGCTACTACGTCGTCGAGGGCACGGGCGAGTTTGATGTGAATCACCCAACGATCCAGCACGACTTGCAAAATCCCGAGCAGCCCTACGGCGTCTACGGCTTCCTCACCGCAGCGCTGAAGCGGCGGCGGCAGCAGGGCATCGCGCCCTTTACCCTGCTCTCCTGCGACAACATCCAGGGCAATGGCGACATGGTGGGCCGCATGCTGACCACCTTCGCCCAGCACCAAAACCCCGACCTGGGCCAGTGGATTGCTGAAAACGTTGCCTTCCCCAACTGCATGGTGGACCGCATTACCCCGGCCACTACCCCCGGCGACCTGGCGATGGTGGCCGACCAGTTCGACATCGACGATGCCTGGCCCGTGGTGGCGGAACCCTTCACCCAGTGGGTAGTCGAAGACCGCTTTTGCAACGATCGCCCCGACCTGGAAAGCGTGGGTGTGCAGATGACCGACGACGTACACCCCTACGAAATGATGAAAATCCGGCTGCTGAACGCCAGCCACCTGCTGCTGGGCTACCTCGGCTCCCTCAAGGGCTACACCTACGCCCACGAAGCGATGGCCGATGACCAGATTCGCCAGGCGATCGCGCACCTGATGGATGAAGTCACCCCCACCCTGCGCCCCGTCCCTGGCGTCGACATCCGGGAGTACAAACAAACGCTGGTAGAACGGTTCTCGAATCCGAAGATTTGCGACCAGCTAGCCCGCTTGTGCCTCAACAGCTCCGATAAGCTTCCCAAGTTTGCCCTCGGCTCTGTGCGGGACGTGCTGAAGCAGCAGGGTGCCATTGACTACCTGAGTCTCACCATTGCCGCCTGGTTTCGCTACCTCAACGGTACCGATGATCACGGTCAGGCGATGCCCATTGATGACCCCATGGCCGATACGCTGATAGAACGGGCGCGATCGGGTCGTGAAGATCCATCCTCGTTGCTCAACCTGACCGGGATCTTTGGCGACTTGCCCCAGTCGTCGCGATTTGCGGAAACGGTGACGCAGCACCTGCACCAGCTCTACGAATCGGGCACCGCCGCCACCCTGGCCAGGCTGCTCTAGCGCAAATTTAGACGTCCTATCCCTTAAAAACTAAAGGGCAAGTAAAAAAGCCAGGATTCTCTAAAAATCCTGGCTTTGCAAACATTGGATTAGCTCAACAGTAGAGACTACTCTACCCCTTCAATGCGGTCTTCAACTTCCTGGTACAGCTCTTGCAGCTTCTCCAGGTTTTCGTCGCTGGTTTCCCAGTAGCCGCGCCCGTTCACCTCCAGCAGGGTCGAAACCATACGGCGGAAGGAGTTGGGGTTGAGATCCATCAGGCGCTTGCACATCTCCGGGTCTTGAATGAAGGTGGTGTTGACATCTTCGTAGACCCAGTTATCGACCGCGCCAGCGGTAGCCGACCAGCCCATGGTGTTGACCAGGCGCTTCGACAGCTCGCGCACGCCCTCGTAGCCGTGGGAGAGCATGCCCTCGTACCACTTGGGGTTGAGCATCTTGGTGCGGGCGTCGAGCCGAACGGTTTCTGACAGGGTGCGCACCTGGGCGTTGGCGGTGGTGGTGTCGGCAATGTAGGCTGCCGGGGCTTTGCCGTCTTCGCGCAGGCTGGCCACCAGTTTGGTGGGGTCTGAGTCGAAGTAGTGCGACACGTCGGTGAGGGAGATCTCCGACGAATCCAGGTTTTGGAAGGTGGCCTCGGCAGTTTTGAGGGCCGACTCAAACAGGCCCCGGTTGCTGTCCATGACGCCGGGGTTATCGGAGTTGAAGGCAAAGGACTTGCGCTTCAGGTACATCTCCTGGAGTTCGGCCTCGTTCTCCCAGGTGCTGTTCTCCACCGCCAGGTTGATGTTGGAGGAGTAGGAGCCGGAGGCATTGGAGAAGATGCGAGTGGCGGCTTCGCGCACCGAAAGCCCCATCTCCGCCGCCTGCTCCAGGGCGTGCTTGCGCACAAAGTTCATCTCCAACGGCTCGTCGGCTTCAGCGGCCATTTTGACGGCGCGATCCAACAACGCCATCTGGTTGATGAACAGATCGCGGAACACCCCAGAGCAGTTGACCACGATGTCGATGCGGGGGCGACCCAGCTCTTCGAGGGACAGCAGCTCCAGCTTGTTCACCCGGCCCAGGGAATCGGGCACGGGCTTGACACCCACAAACCACATCATCTGGGCAAGGGATTCGCCGTAGGTCTTGATGTTGTCGGTGCCCCAAAGCACGGTGGCAATGGTTTCGGGGTAGGCCCCGCCGTTTTCCTGCCGCTGGCGCTCTAGCAACCTATCCACCACGATTTTGGCCGACTGCACCGCAGCGGTGGTGGGGATGGACTGGGGATCGAGGGCGTGGATGTTTTTGCCCGTGGGCAGTACGTCGGGGTTGCGAATCGGGTCGCCGCCGGGGCCGGGCAGCACGTATTCGCCTTCGAGGGCCTGGAGCAGGCCACCCAGTTCGTTGTCGGCGCAGACCTGCTCCAGGCAGAACTCCAGGTACTCCATTAGGGGCTTGATGGCCTCACCATCCACGTTTTTGTAGCCCGCCTCGTGGAGAGCGCGAATCCAGGGTTCTTTGCGGCCAATATTGAGGAAGTTGAGCCGCGACACCATAGAGACGCGCCCTTCGGCGTCGATCTGCTCGTGGACGAGGGCGGAGACGGCGGCACGAACACCCTGGTTGATGTCGTAGAGGAGTTGGACATCAGCGAGGTGGCCGCGATCGCTGTTCCCGTAGATCTCATCAATATCGCGACCCAGGCTCTCGGCGATGATCCGCTGCAGGCTCTTGATGCCGTCTTCTTCGCGATCGAGGCTGCCGATGTTGACCAGCGTTGCGATCGCCTCTTCAGCCGTGGGCGGCTTGCCCACCACGTGCAGACCGCAGGGCAGCAGCCGCGACTCAATCTCCATCAGCTTGATGTAGATTTTGCCCACCAGATTGTCGCGTTCCTCGTTGGAAAGCTCCCCGGTATCACCCTCGGGCAGCGCCACATCCCGATCGAGGTTGCAGACCCGCGCCGTTTCGATGATCGCGTTGACGATCTGCACCGCTCGACCGCTCTCCTTGTTGCCCTGGTAGGAGCCGATCAGCTCGCTGAGTTCCTTCAGCCCCTTGTACAGGCCCGCGTTTTCGGCGGGGGGGGTGAGGTAGCTGATGGTTTCGGCGTAGCCCCGGCGCTTGGCGATTGTGGCCTCGGAAGGATTATTCGCCGCGTAGTAATACAGGTTGGGGATGCTGCCGATCAGGTTGTCGGGGTAGCAGGTGCCCGACATGCCCATCTGCTTACCGGGCATAAACTCCAGCGAGCCGTGGGTGCCAAAGTGCAGCACCGCGTCGGCACCCCAAATTTTGTTCAAAAAGGTGTAGTAAGCGGCGAAGCCGTGGTGGGGGCTGGCGGAGCGGGAGAACAGCAGCCGCATCGGGTCGCCCTCGTAGCCAAAGGTGGGCTGCACGCCGATGAACACATTGCCAAAGGCCTTGCCGTAGACCAGCATGTTCTCGCCGTCGGTGTTGAGGTTGCCCGGCGGTGGCCCCCAGTTTTCTTCGAGTCGTTCGGCGTAGGGGGTGAGGGCCTGGTACTCGCGCACCGGCATGCGGTAGGCGATGTTGAGTTCGGGGCTGCTGTACTGGGCCTGGGCGTCGTGGATGACTTCCTGCAGCAGAGCTTCGGGCGACTCGGGCAGATCCTGCACGTCGTAGCCGTTCTGCTTCATCGCCTCCAGCACTTTGTAAATGGAGCCGAACACATCCAGGTAGGCGGCGGTGCCCACATTGCCCTTGTCGGGGGGGAAGCTGAACACGGTGATGGCCAGCTTTTTGTCGAGCTTGGGCTTGCGGCGCAGATTGGCCCACTTCATCGCCCGCTGGGTGATCGATTCGATCCGATCCTGTAGGGAGATAGCGCGGCCAGTTAATCCGTCGCGACCTGAGAGCACAATTGGCTCGATCGCCCCATCCAGCTCGGGGATCGCCATCTGTAGCGCCACCTGGATCGGGTGCAGGCCCAGGTCGCTGTCTTCCCACTCCTCGGTGGTTTGGAAGACCAGGGGCAGCGCCACCATGTAGGGGCGGTTGAGCCGCTTCAGGGTTTCGATCGCCTTGGGGTGATCCTGCCGGGCGGGGCCACCCACCAGGGCAAAGCCAGTGAGGGAAACCACGGCATCGACGATCGCTCGATCCCTATCCACCGGGTCAAAGAAGAAGGCATCGACGGGTTTGGAGAAATCGAGCCCGCCCGCAAACACGGGGATCACCTTCGCGCCCAGGTACTCAAACTCCTGCACCATGGCCACGTAGTGGGCCTCGTCGCCCGTCACCAGGTGGGTGCGCTGGAGCACCAGGCCAATGGTAGGAGCCAGAGGATCTCTGAGATCTTCAGAAATGTCGCGGCGGGAGCTGTGCCAGTTGAGGTACTCCTTGATGTCCTCAAACATCTGCGGGGCCATGGGGTGCCAGATGCCCATGTCGGGGTAGGTGACGGGCTCCTGGTAGTCGAGGCTTTCGGTCTGGGGCGCACCCTCGATCTGGCTGTCGGTGATCACGTAGCGATCGGCCAGCATGAGAAAGAAGTTTTCCAGGTTCTCGGGCGACCCGCCCAGCCAGTACTGGAAGCTGAGCATGAAGTTGCGGGCATCCTGGGCCTTTTCCACCGGCAGGTACTTGAGCACCGTGGGCAGCGTGCGCAGCAGCTTCAGCATGGCGTCTTGGAAGCCTGCGCCCGACTTCTCCTTCCGCTTTTTCATAAAGGAGGCAATCATGCTCTTCGACTGGCCCAGCTGGGCCATCGAGAAGCTGCCCATTTTGTTGAGGCGCATCACCTGGGGCATAGAGGGGAAGCAGACGGCCACGTCGAGCTGGTCGCGCACGGGGGCGACGGCCTCGACCACCTTATCGGCCAGGTCTTCAATAAAGATGAGCGAGGCGATAAACACGTTGGCCTCGGCGACATCTTGCTTAAATGCTGCGTAGTTGTTGGCGTCGCGCAGTTCTTCGATCAGGTAGCCGTTGACTTCGAAGGCCACTTGAGAGTTGCTAGCGTTGATCGACCGAATGGCGGCAGACAGAGAGCTCTGGTATTGAGGCTCTAGAACCACATAGACCACCTTAACCAGACGCCGCCCGTTCAGATCGTCGGGGGCAATGTGGCGCACAGTGGGCTTGACGTGGGTGAACATGCAGTAAAACTCCTTTCGCGGCTAAGGCTGGGGTAGTGAAAGGCCGTGAGGGCAGGATCAGCAGCACTGACCAGAACGCACCACAGGCAAACTCTAGGGATTGTATAGGAAATATTTCGTAACGAAAGCAAAATCAAGTATGTCTTTCATGTTTGTATCAGAAAACCTTGCCAGATAAGGATTAGGGCGATCAGGTGACACAATTTGAAATAAACCTGGCTCGGCTTTGTTAACAAAATTTACAGTAAGGCGCGATCGCCCCTCTCATTCTCGTAACAAAAACTTAATAATATGATTGCGTCACTATTCTGTCGGCTGTGACTCTTTAAGCTCAAGATTTGCCTGCTGAGATGACAATCTAAACCTCTCGCCAAAGGCGATCGCATCCCTTGACGCTCTAGTCCACTAGAGTGTGTACCCTAGATGGGTAACACGGTTTGGATACTGACTATGCGCCTCAATCGCTCTCTAGCTACGGTTTTTGCCCTTGCTGCGCTGGTGCCGCTGACGGCTTGCGGCAGCAGCACAATGGACGCTATGCACACCGGTCACTCAGCCGGAGACGTGGCCGACAGCGACAGCATGCACGTCGACCACAGTGCAGGGCACCAGATGGATCTTGGCCCCGCCGATGCCACCTACGATCTGCGCTTTATCGACGGCATGATTCCCCACCACGAGGGGGCGCTGGTGATGGCCGAAGCAGCCCTGGCCCACTCGCAGCGGCCTGAAATTCGCCAGCTGGCCGAAAACATTATCGCGGCTCAGCAGGTCGAAATTGCTCAAATGCAGGAATGGCGGGCGGCCTGGTACCCCGATGCCCCTACTGTGCCCATGATGTACCACGCCGAAATGAACCACGACATGCCCATGAGCGAAGACATGCTTGCCGCCATGCGCATGGATATAGATCTGGGTAAGGCCGATGACGAGTTTGATCAGCGCTTTATCGACGCCATGATTCCTCACCATGAGGGGGCGGTGAAGATGGCGGAGGATTTGAGGGTCAAGACCACTCGCCCCGAACTGCTGACCTTAGCCGACGAAATTATCGCTTCCCAACAGGCCGAAATCGACCAGATGAAGCAGTGGCGACAGTCCTGGTACGGGCAGTAGTTGAGAGTGAGAAACCGGGTTTCTGCTGCGCTAGTTCACTGCTAGCCAGCGATCGCAACCAAGAAACCCGGTTTCTGCGGCACCACCCTACTCCAGCCACTGCTTGACGCGGGCCAGACTCTTCCAGTCGGGTTTGCGGGTGAGACCGTCGTCGATGCTGTCCATGACTTCTTTTTTGAGATCGTCGGCGACAGTCATCACCTGCCCGGCAATTTCAACATGCTCGCGCACGCCGGGCTTACCGGCATCGAGCATGGCTACCGCCAAATTGACCCGGCCCTGAGGGTCTTGGGGGTTGAGCTTGACGGCTTTTTGGGCGGCTTTGAGGCCGGCGTTGGGCTTGTCGGTGAGCAGGTAGAGCCAGGCCAGGCAGGCCCAGGCAGCCGCACTCTTAGGGGCGCGATCGCACACCTCTTTGAACACCGGAATTAGCTCAGCCGGGTCTTCGCCTTTTTTGTAGCGCTCGATGCCCTCATCAAACAGGGCTTCTACGGTTTGAGTCATGGTCGATCAATGTCATGGCCGAGATCTAGCTAACCACGAATGGTCGCTAGACGGGATACGAATGGGGAAGAGGGTCTGCGATCTACGGCGAACCGTGCACCATACACCGCGCACCGCAAACCGCAACTACGCCCCGAAGGATTTGCCGCAGCCGCAGGTTTGCACCGCATTGGGATTGGTGAACTGAAAGCCACCGCCAATCAGCGCGTCGCTGTAGTCGAGCATGAGGCCGTAGAGGTACAGCAGGCTCTTTTTATCGCAGATCACGCGAAAGCCGTCGTAGTCGTAGACTTCGTCGTGTTCGTTAATGTTGGCCGGGTCTTCAAAATCCATGGTGTAGGACATGCCAGAACAGCCCCCCTGGCGCACCCCCACCCGCAGGCAAAGCTCTTTGTTGCCCTGCTGCTGCTGAAGTGCCTGGACGTGCCGCAGGGCCGTCTCTGACATTAAGATTCCTCGGGTTTGTTCAGTGGCTTGGGCCATTGCAACCTTGTAGTTTTAGTGCGACAACATACCCTCATGATAAGCAGACTCGCCCCTAACCAGAGCAGGACCGCCCAAATTGTTTTGAAATCTAACACTTTCGCCGTCTGGGCTTAGTCGTTATCGCCCAGAATTTCTATAGTTTATAGCAGCCGTTGAGGACTTTGCCGAACCAGCGAATGGCCCTCAAACCGCTAATCCTCGGGTCAAGGATCGTCACGTCGAACCTGCGATCGCCTAAAAGCCCACGGGCAACGCAGGCGTTTGGCGATTAAACTTGTCTATGCTGACCACAGCTGCGCTCTAGCGTTAGCCAACTCCCCAAAGTCAGTCGGCAACAGCTCACCGCCTGTTTCTACTATTCTGGTTTCGCGACCCCTGTTTTACTACGACCTGGTTACCCTTAGCCCATGACCCGACTGAACCGCATCACCCTAGATCGCCTGAAGCGGCTGCCTCGCGTGGCCAGCGTGTGGGAGGGCGATCGCCGTTCGGTGGGCGGATTGATGGATGACGAGGGCGGCCTCAGACAGCGCCATACCGAAAGCAGCGACTGTATTCTCTGGGTCGATAGCAGCCACGGCGCGGTGCGGGGGCTGACCATTGTGCCCACCACCTGCGGCTACGAGCCTGTGGTGCGCACGCTGCTGCAGGCGATCGAGTCGCCCCAGGGCAACCTGGCCCCGGCCAGGCCGCAAAAGATTGTGGTCAGCGATCGCGAGATTCAGTTTTACCTGCGCGGTGCCCTGCAAGGGCTCGACATTGCGATCGACTACGCCCCCGAGCTCCCCCTGATCGACGAGCTGTTCAACGCCCTGCAGCAGTCCGCCGAGATGACCGAGGCCGAGCTGCCCCCCCGCTACGCCGAGGCCATGATTGACAAGGCGATGGAAATCTGGGAGCTGGCCCCCTGGAATAGTCTCAATGAGCAGCAGGTGCTGGCGGTCGAACTCAACGCCTGGGATATCGACACCCTCTACGTGTCGATGCTGGGCATGGGCGGCGTGGAGTACGGCCTGCTGATGTATCGCTCGCTCGACTCGCTAAAGCAGTTTCGCCAGCGGGTGCTGATGGGGCAGCAGTCGCCCAAGCAAATGCAGGAAGCGTTCTTAGAGCAGGACTGCCTGTTTCTCAACTTTGAACTGTTTGACGATGAACCCTTTGATACCGGGTTTCAGCCTGCGAGCTGGCTCGGGACGGCTCCAGAGGCTGTGCAGCCCGACTTTGGCAGCATTCACCCCCTGGAGGGCATGCGCAGCCAGCTGGCCGACGAAGAGGGGGCAACTTTTTTGGTGGCGATGGAGGCCATTGGGCGCTTTGTCACCCGCTACCGCGCCCAGCTCGAAAAGCCCTCCCTCAAAGCCCTCAAAAGCAGCTACAAAATTCCTAATCCGCAGAAAAATAGCGGCGGGTCGGTGCTGAAAGTGACCGTGCAAACCCTGCCTGAGGTCACGGAGGAACTGGCCGCCGAAACCGACGAGGCCCTGGACGAAGCGATCGGCCCCACCGGCCTGGTCAACTTTCCGGTGCTGCGCGACGACTACGTGCCCGAAGGGGCCATCATCATCCTCACTCAGTTTCAGCGGCAGATGCTCGACGCCCTGCACCGCGACCCCACCGTGACGTTTCATGCCCAGGAGTGGCCAAAGGCTCTGAATGGGGCCGCTGCTGCTTCCGATTTGCCGGTGGTGCTGATTCAAACCTCGCGGCCCAAGGCCAAGATCCTAATTCAGCAGCTGCAGCAGGCCCAGGGCGTGCGGGCGGTGTGCTTTAACCCCGGCAGCGACCCCTTTAGCGGCGAGGCCTTTGAGCTGGGTCTGCTGCAGACCGGCGATAGCGAACTGCATCTGTTTGCTGAGTACGAAACCAACGGCAGCGCCGATCGCCACCTGCTGGAGCGCTGGAACCAGTGGCAAAGCGACTGCAGCGGGGCCTGCGCCGTGGTCATTGCCAGCGGCATTACCGGCAACAGCAAGGGCAACCCTGGGGTAAAAGACATTTTGGCGGTCTTTGAGGCTCGCTGTAAAACGCCCAAAGAGCTGCACCTGCCGCCGCTGATGCTGCAGTATGCGGCGGAGTGGGAGATGGATTAGGGGAGTGGATGGGTGGATGGGTAAGTGGGTGGATGGGTGGATGGGTGAGTGAGTGAATGGGTGGATGGCAGCGTAGGGTGGGCAATGCCCACCATCACACCTTGTCCATAAATCGATCGCCTAGTGGCAGAGATTGCTTTGACAAACGGCTCCCTGAATTGCACCAGTGCCTTCATTACCCTGGCCAGTGAACGGTTTGAAGATTTAGTCGCCTTTTACGGTGCCCTGCTGGGTCAGGGGGCAGAGCTTTACCAGCGCGATCGCTATGCTGAGTTTCGGCTACCGGGGCTGCGGCTGGCGATTTTTAGGCCCAGGGCTGACCAGGCCGATCGCTTTAAGGCCTCTACCAGCGGGGCGATGAGCCTGTGTCTGGAGGTGGTGGATCTGACGGCGGCGATCGCGCACCTGACCAATCTTGGCTATCCGCCTCCCGGTCCGGTGCTGACGGCTTCCCACGGTCGCGAGGTCTACGTCTGCGACCCCGACGGCAATCGCCTGATTTTGCACCAGAGTTCTACCCTAAGATTTTGAGGAAACGTGGCAGTATTGAGAGGGATAGGCCCCCAGGGGCTGTTCCGCAGCGTATCGGCAGCCGTGGCTAGGTGGGCTAACCCATGAGACCCCAAGACCCCAACTTTCCTCCCGAAATTCCGCCCATTCCGCCCCCGCGTGACTCCGGTGGGGCAGAGGATGAACCCACGCTATCGCCGCCAGCGACTGGGTCTGAAGCGGCTGGGGAAGCCGTTGACGCAACCGATGGGGCTGTGGTTAGGGGGGATGGAGACGCGCCTGGCGAGCTGGAGCCGATAGTGGACTACCGCACCTCAGGCAAGGCGAGGGGTGGCCCTGGGCGCGAGCCTGAGGCCCAAAGCGGCGTTGGCGCAGCCTCTCCGCAGGAGAATCGCCCCGACACCTCCAACGCTGAGCCCTGGACCGACAGCGACCTGCAGGATGTGGAAGATCCGCTGCCGGTGCCAACGCCTGAGCCCGAGCCCACCTACATCGACCGGGGCCGCCGACCCGACCCGGCTACCAGCGGCCAACCCCCGCGCCCGATCGCCCCAGCCGAAGATGTTTGGGCCGATACCGGCATTCCCTACCAGCCAAAAGAACTGGGTGTGGTCGATCAACTGCTGCTGGTGCTGGCCGACGGCGTCAGGCTGTGGAAGAAAGGCTTGCGGTGGGTGCGATCGCAGCTGCCCCCCGACCTGCAGCGCCAGCTCTCCGACGGCGTGCTCACCGCCATTGCCCTGGGTCTGCTGATGCTGTTTTTGGCCCTGTGGAACCCGCTGGGCGCGGGTCGGGGCGACCAGGTAGCCGCAGAGCCCGGTACTGCGGCAGAAGCACCGGCCTCACCGATTGAACCCTACTTCCCTGAAGAGCCAGCGGTGGATTCAGGCTTGGACTCGGCGGCTGAACCCGCGCCTGTGGTCGAACCCACCCCCGAGCAAAACCTGATTGCCGACATTCAAAGCCGGGTCAGCCGCATCAGCCGCTCCTATGGGGCGGGGCTGATTCAGTCGGTAGAGGTGAACCTGCCGGAGAATACGCTAGACGTGAACGTGGCCGAAGCCTGGTACGGCCTGCTGGCCACCCAGCAAAACGAGATTGCCCAAGATATCTTTGCCCAGGCCCAGGGGCTCAACTTTGGTACCCTGCAGCTGCGCGACCCCGAGGGCCTGGTGGTGGCTCGTAACCCGGTGGTCGGCCCAAATATGGTGGTTTTGCACCGGCTGCGGTCGTTAGATGCCGACTGGCGGACTCAGTAGATGAGTGGATGGGTGGATGGGTGGGTGATGGTCCCTGAGCGGAGTCGAAGGGGGTGGGCGTGTTCTAGTCCCTTTCTCTCTACAGGAGATGCTAGCGCGTTGGCGAAGCTTGTCCACAGGACAAACGACTTCGTTCAGGGAGCGGAGGGGAAATTTTTTAGGGTGATGGTATGACCTGGCAAGGGGTAGGGCGGCAGGCACTGGCACTGGGCGGACTCAGTCTGGGAGCGACGCTGCTGGTGGGGCTGCCGGTACAGGCGGCGGAGGCGATTTTTTTTCGCTACGGTCTGGCTGAGCGATCGGTGAGCACGCGATCGCTGGAGACGCTGGTTGAAACCGGGCAGCTCACTGACGACCTGGCCTCCTATGTCAATCTGGTTGGTCTCACCGAGGCCGAGGTTGAGCAGCTGCGCCAAAACCTCGATCGCCCCCTGGAGGTCGATGGGGTGCTGCTGTCGCGCTTTCTCTACAGCAACCTGGGCGAAGAGCTGCTGGAGCAGGTGGGGGCCATTCTGCAAACGCGGGTGGGCGACAACGGCAAGCTGGCCCTGCGGGCGGCGCTGATTCAGGCGGCTACTTCGCCGGAGGGGCTGTCGGCCATTAACGTGGTGCGATCGCTGCCCACCGACATGCAGATCAACGTCAGGGATGCTCTGGCTGTGGCCGACGCCGTGGAGGGCGTTGTCAAAGCCACCAACGACTCCATCATTCAGCTGGCCGAGCTAACGACCCAGGCGTCGGCTCAAGAGTCGCCCATCGACTACGCCAATCTAGCCGACCTCACGGCTCCCGGCCCGGCCCAGGTGCAGATTCAGCGCTTCAACCTGACCGATACCCAGCGCCAGCGCCAGCTCTATATGGATGTGGTGCGCCCGCGTCAGTGGCGCGGACAGGCCCCGGTGATGGTGTTTTCCCACGGGCTATCGTCTAGCCCTGAGGCGCGGCACCAGTGGGCTAGCCACCTGGCGTCTCACGGCATTGTGGTGGTGCTGCCGCAGCACCCCGGCAGCGACACCCAGCAGGTAGCTGAGTTTCAGATGGGCCTGAGCGCTAACGTGTTTGAGCTACAAGAATTTATCGATCGCCCCCTCGACATTACCTTTGTGCTCGACGAGCTGGAGCGGCTTAACTCCACCGAGTTTGACGGTCGCCTCAACCTGGAGCAGGTCGGTGTGGGGGGCCACTCATTTGGGGGCTACACAGCGCTGGCCGTAGCCGGGGCCGAGCTTAACTTCGACTACCTGCAGGAGGTGTGCAGCCGCAGTTTTATCTATCTCAATACATCGCTGCTGCTGCAGTGTCAGGCGCTAGAGCTGCCCCGGCAGCCCTACAGCTTTCGCGACCCGCGCATTAACTCAGTGCTGCTGGTCAACCCGGTCAACAGCAGTGTCTTTGGGCCTGAGGGGTTGGCGGCGGTCAAGGTCCCAGTCATGGTGATCGCGGGCAGCCACGACCCCGCAACTCCGGCAGTGTTTGAGCAGTTTCGCACCTTTCCCTGGTACACCACCGAGAGCCGATCGCTGGCGCTAATCGAAGGACAGGCCCACGTAGACCTCTCCGCCCTCGACGCTGGGCTGTCAAACCTTCTGCTCTCTCTGCCGGGGCTAACCCTGGCCGCTCCCGAAGTGGTTGACCGCTACCTGAATGCCCTGAGTCTGGCCTTTGTGGGGCGCTACGTGGCTCGCCGCCCCGAGTACAGCCTCTACCTGCGATCGGGCTACGCCGCATATCTTAGCCAGAACGAGCCTTTTAAACTGTTTATGGTGAATGCGGGCATCGAAGTTGACCAGGAGCTAGTGGAACCCTTGGAGAATCAGCTCCAAGAGCTGGTTTTACCCAACGGTTCATCGCCAGTTCCAGCTGTCGAGCAACCGGGAGAGTAGTCAAGGCAGGGCGATCGCCGCCAATCCGCCATCAACAACTCAGGCAGGCGCTACCGCCAACCACAACCCATTATCATCGCGATGATGCCCCACCATGACGCCCTGCACACCGACCTGAGACCGCTCTAGGGTGCGAGTCGGGTGAGCCAAGTTGGCGGGTTCGAGCGTGACCTGGTTGTCGCCTTCGCTGTAGTAAACGCGCTTGAGAGTAGTCCCTTCGCCCTCAATCCAAATCACACTAATCCGACCGTGGGAAATGGCCCAAGCATCCTCAGTAAGCTGCATGACGACGATGTCGCCATCAAAAATTTGAGCATCCACCATGCTATCGCCACTGATTTTTAGAGCATAGTCACCCTCTTTATAACGCTTGCCCTCCAAGCGCACCTGCTCAAATCTTTCGGGATGCTCAGTGAGATAGCCTGCTTGAACGACGCCCTTTAATGGCAGTTCAAAAGATGTGATGCGAATAGCCCTTGCCTTACCGTACTGCTTCTCGATGTATCCCTTTTTTTCTAATCTGGCTAGCAAACTTTGAACCAAAGATCTGGAAGAAATTTTCAGATCCTCCTCAATTTCGCGAATGGTTGGATAAAACCCATTAAGAGCGTGCCATCGTCTCAGGCAATCGTAGACCAAACGTTCTGAGCAACAGAGACTCATAGCCAAAACCAAAGTAGTTCATTTGTATTAATTTACCACTCGGTAGTGGATGTATCAATAGGTCCATCTGTACGGAGAGCGCGTGATTCAAAAAGCCCGGTTGAGACAACTCAACCGGGCCTATGGGCTAATGCATTGCTGTGGTCAATCGCCGGGGCAAACCACAGGCAGGGCTAAATCTCGGCGACGGCACGCTCGATCAGGCGGCGGGCCAGGGTTTGGGTGCCGGTGTGCTCGTAGTACTTCACCGACATGTCGAGAAACGCGCCCAGGTAGTCGAGCTTGCTCTTAGAGCCTTCGATAAAGCCGCCCAGGTTATCGACCAGTTTGCTCTGGGTAACGTTGTGGTCGCTGACAAAGCGATCCATCCAGCCCTTGGTCGACTCAAAGCTCTCGGTGATGAAAGAGAGTTTGGCCTTGTCGTTACCGCCCGGAATTTCGGCCTTGACCCCCTTAAAGGTCTGGTTGTCGTCGAGATCGCTCGGCCCCATGCCCTTGATAGCACTAAGTGCCTTGCTCGAAAAGTCGGCCCCCAGGGGAATGATGCCGTCGAAGCTGACCAGCGCCGCCATCCGCACCAGCGACTCACTGCTGTAGTCGCCCAGGGCGGCGAGAAAGTCGCCCAGGCTGTCGCCGGGGATGCCGCTGATTTTGCAGAAGGCCACCACTTCGGTCACTAGCTTAACGGCCAGGTCGATAGTCTGAGCTTTTTCGGGCTTGGGGGAAAGGTTTTTAAGAAAGCCCAAAAAGGTATCCTGGCCGATGCGGTTGGCCAGCGCCGCCGCCCCCAGCAAGCCCGAGGCCGAATCGACGGTGTGGTAGAGCCAGAGGGCGCTCTGGTAGCCCTGCTTTTTGTCGTTAAAAAGGGCGATCGCGCGTTCGCCGATCGCCTGCACCATCGCCTCGTCGGTTTCGCCGGTCACGGTTTTGATCGTGTTGTCAAAGCCCACCAGGTTATTCCACTGGCCAGGGACAAAGGTATCGAGGGTTTTAAGCGCCCGCACGGTCAGGCCCCCGGTGGGGAGCTTGTCCACAATTTCGTAGATTTTTTTGCTCACAATTTACTCCTTATGTCTGCCCTAGGATCTGCTGTTGCCGTCATTGCTGCTGTGCCGACTCGCTAGGAGGCGGGTTGCAGAGTGGGATCGAGGCGCGGTAGCTTCACCCTGGGCAGCTTAAAGCCATCCTTAGGGCGGGCGGCGGTGGGGGCTTCGGGCAGGGCCACCGTGGGTTTGGTAACAGGGTTAATCGCCCCTTTGAGCTGAGCTAACCCTTCAAGGTCAAACTTTTGTAGCCAGGCCACCCGGTCTTCTCTAGTAAAGGCAGGGTCGCGGGAGAGCACCTTGACCTGGTAGCGGTCATTCACCAGTACCCCAGTGGCGGTAGTGCCCTGGTCTACCGCTGGAAAGCCGCTAACGGCTTCGGTGGCGGCGCTGTACTTCTCAGCCGAGCCCGGAATACTGGTGGTATCGCTGATGGTGAGCATGGCCAGGGTCTTGCCGTCCTGTTCGAGCTTGTACTCGGCGAAGCCCTTCTTCTCCTGATAGGGAATCACCTTATAGCCGTCCTGCTCGTCGGGAAAGAAGGCGTTGAAGGTACCGCCCTTTTCGGCTTTTTTATCGACCGCTGCCGGGGAACCAAAACCAGTGGTGTCTTTTTGCACCTGGTCGTACTTGGAGGGGCCGGACGAACAGGCGGTGACCAGCAACACCAGACAGACCATCAGGGGCGCTAGTCGCCGCAACCAGCGGGTAAAACTCATAACACTCTCCTTCACAGGCAAATTTGTAAGCAAACGATGACACGAGCCGGGGAATTGCCACGGTCTAGGTTGAGACCCTAATCTCGACCGTGGCACAGAAACATAAAGCTTTCGTAAGCAGCCATTATCCTTTACAGAATAGTAATCAAACGTAAGCGTCCCTGATTCTATGCTGACCGAGCGCAGGCCGGTGGCTGAGCGCAGGCCGGCGGCTGAGCGCAGTCGAAGCCCATGCACCGCAGCGTTCCAGGCCCTACAGCTAGCCTAAATTCCCAGGGCTGCTTTGAACTTGGCCAGGGCGGCGGCTTCCGATGCGCTGACTTTGTTGCTGCCCGTCCCAAATAGCCCTTCGCCAGCGGCTTCGGCCACGGCGGTACCACAGTCGTAGATGAACTGCTTATACTCGGCCACCTCGGCATCGCTGGCTTTGCCCGCCACCACGGCCAGGGCGGCATTGATGTCTGCGATCGCCTGATCGATCATGGCCCCAGACTTGACGTCTTCGGGCTTGATATCGGGCTTATCAAGCTTGAGGTCGCGACTCTTGAGGGTGGCCTCTGAAAAAGCCGCCTGAATCACGGAGTTGGTGGGGTACTTTTCGGCGGCCCCGGCAATTTGCTTTGACATGGCCGCTGCCTCGATCGCCGTAGACACAATGCCCATATCGACCATGGCCACCGAAAGCCCGGTCATCATTGGGGCTTTGACCAGGGTTTGCAGCTCTGTGGGAGTGTAGTTGCTCATGACTTACCTCAGGGAAACGAAAGGGTGTGCATCAACTCCTTAGCAGTCTAAAGGCTAAGCCACACCGCTAAGAAATCCATAAGGACGCGCCACAGAGACTCCGAGGCGTCAAGTCCCCCTAGGGGGGCTTGCTTACAGCGCTAATCCTCTGTAGGGTCTATATGACTTTCGGCCAGGGCCTATCCCCATCAGCCCTCAGATTGAGGATTTCTATGACTCAGCCCAGCAGTCCGCCCCCGAACCCGGATCCGCGCCAGCGCCAGATTTTGCCGGTTCTGCTCAAGGTCGGTGCAGGCCTGGGGGGGCTAGCCCTGATAGGCAGCGCGGCGGTACTGGTCTGGGGCGATGAGTTGCTGAACGATCGCCTGATTCCCTGGGTCGAGTCCGCCCTGGAAGAAAGCCTCGATCGACCCTTTGAGCTGGGCAATTTTGAGCGGCTGACCTGGAACGGGGTGCGCCTGGGGCCATCCCGGCTGCCTCCCACCGAGGCGGTGGCCACCGGGGCAACGGCGGAGGCGGTCGATGTTACCTTTAGCTGGCCCGACCTGCTGTTTAGCCGCACCCTGCGCTACAGCCTGACCTTCATTGAACCCGATATTGCCCTGGTGCAGGCGGCGGATGGCCGCTGGGTTGACCTCACCCTGCCCGACCCGGAAGAAGACAAAACCCGTGGCCCCATCGAGCTAGAGCTGGTAGAGATCCGGGCTCGGGACGGGCGCGCCTCTGTGTTTAGAGATTTGTCCCGCGACCAGGCGGTGGTCGAGGCCAAGGCCATTTTAATCACCGACCTGAACGCCAGCGCTGAGTTTATCAGCCCCGCCGAGCAAGACCTGCAGGAGATTTTATTTGAGGCCAGTGGCCGCATTGACGAGGGCGAGTTTGCCGTCGATGGGGAATGGCTGCTGCCGGAGCGGGCCTACAATATCGCCCTGCAGTCCAACAATTTGCCCACTGAAGGGTTTAACCTGTTTCTGCCGCCGTCGGTCGGCATTGTCGGCGGCACCCTGGACAGCAATTTGACGCTGGAGCTGCGATCGCAATCCGAGAGCTTTCTCACCGAGGCTCGGGGCACCGCCCGCCTGCGCAACGGCGAGGTGCTGGTGGCCCAGCTGCCCGCCCCCATTACCGATATCGACGCGGCGCTGCGCTTTCGGGGCGAGCAGGTGATGGTAGACAGGGCGCAGCTGCAATTGGGCAATGAAATTCCCCTGACCGCCGCTGGCACGCTCGACCTGGACGAAGGCTACGACCTGGCGGTTGAGATTCCGGCGGTGGCGATCGCCACCGTGACCGACCTGCTGGAGGTCGATCTCCCCATTGCAGCGGCGGGCGAGTTTGGCTTTGACGGCACCCTGACCGGCGACATTGACCAGCCCCAGCTGGCCGGACAGCTGCAAAACCAGGGCCTGGTACAGCTCGACGAGGTCACCCTCGAAACCCTGACCGCCAGCTTTACCGCCACGCCCCAGCAGGTCGACCTGCAAACCCTGCGACTGGTGCCCGTCGAGGGGGGCTTTGTTACCGGAACGGGCCAGGTCGATTTAGACGCCGAGGGCAGCCCCGCCTTTGACGTTGACCTCCAGGCCGACCTGCCGGGAGATGCTCTGGCCAGCAAGTATGGGCTGTCGCTGCCCAACCAGGCGGTCCTGGGCTCGGTTCTGGCCGAGGGCAATATCCAGGGCACATTCGAAAACCCGCTGGCGACGCTGCAGTTTCGGCTGCCCCAGGCCACCTACCCCGGCAGCGGCGAGCTGACCTACCGCAACAACACCCTGGTAGTTGACAACGCCCGGTTCCAGGTCGAGCAGGGCACCGTGGACGCGATCGCTACCGCCCGCCTCGATCGCGGCACCTGGACGGCCCAGATCAACACCACCGATCTGCCGGTGAATCGGTTCACCGACCGGGTGCAGGGGCTGCTGACCGCCGACCTGACCGCCGCTGGCCGCCTGGACAATCTATCGCTGGCCGCGCTACAGGCTAGCGGCACGGCCCAGATCGCCAATGCCCGGCTCACCACCTCCCCCGGTGCCCCCTCTCTTCTGGAGCCGGGCGACTGGACGACTGCCTTTCGCTGGGCGGGCAACGGCATTCAGGTGGAGCGGTTTTCGGCCCCTGGGGTTTCAGCCAGCGGGTTTGTGGCAACCAACTTTGGCGAGGCCAACCCGATTGGCCCGGTCGATTTAGATGTGCAGGTGAATCGCTATCGGCTCAGTCGCCTGGCTCAGCTAGCGCCAGCAGCGGTGCGCGATCGCCTCGACCCGTCGGGTTTGCTCAGCTTTGACGGCCAGCTGCGCGGCCCGCTCACCAACCTGCGCCTGGTCGGCAATGCCCAGGTGAACGACCTGGCCCTAGATACTACAGCCTTTGAGTCTCAGCTGTCGGGGCCAGTGAATATTGCTCTGGCCGAAGGGGGCACGATCGCGCTGCGGGGCGGGCAAGACCAGATTCTCGCCACCCTGGATGAGGATTTGCGGCCCAGCCAGTTCGACATTCGCCTGGGCGACACCGTTGCCGTGGGCCGGGTAGTCAACCAGCAGCTCACCGCCACCGTCGAAAACGTCCCCATTGATGCCTTTGGAGTCGCCCCCGTCGCCAATCTCGGCCCCCTGGGCGGCACCCTCAACGGCACTATCACCGCTGACCTGAGCGACTTAGACAACCTCTCGGTACAGGGCACCGCCAGCATTCTCAACCCCGCTCTCGATACCCTGGTCGCCGAGAGCTTAGAGGCCCAGTTTACCTACGACGATGGCCGCGTCGAGCTGGCCAATGCCGCCCTGGTCTTTGACGACAGCCGCTACCTGATCAGCGGGTGGCTAGACGATCTGGGCACCCCCACCCCCGAGTACTACGCTCAGATCGACATCGTATCGGGCAATTTTCAGGACCTGCTGGCCACTCTCAACTGGGAAACCTTTGCCGACATCGGCCTGCCCCGCGAGGCCGACACCGGGTTTGGGGCCGAGGTGCTCGACTTAAATGACGCCAGCTTACCTCCGGCTCCTTTTCTGGAGCAGCTGGAGGCCTTTGCCCTGTTTTTGGTCCGCTACGAAGAGCAGACCGACGACACCGAGCTGGCCCTACCCGCCCTGGCCGACCTGCGGGGGACGTTTAGCGGTACCGTCACCCTGCAGGGCGATGGTTTCTCCGCTGAAGCCCTTGAGGCTGAGGCCGATATTCAGGGCCAAAACTGGACCTGGGGCAACCTGATTACCTGCGACTTGGCGGGGGCAGCGGGCGCAGAAGAGCCGAGTGCCGTGGTCGAAACGATTGAGTTTGGCGAACCCCTCGACGCGGCGGGTGAATCGGGCGACCTGTGCAACCGCTTTACCCTGGCGGCCAGCTACGACCAGGGCAGCTTCGCCATCGACCCGCTGCTGTTTGAGGCCGACGACACGCGCCTTAGCTTTGTGGGCGACGGCAGCCCGCAAAATCTCAGCGGTCAGCTAGAGGCGAGCGGGGTGCCGGTGGAGCTGGCGGAGCTGTTTGTCGATATTCCAGTGGAGGCCGACGGCGACCTGGCGCTGACGGCTACCCTCGACGGCAGCTTGGCGAACCCAACCGCCGTCGGAGAGCTGGCAGTGGTCAATCCCAGCCTAAACGAACAACCCCTGGAGTCGGTAGCCTTTGACTTTGCCTACAACAACGCCCGACTGAGCTTTGACGGGGCGGCTGTGGTGGCTGCCCCAGCCGAAGTCACCGTTGAGGGAGAGATTCCTTACGCCCTGCCGTTTATGGACGTTGAGCCGGAGAGCGAGCAAATTAGCGTGCTGGTGAATCTAGAGGACGAGGGCCTGGAGCTGCTGAATGTAGTCACCGACGAGCGGCTGGGCTGGCAGGGTGGGCAGGGCCAGGTTAGCCTGCAAATTGGCGGTACTCTAGACGATCCGGCAGTGGCGGGACAGGCCGAGTTTCAGAATGGCACGCTGGTCAGTACGGAACTTTCAGAGCCGGTAACTGACCTGACCGGACGCATTCGCTTCAACCTTGAGCAGGTGCTGGTTGAGCAGCTACAGGCCAACTACGGCGGCGGCGAGATTGTGGTGACGGGGCGCTTGCCCGTTGGGGCACCTACTACCGCTCTGACGGCGACGAAGCAAGCGCCTGCGGCAGAGGGGCTGGCTGTTGCCCTCAACCAGGTCGAGGTTGACTACGAAGGTTTTGTGGAAGCGGAGCTGGACGGTAGCCTCTTGGTGGGCGGATCGTTGCTGAACCCGATTGTTACCGGGGCGGTGCAGGTGGGCGATGGCGTGCTGAGAGCTAACGACCTGCTGGGGCGGTTTGACTCTGTAGCAGAGGCCGATCTAGAGGTGCCGGAAGACGAGGAGGCAGAGCTGCTGGTCGCAGAACCACTGCCTGAGTATGTGGAGGAGTACCGAGCTGAGATCGACGGGTTTGACCTGCCAGAGGTAGATGAGGCCAGTCTGGATGGTCCCTTGAGCCGGGTCAGGCTGAGCGGCCTGAACCTGAACCTGAGCAATGATCTGGCGATTGTGGGGCAGCCTTTTTACTACATCACCGCTACGGGCAGTCTTGAGGTCAACGGTACGCTGACCGACCTGCGGCCCAGCGGGGTGATCACCCTCGATCGCGGCTGGATTAACC
The DNA here is from genome assembly GCF_050565655.1 of Nodosilinea sp. AN01ver1. NCBI lineage: Bacteria > Bacillati > Cyanobacteriota > Cyanophyceae > Nodosilineales > Nodosilineaceae > Nodosilinea > Nodosilinea sp. AN01ver1. The sequence continues at coordinate 42,489 of NZ_JBNXVS010000011.1, read as the reverse complement.
TGTTCTCGACCCAGTTTCGCCTGGTGCAGGATGCCGAAAATACCGCCACGTTTTTCCCCGAAGACGGGCTTGATCCATTCTTAGACGTACAGATGCGGGCCAGGGTACAGGATACTGACGTGGCCCAAATCACCGAGCTAAACCCGTTTAACAGCGCCGAAATTACCGATCCATCGGGCATTGCGGCCTTTGGCGAAGTGGAGTTTGTCTCGGTTTTTGCCACCGCCTATGGCTACGTCAGCGACCTGCAGGATAGCGCCACCCCCGGTCAGGCGGGCGAGCTGCTGACGCTGACCAGTCGCCCCTCCCGCAGCCAGGAAGATCTGCTCGCCCTGCTGGGCAGCAGCGTGGTCACCAATGTCTATGGCGCATCTTTAACGCAGCTGGCCGGGTTTGTGGGGGCAGGGTCGATCGCTACCTTTGGCGATCGCATTGCCGATGCCGTTGGCCTGCGAACGTTCAGCATCTTTCCGACCACCGACACGGCCACCGAAAGCACCGTGGGCATTGGCATTGGGGTCGAGGCCTCCTTTGCCCTGGGCGAAGACGCCAGTGTGGACGTGTTGGAAATTCTCAACAACAGCAAACCGCCTCAGTATGGGTTGTCGTACCAGCTGACCGACCAGATTCGGGCCAGAGGCACCACTAACTTTGCCGGAGACAACATTTTCACGGTTGAGTATGAGTCGCGGTTTTAGTCGGTGGTTGTGTCGGTTAGGGCCGCCAAAGCAGAAATAAGCCTACTTTTCAGGAAACTTGAAACCCTGACCGAGCTGTCATTTTGAACTTTGCATTTTGAACTCCGCGCGGCGGTACTAAGGCAGCCAATCAACGGCGTAGCGATCGCCCCGCTCAGCCAAAAACATCTCCAGCTGGTGCAGGGTCAGCGGTTCCGGCAGAGGATTTTTCCCCGGCAGCTGCTTCAAGTCGAGGTAGTGGCGAATGATCGAGGCATTGTCGCGCGGATAGCGGCGCTCATTCACTCCTAAAAACTGGCCCCGCCGCTGAGCCAGAGCGAGAATTTGCGATCGCCACTGGTCGATGGAGGCGATACCCAGGGAGTTGAGCCCGTTGGAAAACAGGGTGAGAAAAATATCGTTGTAGGGCCGGCTGGCTTTGAGATCGCGCCGCAGCAAATCGAGGGAGGTTTGGTCGTTAAATACCGTCCAGTAGGGCACCAGGCCCAGGCGCAAACTCCACCAGGGCTGCAGGTAGGTAAACGACTCGACCAGCAGGCGATCGCTGGGTATGCCCCGCTGGTCGTACCACCAGCGATAGAGGTCTGCCACCAGCGGGCTGAGCGCCTGCGGATCGTCGAACACGATGCGCTGTACATTGAGGCCGTGCTCTTCGGCAAAGGCCATGACATCGTCGCGCAGGGCGGGTTCAAATCCCCACTCAGCCTCGGGCCAGTCGCCATTGGCAGGGGGGCTGTGCCAGTGGCGATGCTCAGACCCCTGCCGCCGCAAAAAATCGGCCACCCTGGGGCTGCCCTCGATGTATTCGGCGCGGTGAATGCCGCCCTTGCCGCCGACCTGAAAAAAATGGCGATCGCTGACCTGAGTCGCGGGCCAGCTGTAGTTGCACTCCACCAGAAACAGGGTGCCCCCCGGCATCAGATTTTGCTTTAAAAACTGTCGGTAGGTCGCTCCCAACCGCCTGCGCTTGAGCCGAAAGTAGGCCACCCGCCCCACCTTGAGGCGGTCCTGGTTGGGGTCGTGCATCTGGTAAACCGACAGGTCTGGATTTTTGTCCAGCAGCCGCTGCACCCGGTCTTTGGCCCACTCCATCACCTGCTTGGGGTCGTCTTTGTCGCCCGAGTGGCGGGTACAGACCAGCAGGGTTTGGGGCAGCCAGGGCATCCCTAGGGCTGCGCACAAATGACTGGCCGCCCCGTTTGATGAGCCGATCATGACCGCCGGATATTGCCGCTGGGGATACAGGTTAACGGCCCATTCTGCCAGGGTTTCGGCCTGCACCCGCTCCAGCACTTTGGGTGCCGACGCATCGAGCCAGCCCAAAGTAGTAACGATGGAAGCGCGCCACCGATCGGGCAGACAGCCCAGGGCATCGGCCAGCTGCGCCGCGAATCGGGGGACTGGACCGCCAGCGGGCAGGTCTTTGCCTGTGAGGTAGCGCGCGATCGCCTCCAGCTCTTGGGTGGCCGAGTCTAGCCCAATCACGTACTGGGGTTGCATTCCGCGAGCAGCCAGCAGTCTATTGACGACCCGATAGGGAGAAAGAGGCACGAGTTAGCTCAGGGTAAAGAAAAATGTTTGCCCTATTCAACCGCAGCCGGGGCTGTGCCTCCATCTAGCTATGGGCAGAAGGGCGCGAGCAGGTTGTGAATTCTCTCCCCTGACGGATAAATGTCTCGCGCCTTTAGGCGACGTCTCTACTCCAGCCACCGACTAGCCTGTCACCAAGGTATAGCCACCGCTATATCTGTCGAGAGCTAATGGAAGGACTAAGCGCATGCGGGCTGCACTCAAACAACTCTGGCTGGGGCTGAAGTTTGTGCTACAGGCCCTGTGGTTTTTGCGGTACTCTCCCTACGCCATCTGGTACTCGTGGCAGCGCGATCGCCGCGATCGCCCCTACCAGCCCACCACCACTGCTGCGCCAGCCTCCGTCGGCAAAGGAATCCAGGCCACCCCCACCGATCGCGGTGCCCAGTTCGAATTTGAGCAGGCCAGCCTGGAGCTAGCGTTTCTAACCCCAGATTTTGTTCGCGTCACCTGGCAGCCGGGCCGTCTGCCAGTACCATACGCCCTGACCGATCGCGACTGGCCCCCCGTCGCTGTTGACCTGGCGGAGCAGGCCGAGGGCTGGCGGATCTCTAGCTCAGATCTGACGATCGCGGTGGGGTGGGATGGCGGCATTGCGATCGGCGATCGCACCGGCCAGATTCGCCAAGAGCAGCCCCCCCAGCGCCTGGGGGAAAGCTGGCAGCACACCGCCCTTCTGCGCGATGAAGAATGCCTGTACGGGCTGGGCGAACGGGCCGCCGCCTTTAACCTGCGCGCCCCCGTCACCCCAGAGCAGCCCAAAACCTACCAGTTCTGGAACTACGACCCCGGCAACATCTACCAGCCCGGCACCGACCCGATGTACATCAGCATTCCGGTGTATATGGGCCTGCATCGGGGGGGCAGCTACCTGGCCTTTTATGAAAACACCTTTCGGGGCGAGCTAACCCTGTCGAATAGTGCGGCTGAACCTCGCGCCACGGCCACTTTTGAGGGCGGTGCCCTGCGCTACTACCTGGCTGTGGGGGCACCGCCACTGCTCATGGAACGCTACACCGCGCTGACCGGGCGATCGCCGCTGCCGCCGCGCTGGGCGCTGGGCTATCAGCAGTCGCACTGGGGCTACCGCACCGAGGCCAACCTTCGCCAGGAGGTGCAGACCTTTCAGGCCGAAGACCTGCCCCTGAGCGCCATTCACCTCGACATCGACTGCCAGGTCAACCACCGCGCTTTTACCCTCGATCCCCAGCGGTTCCCCGACTTTCGGCAGTTCACCGCTGAGCTGGCCGCCGCCGGGGTGCGGGTGATTGCCATCAATAACCCCGGCATTCAGCACAACCGCCACAGCAATCTGTTTCTAGAAGGGCAAATTCTGAACGCCTTTTGCACCTACGCCAGCGGCGACCTGGTGGTGGCCCCCGTCTGGCCGGGGCGATCGGTGTTTCCCGACTTTACCAACCCGGTGGTGCGCGACTGGTGGAGTCGGCAGTTTGCCTACCTGCTGCAGGTGGGGGTGACCGGGTTTTGGCACGACATGAACGAACCCGCCGCCTTTGCCGCCTGGGGCGACCCTACCCTGCCCCTGTCTACCCGGCACTGTCTGGAGGGGCGCGGCGGCGACCACCGCGAGGCCCACAACGTCTACGGCATGCTGGAAACCCGCGCCGCCTTTGAGAGCCTGCAGCGCTATCGGCCAGCTACTCGGCCCTTTGTGGTAACGCGATCGGGCTGGGCCGGAATGCAGCGCTACGCCTGGACCTGGACGGGCGATATCGTTTCGACCTGGGAGGCGCTGCGCCAGACCGTGGCCACTATTCTGGGCCTGGGCCTGTCGGGGGTTGCCTTTTGCGGCTCAGATATTGGCGGTTTTTTGGGCAACCCCGGCGGAGAGCTGTACCTGCGCTGGTTTCAGATGGCGACCTTTACGGTGTTTTACCGTACCCACAGCGCCATTAGCGTGGGGCACCGCGCCCCCTGGACCTACGGCGAGCCCTACCTGAGCCTTATGCGCCGCTTTCTACGGCTGCGCGACCAGCTCATGCCCTACCTCTACACCCTGGCTTGGGAAGCGAGCGATCGCGGCTATCCCCCGGTGCGACCGCTGTTCTGGCTCGACCCCAAAGATGAAACCCTGTGGAACCGAGCAGACGCCTTTTGCCTGGGGGATGCGCTGCTGGTGTGCCCGGTGCTGGCTCAAGGACTGCGATCGCGCCCCTGTGATCTCCCCCCCGGTAACTGGTACAGCTGCTGGGATGACACCCACTGGACGGGCGGGCAAACCGTCGAGCTGCCCGCCCCGCTGGAGCAAATTCCGCTGCTGGTCAGAGCTGGCAGCATTTTGCCCCTGAGCGAAGGGGAAGACCTCACCCTGCATCTTTACCCCCCAGCGCTGGGTTCCCAAGGGGAAAGCCAGTATCGGCTCTACAGCGATGCGGGCGAGGGCTACGGCGACTCGCGCCTAGACCACTGGCACCTGAGCCAGCAGGGGCAGACCCTAACGCTCACCTGGCGATCGCAGGGCGACTACCCATTTCCTTACGGGCGAGTCAACCTGCACCTGCACGGCCCAGCGCTAGAGCAGGCCTGGGTTGATGGTCAGGCGGTGGCGGTGGCGGACCAGGTGCTGCCCGCCGCCGCCTCACAGGGGAAAACGTTCGAACAAGTCTGCCTCCAGATCAGAGCAGCCTAAACAAGACATCCCGCCGGGACAAACAATCGCTTGCCCCTACCCGCGCCATCAACCGCACCTTCAAAGTCAAGCTCAGCCTTGCTTTCGCCACTCTACCTGTTGTCCAACTCAGGCTGGTTGACCTAGGGTTGCTGGGACGCAGTCTCAAGCTTAAAGTAGGCCATGGACTGCTGCAGCTGCTCGGCCTGGGCGGCAATCTCGTGGCTAGAGGCGGCGACCTGGGCGGCGGCGGCGGCGTTGTGCTGGGTCACCTCGTCAAGCTGCACCATGGCGGTGTTGATCTGGGCAATGCCGTTGTTTTGCTCCAGGCTCGATCGGGTAATTTCGGCAATCAGCTCTGAAGTCTCCTGAATGCTGGGGACAATTTGCTGAAACAGGTCGCCAGTGCGTTTGCTGACCACCATGCTGCGATCGGCCAGAGCGGTAATTTCCTCAGCGGCGATGCGGCTGTGCTCAGCTAACTTGCGCACTTCCTTAGCAACGACGGCAAACCCTTTGCCCGCTTCGCCGGCTCGGGCGGCCTCCATGGTGGCGTTGAGGGCCAGCATGTTGGTCTGCTCAGCAATATCTTCGATGACGTTGATTTTGGCGATGATGTCTTGAATGACCTGCACCGTTTCGGCGACCGCCCTTTCGCCTTCGTCAACTTGGGCGACCGACTGAATGGCCGATTGATAGGTGTAGTCGGCCTGCCTGGCGTTGTGATTGATGATGGCGTTTAGTTCCTGAATGGCGGCGGTGGTCTGAACCACGCTGGCCGCCTGCTTTGAATTGCCCAACGACAGCCCCTGCGCCGCCCCGCTTAAGCAGTCAGACATCTCCAGCATGCGTTTGGCCGACTGCTGCTCGTCTTTGATAATGCTGGACAGGCGCGTGGTCATGACCTGCAAGGCCGTTAGCATTTGGCCAATTTCATCCTCTCGACCAACCGGAATGTTGGCCGACAAATTGCCTGCGGCTACTTTTTGGGCGATCGCCGCCGTGGTGACAATCGGCTTCGTAATCCGACCCGCCAGGTAGTAGGCCAGGCTGACCACACCCAGACCAATTAAGATGCTGCCTGCCAGAATGTAAAACGCCAGCCGGGAGGCAAAATCTACGGTGCTGCCCAGCTCACTTTCGAGGGCCACCAGCCCGTTTTGAGAATCGTTGAGAAAACTCTCAAGCGTATCGCTATAAGCGGTTTTTGTGCGCTGGTACTCAGGTCCATCCAGCAGGGCCAGGGCCTGTTCGGGCTGCCCCAGCTCCAGCAGATTCACAACGTCTGTTTCAAGCTCAGCCAGTTTGTCGTTAAGCCCCTTTTGCTGATCAAAAAGAGCCTGAATTTCGGGATCGACCGCGTTGGCCTGGGCGGCTATGATCAGGTTTTCCAGGGGGGCGAAATTGGCGTCGTAGCGCTCCTGCCACTGGCTGTCCTGGGTCAATACGTAGTTGCGCATCGACTGAGTTAGCACTTCGTCTAACCACATAATCTGCTGGGCGCGGGACAGCTGCTGCTGCGAGGCGCTGACCGACAACAGCCTGGTGCGAATTTGCCCGATGGCGAAGTACATTGTTGTGCCTATGCCAACCAGCGCGATCGCCCCGCCAAGGTACCCAACAAAAATGCGCGTGCGAATTTTGCTAGAAGCTAAGCGCTTGAGTAAAAACATCATGGCTACGGGGTGAGATATATGCACAGGCGGCTATGTCAGCTTTCCCGCTCTAACCCGCAAGCCAACGTTTTAGCCCCAGAGAGCTGGTTCGGGTCTCTGGGGCTAAAGAGCATCAAGAATTAGGCAAGAAAGCGATTCGAGAAGTCCGATCGCCCTATCTTGAGATACAGTTGCAGGTGAAATTGGCACCGCGCCCATGACCCTTCGCTCTCCATTTCGCCCTAAAAACTCTAGCGCTGCTGGCTCCGTACAGGTGTGGGTGGGGGCGCGTCCCCGGCGGCTGGGGCGTGGGCTGGTGCTGCTGCTGGCCCTGGGCAGCTTTGGGGCGGGGCTGGCGCTGCTGGGGCTGAGCTTTCGGCTGGGGCTGCGGCTGATGCTTGACCCGGAGGCGCTGCCTGAGGTTTTGGCGCAGTTTCAGCGATCGCAGCAGGTGGCCCTGCCCCCAGCGACCAGCCTGGAGGATCTGCGGCAGCAGGCCGAGGCGGCCCAGCAGCGCCTGGGCGAACCGCTGCCGCTGGGCGAACCCAAGTCTGACGGCAGCGGCATGCTGCTGGTGCCCATACTAGAAAATGCCTCAGGGGCCATTGCCTCGCTCACGCTGCTAGAGGGCAAGGACCGCGATGGCGAGCTGAGGGCGATCGCAACCCTCCCCATTCCCCCCCTTTCAAAAGACCTGGTGCTGGCCCCCTGGCTCAACAATTCCCAGGCTCCCGCCGCTGCGCCGTCTACGTTTGCCCTGACCCGAGTAGTGCCGCTACCCGCTCCGCCCGTGGCGACCGACGGCCTGTGGCTGACCCTGGAGGGCACCTGGCCGCAGCAGGGGCTGACCCTGCGCTACGGGCACCTGCTGCACTACGACCCTCAAAATCAGCGGCTGGTGCTGCTCAAGCCCTGGAGCAGCCCGGTCAACCGCCCTCCCCAGTGGGCCGACCTGGATGGAGATGGCCCCAGCGATTTGATGATTGACGAGACTGTGGGGCTGGAGACAGCGCTGCGGGGATGGCAGGTGATGGCGGGGGCGACACCGCGCCTGCAGCTGGTGTCGTGGGTGCGGGTGCCTGTAGATGCTGCGGCTCAGGCTGGGGCCTACCAGCAGGCGCTGCGCCTGGCCCGCAGCGGTCTTTGGGGCCTGGCCGCAACCTCTCTAAACCATCTCAAAGCCGCCCTGGCCGAAGGCTGGACTCCTGCCGCAGAGGCTCAGCTCAGGCTGGCTAAGCGCCATGCCACCATTACGCAACAGCAGGCCGACCAAGACTGGTCAACGCCGACCCAGCAGATGCTGGCCCTGCTGATTGATGGCCGCTGGGAGGCGGCCCTGACCCAGCTGGAAACGAACCCCGACCAGCTGCCGACTTTAATTAACCGACTGGCCACCGATCGCGGCCGCATGTGGAACCGCATTAGCGCGGCGGCGGCGCGACCTAACCCCGAACCAGCGGTCTATGTGTGGGGCGGCCTGGCCCTCAAAGCCCAGCAAAACCAGCCCACCAGTCTAGATGGTGCAACCCAGGACTGGCTGACTCGTCAGCCGGTGCCCGCCGCTACTCGCCAGCGGCTCAGTCGACTGCTGACCGCGCTGGCGAGCGCCCAAACCGTGGCCAGCCGAAACGCTGAGGCCGCCCGTCAGAACTCGGGCCAGGGGGCGATCGCGCCTGCTCAAACAGCGGCGACCGGGACGATCGCAATTGCCCCGCTGGAGGCCATTATGGGTCAGGCCAGACCCATTTCTCCGCCCCAAACCGGCTACGCCGCGCCGGGTCAGACCCTCGATCCTGCTTTGGGGCAGTGGTATGCCGTGGAGCTGCAGACCGTTCGCCAAAATCAAGCCTGGCGGCAGGGTTTTGCTACGCCCGCCGCGGCTGACCCCGCCGCGGTCTGGGCAGCGGTTCGCCCCGCTGCCCAGGCTTCGCCGCAGGTGCTGCGCTGGGTTACCCCTACCACCGGGGTGCCCAGCCCCCTCACCGTGCGGGGGCTGACTCTGGCCAACGGCAGTACCACCCTGCTGGCCACCGGCCCGGCAGTCACCGATTCTGTGCTGCCGCCGCTGGTATTTTCTCAGGGGGCGCTGACCTGGCTCGATGCCAGCCAGCGGCAAAGACCCGATGCGGAGGCGATCGCAACACCCGTGAGCACGGTGCTCTTTGGCAATCAGCCGCTGCCGACGGAGTTTGCCGGGGCGCTGACCAATCTGGCCCAGCACAGTCTCGACCTGACGGGCGACGGCCAGCCCGAGCGGGTGCTGACCTGGGATGACGCCGCCCTGGCTCAGCTGGCCCAGTGGCGGCTGACGGTGAACGGCTCGGCCCCCAAAACTGTGATTTTGAACGCAGACAATCAGGTGGTATACAGCGATTTGTTTGCGCCTCAGTCGCTGGTAGCGCTCACTAATCCAGCCGACGGCGCGATCGCGCTACTGGTGCACCGAGCCGGGGGCTACGAACTGCTGAGCTGGAACGCCGCGACCAAGCAGTTTGAGTAAAGCGGCATCGCTGAGGTAACACCAAAGCGCGAGGCCCGAGCGCTTTGCGCCCCTGTAGCTCCCCACAATTAAGCCTTTCAAACCCTAATCTGAAGCCGCTTGCTCACTAATCCAGTGGTGGGCGATCGCGTGCTCTATGGCCACCTGGGTTTCGGGAAACACGACGAATTCACAGCCCGCGGCCCTGACCTGCTGGGCGATTATGTCTAAATCGTGCTGTCGCTTGGCGTCGTTGGGGGTGACGTTGCGAATATAGATAGCCAGAATGCGATCGGGATAGTCTTGAAGCAGCCGTTGATAAATCCAGGCGTCTTTTTGGCCGCTGTCGCCAATCAAAATAAACGGCAGGGGATCAAGAGAATTTAGGATTGGCGTAATTTGCTCTACTTTGTGGCTGGTATGGTCAAAAGACAGCAGGTTGGCGGGCGACAACTCGATATCTCTAAGCAAAATTGAGCCACAGGGGATGTGGTTGAAATCCATGAACTTTTCAAACAGATCATACATATTCCAGGCGCTGCTGGAGACATAGAAAATAGGGTTTCTGTTGGCACCGCCAGGCTGCCCCTGCTGAAGGGCTCGATAAAACTCTGCTACCCCAGGAAACGGGCGGCGAGTGCGTTCGTTGCCAAGATAGGCAATGCGGATCATTTTGAGCAGATCGGTGGCCGCTGTGTGCATGATGGTGTCGTCAATATCGCTGATCACGCCAAACTGGGCGCGCTCCGATACCACCATAATTTCGCTATTTACTTTAATGGGTTCTGAATGCTGCGGCAGCGGTTCGAGCAATTCTAAGGCGATGGGTTGCCAAAGCTGACTATTTTTCTGAACGGCTTCAACAGGTCGATCAGAGAGTTTAAATTCAACGTTGAAATACCCCTCATCGTCAGCGACAACCTCTTGCTCAGCGTTGCCAAAATACGCTCGCAGACGCGCTCCTTCAACCTCGTCTGACTCAAAACGCCGATACATATTGCGGATGTTTTTCCAAACGGAGGCGTTTTCCTCGCGGAGCTTGATGCCCTGATCCTGCAGCACGCGTCCCCTAAGGTGCAGATGATCGGGGGTGCCATAGCCGCGGTAGGACATGATGCCGATCGGATCTTCATCTAGCCCCAGCAGGTCAGAAAGCTTCTCTTTAACGGACCCCTGAAGCTCGTCGAGGTGACCCAGCGCGGCTGAGATTAGACGAATACCCTGCATATCTGTGCTACCTCAGCTCTACGCCTATTGAGGCCAACGTATCGCAATTTTTTCCCTTTAACCTCTTCCTGCCTGAAGATATTGACTCCAGCTTTTAAACCTAGCGCTGCACAAATCACCTATGCCGTGAACCTGATTGACTGACAAAAGTTCTAGTGTAGGTTGGCGTTGAGCGGAGCGTTCGCAAAGCGTCTCCACAGGAGAAAACCCAACACCAGCAACGGTTTTGTTGGGTTTCGCTGACGCTAACCCAACCTACAGCAGGATAAGGGTTTCAAAAGTTTTGTCAGTCAATCAGGCCGTGAGCACGGCACTCCTAACGATAAAAACAGCCGGCATCGCTGAATTGAAGCATAGGTTTGGGTCGGGGCAAACAGCCATTTTCCCCGACGAGAGACATTGCTGTTTTAATTCATACCTTTATTCAGCAACGCCAAATAGCCATAGCCGTTCCCCGATCGAGGTCGATAGGACGACGATTTCCAGGGCAAGTTCTTCAAGTGAGTTACAGCGACGATCGCATACGTTGTGAAGAATTTTGTCGCCGCCCTGATCGAGTGGCCAGTTGGCAGAAACAGATGGCTGTACCCTGGCGCAGACTGCTCTGCGATCGCTCGTTTAATCCGACAGCGATAAACCTCTTGGTATACTGGATAACATTTTCTGTGACACAAGCGATAGGCTGACCTGACTATGCCCCAACCCCATGCCCCTCGACCGTTAGTACCCCTTGCTCAAGGCATAAAGGCGCTGGGGCTGCTAATTTTGGCCTCAGGCTGCTCGGCCCTGCCTGAGCTTGGGGCGATCGGTGCGTCGTCTGAGGTGGACGACGCCAACCAGGCCTACGCCGCCCCGACCGCTGCCGCTAAAACGCTGCCCACCGCCACCGTGGTCTCGGTGGGCGATGGCGATACGCTGCGGGTGCAGGGGCAGGGCGGCCCGCTCACCATTCGCCTGGCCTGTGTGGATGCGCCCGAAAGCAGCCAAGCCTTTGGCCCCGAGGCTTCGCTGCGGCTGCGACAGCTGCTTTCGACCGGGCGGCCAGTGGAGGTGCGGGCGATTGAGCGCGATCGCTACGATCGCACCGTGGCCGAAATCTACAGCGGTGGCCAGTCTGTAGGCCTGCAGCTGGTGCGCGAGGGCTACGCTGTCGTGTATGAGCAGTATCTGGATGGCTGTGCAGCCACCGCCACCGACTACCGGCAGGCCGAAGCCGCCGCCCGCGCCGCCCGCCTCAATTTCTGGAGTCAGCCCAACCCCACCCTGCCCTGGGACTTTCGCCGGGGTGCGGCATCGCCGGGTTCCCCCCCTCCTCAAACACCGACGGTGACATCGCCGCCCGCGGCCCCGCCACCCGCGGCGGCTCCCAGTCGCTTGCCCGCCTGCACCTCCAGTGACTGCGACTGCGGTGACTTTGCCACCTGGGAACAGGCCCAGGCTGTGCTCAACGCCTCCCCCGGCGACCCCCACCGCCTGGATGGCGACAGCGACGGCGTGGCCTGCGAAAGCCTGCGCTAGTTGCCTCACCGCGATCGCCGCCAGTTAAACCAGTTCTCGGCCCAGTCGCGCCGCCAGGTACCGGGGTGCCAGCGCTGCTGCTGCCAGGTGCTCACCATTAAGGGCAGAATGGCCGCCAGGCTGTGGGGCAGCGTGGGCAGGCGCTCAAGCTGGGGGAGCGCAGTGCCCTGCTGCATAGCCAGGGCCAGGGTGTGAATGAGTTCGCTGGCCCCAGGGCCGCAAATTTGAGCGCCCACCAGCTGCCCATTGGTCCGCACCACCCAGCGGCAAAAGCCGGTGATGTCATCGCCCTGGTGGGCTTTGAGCAGCTGGCCAAAGGGTACTTGCAGCACCGTGACCTCGCTGCCGTACCAGCGACGGGCCTGGGTGGCACTCAGGCCCAGGCGGGCGTACTCGGGCGTGGTGTGCAGCAGAGCGGGCCGATCGCGAAGGGATAGCTTGCGCCACGGCAGGTAGAGCAGGTTGCGCAGGGCGATCGCCACGTCTTGGTGGTCGGTAGTTTCGGCCCAGTAGCCGCCGATCGCAGGGCCGCAGGCAAACACGCGGGGGTGGGCCGTCGCCAGGCGATCGTCCACCGGCAGGGCCGTAGTGGTGCCGTGAACCGTGCGGAGCCGAATGCCAATGCTGGCCAAATTGAGGCCTGCTAAAAGCGGGTGGGGTGCAGTAGCAAGAATTAGGGCCTGAGCGGCGATCGCGCCGCCGTCGCTGAGCAAGAGTTCGACGCTGTCTTTGTGGCGAATGGTTTCGATCTGACTGCCCAGCTTCAGGACAACCCCCGCCGCCTCTAGCAGAACCTCGATGAAGGCAGACAGGTCGGCGTCTTCGGTAGGTAGTAGGGTGCTCCCCCGGCTAACCAAAGTCGTGTGGGTACCAAGCCGCGCCAGGGCCTGGGCCAGGGCGATCGCCGCCCCGCTGCGCCCCAGCACGATCGCGCTTTTCGGCAGCGTCTCCAGCTCCAGCAGGCTATCTAAGGTGAGGTGCGGAGTCTCCGCCAGACCCGGAATATCGGGCACAGTGACCTCAGTGCCGGGGGCCAGCAGGTAGCCGCGCGACGTGAGCCGTCGGTTCAAAGTCGTCACCGCCAGCCGGGGCCGAGGGCTAAACTGCCCCGGCTCCAGCACTACATCTACGCCACCGGTCGCCAGGCGATCGAGGCCAAGCTGAGGGTAGGCCACCGCCTCTAACGCCCTAACCTGATGCTTCAAACCATGCCACTCGGTCTCTGGGACTGCCGCCGCCATCGTCGTGAGCAAAATCTGACGACGAATGCACCCATCTACCGACCCCAGCGGCTCGACCAGCGCCACCCGCGCCCCCTCTCTCGCTGCCAGCGCCGCCGCCTCGCGCCCCTGCACCGTGCCGCCCAAAATCACCGCATCATAGTCAACGGCCATGATCTCCCCGTCGTGATGTCTCCATGAGTTTAGCGGGGAAGGGGTGGGGGAAGTGAGGAGGGTGAGGGAGGTGAGGAGGGTGAGGAGTTCAAAATGCAAAATGCAAAATTTTGCATTCACCCACACCCACCCACTCCCCTCCCAACCTAAACTCTGAGTAAAGTTTTTCCACCGTCCTGATGGGTTGCAATCAGGCAGGTAAGATCTGAAACGAAGCTGCATGGGCGCACTATGACCGGTACTACCTCGATTCGCGAGTCGAGCCTAGCGACAGATTTTGCCAACTTTGCCCCGCCAGAAATTACCGGCGATCGCGTGCTGGCCGCGATTGATGTGGGCACCAACTCAATTCACATGGTGGTGGTCAAAATTCAGCCCGACCTGCCCGCTTTCACCATTGTCGATCGCGAAAAAGAGACCGTGCGCCTGGGCGACTTTAACGAGGCAACGGGCGGGCTGTCGGAGGCGGCGATGGAGCGGGCGATTGGGGCACTGAAACGGTGCTGTGCGATCGCGACCAGCCTCAAGGCCGAAGACATTGTGGCGGTGGCCACCAGCGCCGTGCGCGAAGCCAGCAACGGCCAGGCGTTTATCGAGCGGGTCTATAACGAAGTCGGCCTGGCCATCAACCTGATCTCGGGTACCGAAGAAGCCCGCCGCATCTACCTGGGCGTGCTCTCGGGCGTGGAGTTCAACGGCGAACCCCACGCCATTATCGACATTGGCGGCGGCTCTACCGAGCTGATTTTGGGCACGGGTGAGCCCCACCGCTTTCTCAGCAGCACCAAGGTGGGCGCGGTGCGGCTGACCGCTCAATTTGTCTCTACCGACCCGATTTCAGAGCCAGAATTTAGCACCCTGCGGGCCTACGTGCGGGGCATGATCGAGCCCAATACCACCGGGTTGAAGTTTCACCTCCAGCCCGATGAACCGATTCAGCTGATGGGGACATCGGGCACGATCGAGTGCCTGGCGGCTCTGGTGGCTAGCGATCGCCTGGGTCTGGTGCCCGACCCCCTCAACGGTTTCCAGATCACCTACGAAGAAGTCTCGCGGCTGGTCGAAACCCTGCGCCAGGCCACCTACGCCGAGCGCCTAGAAATGCCGGAAATGTCGCCCCGACGAGCTGAGATCATCGTGGCGGGGGCGGTGATTTTACAGGAGACCATGGGGCTGCTGAATGCCGATCGCATCACCATTTGCGAGCGCGCCCTGCGGGAAGGGGTAGTCGTCGACTGGATGCTCACCCACGGTCTGATCGAAGACCGCATGCAGTTTCAGAAGTCGGTGCGGCAGCGCAACATTCTCAAAACCGCCAAAAAATACAAGGTGCACCTCGATCGCTCCCAGCGCGTGGCCCAGTTTGCGATGGATTTGTTTGAGCAGACCCGAGGCAGTCTGCACACCTGGGGCAATTTAGAAAAAGAGCTGCTCTGGGCCGCTGCCATTCTGCACAACTGCGGTCACTTCGTCAGCCATTCGTCGCACCACAAGCATTCCTACTACCTGATTCGCAATGGCGAACTGCTGGGCTACACCGAAACCGAGCTAGAGGTGATTGCCAACATTGCCCGCTACCACCGCAAGAGCGCCCCCAAGAAAAAGCACGACAACTACCGCAGCCTGCCCACCCGCTACCACCGCCAAACGGCTACCCACCTCAGCGCCCTGCTGCGGGTGGCGGTCGCCCTCGATCGCCGGGGCATTGGCGCGGTCGAGGGCATTGCCTGCCAGTTCGATACCGACGCCAACGTGCTGAATATGGACGTCATCCCCGCCCACCCCAACGATGACTGTGCCTCAGAACTGTGGAACCTGAACTACAAAAAAGACTACTTTGAGCAGGTCTTTGAGGTGAAGCTGCTGGCCCGTCTGGTGCGCTGAGCTAGCCTTTTAATGGAGCTTAAGGCGATCGCCGGGGAGGAGCCTCGGGGACTTCGGCCCTGGGCAATATCTCTGGAAGCGCCTCAGGAGCGGCTTTGAACGGGGTTTCGTCTAGCGGCGGGGCGGCGCTGGCGGGCAGGGTGCGATCGCCAGTTTGGCCATTATCCTCAACCAAACCGGGGTCAAGGTGAGCTAGGGGCTCCTCTGGGCGGGGACGGCGCTGCTCGGGTGGTTGAGCTCGCGGCGGGGGCGGGGTTGGGCGGTTGAGCTTGCTCTGCGATCGCGGCGGCGCATCGTTAGTCCAGG
The DNA here is from genome assembly GCF_050565655.1 of Nodosilinea sp. AN01ver1. Lineage (NCBI taxonomy): Bacteria > Bacillati > Cyanobacteriota > Cyanophyceae > Nodosilineales > Nodosilineaceae > Nodosilinea > Nodosilinea sp. AN01ver1. Next base: position 27,109 of record NZ_JBNXVS010000011.1, on the reverse strand, counting down.
CTCGCCAGGCGGCTCTGGCTCCGGTCAGCAGGCTCTTGGTGCCCGTATTCAGGCGCTTGGCCCCGTGCTGGGCGGTGCTAATGCTCTGGTTTACCTGCTGCGCGACCTGGCCGGCGCTCTGCACCCCTTCGGTGACGTCATCGGTCAGCTCCACAATTTCTAAACCGGTGAGGCGAATGGCCTCCAGGGTGGGGGGCAGCTCACGGCCCAGGGTGTCAAAAAACTTTTCGGCGCTGCGGGCAGCCCGACCCAGCTCGCGCATGGCGGGGATAGCCACCATGAGCACCGCCGTCAAGCTAATGACGACCAGCAAAAACGACAGGGCTAGCCAAAACAGCGGGTCGGCCAAAACAAATGCTCCTACTCCTGCCTCCTACTCCTGCCCAGAGCCGTTGGTGGCTATGGGGGTAGCACTCAGCTGCTCGTACTCCTGGCGGCTGGCCTCTTGCCCGGCGGCGATCGCCTCCCGCAGCCGGGTTAGGGTGTGCTCCCAGTTGACCAGGGCCGTCTCTGAGAGGCGATCGGCCTGGAGGTGCACCGAGGTCGAGAGATCTTCTACCAGCTCAGGCAGGGCATCGGCAGACTTTTTGAGAATGCGACGGGTTTCGCGCCCGGTACGGGGGGCAACCAGCAGACCAGCCACTGCGCCCATGGCGGCCCCCAGCATCAGCCCGCCAATAAACCCTCCAGATTGCTTGTCGCTCATGGTGTTTTTTGTCCTGTGGGTAGCCAATCCGTCGTCCTGTCCATCGCCACACTATCTACTGACAAGCTGACAATGGCCTCAACCATTCTACTGGTGAGGGCTGGGGCAATCCTATCGTCTTTTGGAAAGAGCCGCTCTAATCTTAGGGCTGGGGCGACGGCCCCGCATTCTCAGCCAGCGATTGGCCATGGGCAAAAGGCCCACTACGCCCATTACCTGCTCTAGGCGCAGCAGCTGAAACTGAAGCAGGCTATAGCTCTGCCGCAGGTAGGCCGTCCCCGACTGGCCGCGCAAAATCGCGGGGGGAATAACCGCCGGATTGAGAATGTTGTGGCCGTTGCGCTCCCAGTTGACCAGGGCATCGGCCACGGCCCCCAGGGTTTTGCTCAGTCGCCACAGCCGCCAGGCCACGTAAAAGCAAAACAGCGCAATCACTAGATTTAGGCTAACGGCAACCGCAATCACAATTTTCGCCCTATCCTTTTAACTTGGCTAGATCATAACGGTATTTTGGCATAGCGACATTTTTAACCACCCGCCATCATTAGTGCTGTCGTTAGGACGTTTTTCCGTTGGACACCATCGCTAAGACCCTCGATGTTGACCCGAGTCGTGGGGTAGACGAACCCTCGGGTCGTCCTCACCTACCCCACAAAACCCTGACGATGGCGCTGGGCTCGGCCCAAGGCGACACTCTAATCAAGCTGGCTCCCGGCACCTACAGCGCCGCTACAGGGGAACGATTTCCCATTACGGTGCCCGACGGAGTGATGATTGCCGGGCAGGAGGTGACCCAGGGCCAGGAAGTTGTGATTGCGGGAGGCGGGGCCGGGCCGGGGGGAGCCTCGGTAGGGCTGATTATTCAGGGCCAGAGCCAGCTGCGCGGGGTCACGGTGCAAAATCCGCAGGGAATTGGGATTTTGGTTAACTCCGGTGCGCCTCTGGTGAGAGCCTGCCGCCTGAGCCAGTGTGGGGTGGGGCTACAGGTGGCCAGCACGGCCCTGCCCCTGGTGAGCAACACCCGCGTGGAGACCTGCGGCGATCGCGGCCTGAGCTTTGTCGACCAGGCTCGCGGCGAAGTGCAGGACTGCACCGTAGAGCGCTGCGGCACCGGCATCTACATCGGGCAAACGGCAGCACCGCTGATTCGCAGCTGCCAAAGCTCCAACAACCAGATTGGCGTGCAGGTGGCAGGCTCGGCCAGCCCGGTGCTGCGGCAAACTCGGCTGGGGCAAAACCAAACGGGCCTGGTGGTGCAAGATGCGGGCCGCCCCGACCTGGGCCAGCCCGACGATCCGGCGGGCAACATTCTGCGCTACAACCGCCAGAGCGACTTGCGCAACGACAGCCGTCAAAGCCTGCTGCTGCTGGGCAACGATGTGATCCCTCAGGGGCTGGTGGGGGCCGTTACCCTGGGAGCCAGCCAGCAGCCCGACCCCGCCGCCGTACCGCCGCCGCTGCTCGATCGCCCGGCCTCTGGCGAAGCACCCGATACCCCCGGCATTCTAGAGGAAGTCTTGGCTCCCTCAATTGATGTGCTCCCGGCTCCGCCACCCGCCCCTTTGACCCGCAGCCGGTTTCGCGATCTGGGCCACCACTGGGCCACCGCCTACATTGAGGCCCTGGCCGATCGCGGCCTGGTTAAGGGCTACCCCGACAATACCTACCGCCCCGAAGCTCCGATTAACCGGGCTCAGTTTGCCGCCCTGGTGGCCGCCAGCTACAGCAATCCCCCGGTGCGAGGCTCGGTTAACTTTGTGGATGTGCCCCCCAGCCACTGGGCGGCCAGCGCCATCGACCAGGCCCAGCGCCAGGGCTTTTTGGGCGGCTACCCCGACCAGACCTTTCGCCCCGACCAGGGCATGGTGCGGGTGCAGGCGATGGTGGCCGTGGCAACAGGGCTAAAGCTGCCGCCTGCCCCCGCGAGCACCCTGGGGGTCTACCGCGATCGCGCCCAAATTCCCAGCTACGCGATCGACGCTCTGGCCAGCGCCACCCAGGCCGGATTGGTAATCAACTACCCCGATCCGGCCCTGCTGCGCCCCCTAGAAACCATGACCCGCGCCGAAGTGGCCGTGCTGATCTACCAGGGGCTGGTGACCCAGGACAAAGCCCCTCGACTCAATACCGTTGCTACCCCACCCCCTACCATGCCCCAAGGCTCGTTTCCCGATATTCAAACCCACTGGGCGCTAGATTTCATTCAGGGTCTGCTGAGCCTGGGCCTGGTGCAGGGCGATGATGCCGGCCGCTTTAACCCGGCCCAGCCCATGACCCGCGCCCAGTTTGCCGCCCTGGTCAACCGCGCTTTTGCCCCCGCCCCCCGTCGCCCGGCCCAGACCTTTCGCGATGTGCCTGCTAGCTACTGGGGGGCCAGCGCTATTCAGACCGCCTACCGGGGCGGGTTTCTCTCAGGTTTCCCCGACCAGACCTTTGGGCCAGAAAACCCCCTGCTGCGGGCTCAGGTATGGGTGGCGCTGATCTCGGGGCTGGCGCTGCTGCCAAATGCGCCCGGCAACCTGGCGCTGCTGGGGCTTTACCGCGATCGCGCCCAAATTCCTGACTATGCGGTAAATGCGATCGCCAAAGCTACCCAGCTCAACCTGGTGGTCAACGTGCCCGACATCGCTCAGCTGCACCCCAACCGGGTGGCCAGTCGCGCCGACGTGTGCGCGGCGGTGTATCAGGCGCTGGTGCTGCAGCTGCGGGCACCGCGGATTGATAATCCGTTTATTGTGAGGCCGTAGGAGAGCAGGAGGGTGGCGGTCCCTGAGCGAAGTCGAAGGGGAAGTGGCGAGTGGGAGGGTGGATGGGTGGGTGAGGAGGTGAGGAGGGTGGGGGAGTAATAACAAATCCGAATTTCAAAAACCCTGGATCGAAATAGGTACCCCGTAGGGGCAAATGGTGGTTGCCCAGCCCAACAGGGGGTAGCCAAGGCGGCTGGCTCTCCCCGTGCCTCCCCTCCATCTATATTAGGGTGGGCACTGCCCACCACCTACCTCTGGCCATTCACTCCCAGGCTTTCTCCCTTTAGTCAGCCATCCAATTCGCCATGCCATTCTCCTCTAGCCCCACCACCCGGCAATTTAGCCTCCGCAAATCTGCCCTCGCACCCTACCTGGGGCTGAGCCTGTGGGTCGGCATTTTGCTGCTGCTGCGCGGCCCGCTGCAAAGCCTGATGCCCCACGACGAGGGCTGGTATGCTCAGCAGGCCCGGTGGATTGTGGAAACTGGCGACTGGGTTACGCAGCCGTGGTGGGGTGCCCCGGTGCACGATCGCATGATGGGCATTCAGTGGCTGATCGCGTCCTCCTACAAGCTGTTTGGGGTGAGCGAGTGGTCGGCCCGGCTGCCGGGGGCGATCGCCTCATGGGGAGCAGTCATGCTCACCTACGCGATCGGCCTGCGGTGCCTGACCCCGGCGATCGCCCTGTGGGGCGCAGCCATTTTGGCGGCCACCCCGATCTGGATGCAGGCCTCGCGGCTGGCCATTCAGGATGTGCCCCTGACGGCGCTGGAGCTGCTGGGCATCTGGGCGCTGCTGCAGGCCGAAACTCAGCTCCAGCAGCGGGCCTGGGGGTTTCTGGCGGGCTGCACCGTGGGGCTGGGCTTTATGCTCAAGAGCATTATGGTGATTCCGGTGGTGATGGCTCTGGGGCCGTACCTGGTGCTGGAGCACCGCCGCCACCGCCACCTGCTGAATCCGGGACTCTACTTGGGTTTGGTGGTGGGTATGGTGCCCGCGATCGCCTGGCTGGCCCTCAGCGTGCAGCGCTACGGCACCCTGCCCCTGGAGCGCACCTTTGGCCTGCTGGTCAACCTGGCCCAGGAAGACTTTCACAACGTCGGCCCCCTCTACTATTTCTGGAATATTCCCCTCAACGCCTTTCCCTGGCCGCTGCTGGCGGTGCCGGGGGTGTGGCTGGGGTGGCAGTCGCCCTACCCGCGCAAGGCCCTGTGGCTGGGGTATCCGCTGGTGCTGTTTACCCTGCTCACCCTGTTTAAGACCCGCACCTGGTACTACCCGCTGCAGCTGCTGCCCTTCGTGGCGCTGCTGGCGGCCCTCACCCTCACCACCCTGGGGTCGCTCTACCAAACCGGGCGGCGGCGGCGACTGGTGGCGGGCCTGACCTATGGTCTCGCCAGCATTGGCGCGGTGCTGGTGGGGGCCGGGATCGTGGTGCTGCTGCGCCCTCAGTGGATTGCTGTGGCAGACCTGTGGCGCTACGCCCTGCTGGCGATCGCGGCGGGGCTGGGCTGGCTGGTGCCTCTGGGGGTTTACTGGCGCTCTAGAACTCGATCGCGGCGGGCTGAGTCGGCTCCGCTGTGGCAGGCGGGGTGGCTGCTGGGGCCGTGGCTGGCGATCGCGCTGCTCTACACCACGGGCCTGTGGGGCAACTACAACCCTGATGTCAAGCTGGCGCTGACCACGCCTCCCCTCCAAGCAATTGTGGCGGATAACCCAGTTCACATCATTGTCAACAGCATTAGCCTCGGTGACGAAGATGCAGTGCTGATTACCTTTTACACGCCCCAGCCCGGTGTCGCAACCGACAGCTGGCAAACCCTGGCTCCGGGCAGCTACGCCTGGGTCGCCGTGCCAGACCTGGGGACGCTACCCGCCGAGACGGTACGCCTGGGCCAGGTGCGCGACTGGGTACTGGTGCAGCTTCCTTAATCTTTGGTTGAAGTCTCCGTAGAGCTGGCAAAGCGAAGTGTTGTATTAGATACCACTAGGGCAATCTAGGGGGAAAGGTCAATCGCTGGTCACAGGCCGGACGTTGGCCTGCATTTTTTATCAACCTCGGAGCACTAAGCCATGGCTAAGTTTGGAGTGAAGATGACGGCAACAGTGGCGTTGGGCGCGATCGCCGTGGCGACGACGGCCACCATCGCCCAGGCACAGTCTCGCGTAGACTGGCTGCACCACGGCGAGACGATTACCTACAACGGCTACCTACTGGCCGAGGAGTCCGTTTTTGCCAGCTGCGACAACGACTGTGCCGACCTGGATATATTTCTCTACGACGCAGTCAGTGGTGAACTGGTAGCGTCAGACACTCTCGTCGATGCGGTCCCTGTAGTGGTCTCTCCCTACGAGGGCGATTTCTTGATTGAGGTGGTAATGGCCAGCTGCAGCCTTGAGCCCTGCGAAACCTGGACCGATTCGGACGCTGGGTTTTAGGCCAGGCGCGATCGCCCGATTGGTCTAAATTAACCGTTTCGCTAACCCTAAAAGGGCTCGGGCAATGGTCTGAGCCTTTTCCGTTTAAATCTGGCAGCCATACCACAGTCAGGTCTGGGCCAGTCTGCAGCCTGCTACAGGGCTGATGCATCGCTCAGGGGCAGCGCCGATTCAGCCGCCGTACCCTCTGTCGCCGGGGCAAATAGGGCCTGGAGCGCCTGGTCGAGGGTGGGTTCCATCACCACCTGGTCGCGGTAGGCGATGATTACGCGGGTGAGTTCGGGCAGCTTGCTGTCTTCGGCCTCCAGGTACAGGGGCTGTACATACAGCAGCGCCTGCTCCACCGGAATAATCAGCAAACTACCCCGGTTTACCCGCGACCCCTGCTGGTTCCACAGAGAAATTTGCTCAGAAATAATTGGGTTTTGGCTAATGCGGGCTTCCACCTGCTGGGGGCCAAACACCAGACTTTCTCGCGAAAACTGGTAGACCAGCAGCTTGCCGTATTCGTCGCCGTCGCAGCGGGCCGCCATCCAGGCGATCAGGTTTTGTTTGTTGACCGGGGTAAAGGCCGACAGCAGCACAAACTCAGCGCTGCGGCTGGGGTTGGCCGTGGCGTCGATGGCAGACAGTTCCAAAATCAGGTAGTGGGGCGGCATCGCCTGGCTGGTGGGCAGCGGGCCGGGCAGGCTGGAGTCAAATAGCCAGTTGTTGACGTTTCCTTCGCCCCCTTCGCCATCACCTAGATCGCCGTCCACCTGGCGAATCTGTTCGGGAATTTGCCACAGGTCTTCTTTGTTGTAAAACACCTGGGCGTCGCTCATGTGGTAGGTGGCATACTGCTGGGTCTGCACCTCAAACAGATCGTTGGGGTAGCGAATGTGCGATCGCAGCTCTGCTGACATGGCCTCCAGTGGCTTAAACAGGCTGGGGTAAATGCGCTGGTAGGTTTCGATGATAGGGTCTTTGGGGGTGGCCAGATAAAAATCGACGCTGCCGTTGTAGGCATCGACCACCACCTTGACCGCGTTGCGAATGTAGTTGAGATCGCCGCTGGGGGTGGGCTCGCTGTAGGGGTAGTAGCGGCTGGTGGTGTAGGCGTCGATCATCCAGTACAGGCCGCCATCGGCAATCACCAGGTAGGGGTCCTGGTCGTAGCGCAAGAAGGGGGCCAGGGTCTGTACCCGCTCGGTGATCTGACGGCGAAACAGAAAGCGGCTATCGGGGTTAAACTCCTGGCTCAGCAAAATTTGCCAGTCGCCAAAGTGCCAGGCGTAGAGCAGGCGCTGCCAGAATGCCCCCATCGGCAGTCCGCCGCTGCCCTGGTAGGTGGTGTAGATGTTGGCTTCTTCTTTGGGATAGTCAAGCTCCTGGGCATTGGTGTTGACAAACACATCGATGTCGGTGAGTTCGCCAAAGTAGATGGCCGGGTTGTCGATAGGAAAAGCCGCCGCCGCCGCCGGACTGGTAGCCCGAGGCGGAATATCCTGAATGAAAAAGTCGGGCAGCCCCACCCGCGTCACTACGTTTACCGGGCTCAGGGCCAGGCCGTAGCCGTGGGTGTAAAAGAAGTGATCGTTAACCCAGGTGCGAGCCCGTTCGGGAATCAGCGAGTAGTCGAGTTCGCGGGCCGAGTGCATCACCTGGCGCAGGTCGCCGTCGATGGTGTAGCGATCGACATCGACGCTGGGAAACTGGTAGTAGGGGCGAATTTCCTGCAGCTGGCGGTAGGCTGCAAGCAGCGGTTCGTTATCCCAGAGACGAATGTTTTTGAGGGTGGCGGTATTGTTGGTCAGGCTCTCAGCGGTCAGATTGTCTTTGACCTGAAAAGATTGGACATCGACCTCGCTGAGGTTGTAGCCCTTTCGGGTAAAGGCAATATTGTGCTCGATGTAGGGGCGATCGCGCTCCAGCTCGTTGGGCAGTACCGCAACGCGCTGCACCAGGTCAGGGTAGAACACCCCCGCCCCCAGAGCCGCTAGCCCGTAGCCACCAAAGATCAGCAGCAGCCCGGTCACCTGCCAGGGCAACCAGCGCCACTCGGCCTTGGCCTGAGCCGCCTTGAGCGCGACCAGCGCGGGGCTAAAAACAGCCAGATAAAGCAGCGCCAGCGCCCCCACCCAGGCCAGGCCCGCCAGCAAAAAGTCAGCGGGCATTTGGGCGTGTACGTCGGTGTAGTTGGCCCCCGCAAAGGAGCCCCGATTGGAATACATCAGGGTGTAGCGGGCCAGCCAGTGGCCCAGCCCCTGAAACAGCATCAGCACCCCTCCCAGGCCCAACAGATGCCGCTGGACCTGCTGGGGCAGCAGCGGCTGAGCGGCAACAGGCTGCCGCCGCAGCCGGAACCCGTAGCAGAGAGCCACCAGCCCGGCGGTAAGCACCCCCACCCAAAACCCCCACCGCTGTAGCTGCAGCAGCAGCGGCAGGCTAAACAGGTAAAAGCTAATGTCGTGCTGCAAAATGGGGTCGGCAAGACCTACCGGCTGCTGAAACAGCACTACCAGAAAGGTAAACCAGTGGGCCATCGCGATCGCGGCCACCGACCCGCTGACCAGCACCACCAGCAGCCTGCGCCAGAGTCGCTTGATATAGGGCGGCCAGGCCAGCCGCAGGTTTAGCCCCAGCCACAGGGCCATACCCAAAAACACCACCAGCCCCAGCCCCCACGGAGCCGCCCGGTTGATCCACCACACCTGAGCGTAGCCCAGGTGAGAAAACCAGTTCTCGTCAATCCACAGCCCCACCCCCAGCTGCAGCAGTACCCCAACAATCAAGAGACCGAGCAGGGCGATCGCGGCAGAGGCCCAGTTTCGGGCCGGAGATGGACCATCAGCAGTCATAGGTCAGGCGAGAATAAACGATGCTGGGCTCTAAATTAGTCGGACGCATCACGCCCCATCAAGGCTTTAAAGGGTAGCCATAACTATAGGTAGGCGATGTGGTAATTCGGTGTTAAACCTGTGTCGTACCAGCCTACAGTTGCCGACTTTCCATCTCTACCAGCTGACGAATCTCGCCGAGGGCACTTTCAGGAATGATGCCTTCCGAGACTAGCTTTTCGAAGACCTCCTCTTCGCTGATGTGGGCGGCGTGGTTCGCCACCTGGGTTTGGAGGGCAATGGCCAGCTCGTGGCGACTGGTACCCATCACCGAAAGCTGGTGAAAGGCTCGCTTACTCTTGCTGTGGTAGAACTGGATGCAGTCTTCGGCGATAATCGGCTCGACCGCCTGTGCTGCCTCCAAATGCTCAATGCGCTGGGCCACCTTACGGCTGACATAGGCGGTGGCAGCATGGTACTCATAGCGCACCATTGAACGATGCCGACGGCGTTTGCGACACCAGTCACGACCGGCCGCAAATCGCTGCAAATGCTTCACCGCAAAATGTTCTAAAGGAGACTCGGTGGCCCACATCGGCGGCATCTTGGGCGGAAGTTTGTTGGCCAGCACGTCATCCCGCTTGGCCTCTACCAGCAGATTCAGCTTACGCAGCACCGCCTCCGATAGCAGTCCCTGGTCGTAGAGATCGCGATAGGCCTGCTGTTCTATCTCTAAACCCTGCAGCCAAAACACCTGGCGGCCCAGGCCGGGGTTGGTCTTCAGTTCGTTCCAGATTAGGGTAACTTCGTCTTCAGCCCGAGCTAGAGCCGTTTGGTAGTCTTGGCGCAGGGTGTGAATCACCGCTTCGTCAAATAGGCCCACGGCATCCAGCTTGTGCAGATACCGCAGCACCTCGCGCTTGGCCAGCACCGTCGCCTGCGCCTTGCCGAGCGACTCTAAAATCGGCGGCTCATCTAGCTTCAGAAAGTGGATCACTTTGCCGGTGGTGGTGCCGCTGACCAAAATCGTAAATAGCGCCACCCCCAGAGTCATGGCAATAATCAGCTCCCGGTTGGGAAAGTTGTTGGGCAAGCTAAGGGCCAGGGCCAGCGCTACCGCACCCCGCAGGCCACCCCAAAAGGTCACCACCTGAAAGCGCCAGCCGATGGGTTCTGTCTTGCGCTGCAGCCAGTTAGAAACGGGTGTTAACCCAAACACCACCACAGCTCGGGCCAAGACCGCCATCACGATGGCCCAGCCGATCGACTGCCAGAACCCCACGTCGCTGACTCCCAGCTTAAAGATGAAGCCAGCGGTGGTAATGCCCACCAGCAGAAAAATCAGGCTGTTGGCAATAAAGGCGGCATACTCCCAAAACTCGTGCAGATAGCGGCGCACGTCTGGATTGAGGCGTTGGTCTACGTAGAGCCCAACGATAATACCGGCAATCATGACCGCAATGACGCCAGATACATGGAAGAAGTGATCGGCGGCAATAAATGACGCATAGGCCACGATGATGGTGACGGTCATTTGAATCAGCGGATTGTGGCGAGCCTGAGCGATGGAATAGGCCATGATGGTGGCGATCGCCGTACCCACCAGCAGCCCTCCCCCCAGCACGACAAAAACATTGACCGACGCCTGCTCGACGGTATCTACACCAAACTCGCGAGCGGCTACAGCAGCCAGCACCAGGTCGAAGAGTACGATGGCGGTGGCGTCATTCAGCATGCTCTCTCCCTCTACCAGCATCGTCAGCCGTTTGGGAACGCCAAAGTCTTTAAAGAGAGCAATGACGGAGACGGGGTCGGTGGCCGAAATTAAGGCCCCAAATACCAGCGCCCCGCCCAGCGATAGGGGGGTCAACCAGGCCAGACTGCCGCCCACTATCAGTGCAGAGACAAGTAACCCCGGTCCTGCCAGAATCAGAGCCGGGGTTAGGGTTTTGAGCAGTACTCGGTTGTCCAGATTCAGGGCCGATTCAAAAACCAGCGGCGGCACAAAGATGTAGAGAATCAGGTTGGGCGAGAGGGTCAGAACGTTGAGGGTTTCAAAGGGTAGGTCGGTTGACGTCAAAAACCCCAGGCCTAACCCAATGATGACCAAACCGATGGTGTAAGGAAAATTGAGGCGTTTGAAAGTCACTGCTCCCAGGCAGGCTACCAGGAGTAGGAGCAGAATCTCGATCTGAGCGGTCAGGAGCGGATTGTGCAGGCTATTCATTGAACCATTGCGCTTTGTTAATCGTGTCTATGACGTAGTGCAACACAGCGTCCCGGCGATCTTTCCCTAAGGAACACAGGACAAGCCAGGAAACCTCTTGGCTTTGTGAGGGTTCTATCGCAACAAGGTTTCCGGTGGTGGGCTGGACAGCACTGGACGGCGCTGATTGCCCCACCAGCTTTTGCCCCGGACCAAGCATGTGCTGGAACCCTCGCGTGAAGATTTGTTGCTATACGACTATGGGCTAGAGCCTAAAACCGCCGTATAGCAAACCTGTGTCAGAGCTGTGACAATGCATTCTGGGGCGCAGGATCCCTAGGGGTAACGTTCCCCTCTCACCCCTGCGCGTTGAGAGGCTGGTTGAAACAAGCGTTACAACAGGATTAGTGATACATCTATGCCTACAGTTTTATACTTGCGGGGTTGGCGCTTCCACTTTTACTCAAACGAAGGAAGTGAGCCCATCCACATTCATGCCCAAAAAGGGGAACGAGACTGTAAGTATTGGCTAGATGTAGATGCCTATGAAATTCGCGAAGCTTATACTTACAATCTGTCAGCGCGAGATACTAGAGAAGTCCGTAAAATTATCTTGCAACATTTTGATGACATCGTAGAGGCTTGGGACTCTGCTTTTGGAGGTAATCATGACTAAGCAGCATGAGGTCGAGAGCTTAGCGTTTGATGGTGACTGGATGACCTTAGGCGTAGATCAGCGAGTTTATCGACTGCCGCTAGCTCAGGTTTCAAAACGGCTACTACAGGCGTCCGCAGCAGATCGCAACATCTACCGCATTGCGCCATCGGGCTATGGCATTCACTGGCCTACTCTAGATGAGGACTTGTCGATTAACGGATTACTAAAGTTGGCAAAGGCTCAATCACAAGCTCTAGAAACTCATTGACCCGCCGTTGTGAATCAGCCAGCCGATGCCGAGATGCCAGTGGGGTGCTGCTCTAGTACCTTGGCCAGGTACTTGCCCGTGTAGGAGCCGGGCACCTGGGCCACCGCTTCGGGGGTGCCCACCGCGATCAGCTCGCCGCCGCGATCGCCCCCCTCCGGCCCCAGGTCGATAATCCAGTCTGAGCAGCGAATCACATCCAGGTTGTGCTCGATGGTGAGTACCGAGTTGCCCTTATCCACCAGGCGCTGCACCACGTCCAGCAGCTTGTGTACGTCGTAGAACGACAGGCCGGTGGTAGGCTCATCAATTAAGTACAGGGTTTTGCCGGTAGAGCGGCGGGCCAGCTCCGAGGCCAGCTTCATGCGCTGGGCCTCGCCGCCGGAGAGGGTAGGGGCCGTCTGCCCCAGGCGAATGTAGCCCAGCCCCACATCGACCATGGTTTGCAGCCGGGCCTGGGCCTGGGGAATATTTTCGAAAAAGGCCAGGGCTTCTTCGGCGGTCATGTTTAGCACATCGGAGATGTTCTTGCCTTTGTAGGTGACTTGCAGGGTATCGCGGTTGTAGCGCGCCCCCTTGCACACCTCACACTGCACGTACACATCGGGCAAAAAGTTCATTTCGATCACGTTGACGCCCTGGCCGCCGCAGGCCTCGCAGCGCCCACCTTTGACGTTAAAGGAGAACTGGCCCGCCTTGTAGCCCCGCGCCTTGGCCTCGATGGTTTCGGTGAACAGGTTGCGGATGACGTCGAAGACGCCGGTATAGGTAGCGGGGTTGGAGCGGGGGGTGCGGCCAATCGGCGACTGGTCGATCACGATCACCTTGTCGAGCGCCTTCAGCCCGTCGAGCTTGTCGAGGTGCTTGGGGAAGGGCACCTTGCTGCCGAAGTGGTGCTGTAGGGCGGGGTAGAGCAGCTCGTTGATCAGGGTCGATTTACCCGAGCCGGAGACGCCGGTCACGCAGACCAGCTCACCCAGGGGAATTTCGATATCCAGGTGCTTGAGGTTGTTGCGGTGGGCGTTTTTGAGGGTCAGCGATCGCCCGTTGCCCGGTCGTCGCTCGGCTGGGGTAGGGATAGATACGCGCCCCGACAGGTAGGCCCCCGTGAGGGAATCTTTGGCGGTCATCAGAGTTTTGAGGTCGCCCTCGGCCACAATCGAGCCGCCGTGGATGCCCGCTCCTGGCCCAATATCTACCAGGTGGTCGGCGGCGCGGATCGTGTCTTCGTCGTGCTCGACCACGATCAGGGTGTTGCCCAGGTCGCGCAGGCGGGTGAGGGTGTTGAGCAGGCGATCGTTGTCGCGCTGGTGCAGGCCAATGCTGGGCTCATCCAGCACGTAGAGCACGCCCGTGAGACCGGAGCCAATCTGGGTGGCCAGGCGAATGCGCTGGGCCTCGCCGCCGGAGAGGGTCATGGCGGTGCGGTGCAGGGTGAGGTAGTCTAGCCCGACATCCATCATGAACTGGAGGCGGGCGCGAATTTCGCGCAGTACTAGAGCGCCGATCTGGAGCTGCCGGGCCGAGAGTTTGGGGGCGTCGCCCTCTTCGCCCACCAGGGTGCGAATGCGCTTGAGGCACTCGCGAATGGAGACATTGGTGAGGTCGCTGATCGAGTGGGGGCCAATGCGCACGGCGTTGGACTCGGGCTTGAGCCGGGTGCCGTGGCAGACCTCGCAGGTCTGGTCGATCAGGTACTTTTCTAGCTTTTGCTTGTGCAGCTCAGAGGTGCTGTCTTTGTACTGGCGATCGAGGATGGGCAGCACCCCCTCATACTGGCGGTGGTAGCCCTTGCGATCGCGGTAGCGCGAGTCAGACTCTATATAAATTTTCTCCTCGCTGCCGTGGAGCACGATGTGCTGCTGCTCGGGGGTGAGCTGATCCCACCGGCTCTGGATCTCGAAGCCAAAGGCCTGGCCGACGCTGTAGAGCAGCGAAAAGTAGTAGGTGTTGTCTTTTTCAGACCAGGGGGCGATCGCGGCGTACACGGGCAGCGACGGGTCGGGCACCACCAGATCGGCAGAAAAAGTGCGCAGACTGCCCAGCCCGTGGCAGTTGGGGCAGGCCCCGTAGGGCGAGTTAAAGGAGAACAGCCGGGGCGATAGCTCCTCCATGACCGCGCCGTGCTCGGGGCAGGCGAAGTTTTCTGAAAAGACTAGTTCTTTGGGCAACCCGTAGCTGCCCTCGGCCTCGGCGGCCTGGGGCAGGCGATCTGAGATCGATACTACATTGCTGCCGGGAGCCGGGGCCTCGGCGGTTTGGGGCTTCTCGGCCAGAATTTCAATCACCGCGATCCCCTCCGATCGCTTCAGACAGGTGCGCAGCGAGTCGGCCAGGCGGTCCTCCAGCCCTTCTTTTTTGACCAGGCGATCGACCACCACTTCAACGTTGTGGCTGTAGTTTTTGTCGAGTTCAATGTTGTCGGTCAGCTCGCGCAGCTCACCGTCCACCCGCACCCGCACAAAGCCCTCCGAGGCCAGGCTGGAGATCAGCTTTTTGTGGGTGCCCTTTTTGCCCCGCACCACGGGGGCGAGGATCTGAAAGCGGGTGCGATCGGGTAGCTCCATAATCCGATCGATCATCTGGTCGATAGACTGCGGGGAAATGCTGCGATCGCAGTGGGGACAGTGGGGATCGCCCGCCCGTCCGTAGAGCAGGCGCAGGTAGTCGTAGATTTCGGTGACCGTGCCCACGGTGGAGCGGGGGTTGTGGGAGGTCGATTTTTGGTCAATGGAGATGGCCGGGCTCAGCCCCTCGATCGCGTCCACATCGGGCTTGTCGACCTGGCCGAGGAACTGGCGGGCGTAGGCGCTCAGCGACTCGACGTAGCGGCGCTGGCCCTCGGCAAAAATGGTGTCAAAGGCCAGGGAAGACTTGCCCGAGCCCGACACTCCGGTAAACACAATCAGCTGATTGCGGGGAATCTCCAGGTCCAGGTTCTTGAGGTTGTGCTGGCGCGCCCCGCGAATGCGGATCACATTGTCGTCGATGGCGGCGTGGTGGTGGGCCAGACCTGGGCTGGAGCTGTCGGTGCGGGCGCTGCTGCCATTTTGAGAATGAGCACCACCCTTGCTGGACGCTTGGCCTTTTTTAGCGGCGGCGGTTTTCTTAGCAGAAGCGTCCGATTTGGGCATGTCTGGGGGCTTAGTGACAACGCATGTACCAATTTAACATTTTTAAATACTTGTCAAGGTTAGAACAACCTGGCGGTCTCAGGCGCTGCCCCAGCGCTGCCCATACCCAGCCAAAAGCCTGCCGAAAATTCGGCAGGCTTTTAGGGTTTTGTCGATTGGCACGGGCGATCGCCCGTGCCCGCTGCAATTAACCCACGATGGCTGGGGCTGCTACCGGCTCAAAGCCGCGATCGCGCAGATGCGCCTCCCAGCTCCACCGCAGCAAAAATGCCTTGGCAGCCGCATAGCCTGACCTGTACAGGCTGTCTTTGTCGGCATTGGTCAAATCGAACTGGGTGGCCGAAATCTTGCCGGTAGCAATATTAATGATTCGGCCCATCTCGTTCTTGCGAATGTGGTGATTGTCGCGGGCTACCTGCATGGTTTCTACCATGGCCCGCAAAATTCCCAAAGCGCCTTTGACGGGTTTTGCAGACTTGGGGTTGCTGGGTTTGCACTCCTCCACCGTCTCCATCAGCCGAAAGCCGAACGTGGGGCAGCAGGGCCTTTGGCCGGGTTCAGCATCGTAGATCCACAGCGGAAAATTGCTCAGCAATCCGCCATCGACGATGGTGGATTTTTGCAGCTGCCCTGGCTCAAAAAACAGCGGAATGCTCATCGACAGCCGCACCGCCTCCGCCACCGAAAACTGGGTAGCTTCCTGACCATAGAAGCGCAAATCGTCTGGCAGCACCCGCATTTCTTGGCAGCTAATGTCTGAGACCACTACTTTTAGATCCCGCTTTTGGTGCCACGCCAGGTCAGCGGGCTGCTTCTGCAAAAATGGGGCAAAGGTGGGCAGCTTCTGGTCCAAATGCCCAGACAGCCAGGCCTTAAACGGCTCCGCTGAATACTGGCCACTGCGTCGAGCGATCAGCAGGCGCAGCAGCATCCAGTGAAATTGCTTCATGTCGTCTGAGGGCGACCCATTCCAGATCAGGGGGCTGGTCTTTTGGCTGAGAATTTGGCCCTGGTAATCGAGGGGGCCGAGCACGTCCTGCTCGAGCTGGTCAACGGTGAACCCCGCCGCCACCATCGCTGCGGTAATGGCCCCAGCAGAGGTGCCCGCGACCTTGCGAAAGTTGATGCCCGCGTCGGCAAAGCAGCGTAGCGCGCCTAAAAAGGCCGTTCCCTTGACGCCACCGCCCTCAAAGACGGCATCGACGTAGTAGCCGCGATCGCTCGCCATCGGTAAATTGCGCTGAATACTGGCCATTTGCTGAGGGTCTAAACGGAGATCAGGATCTTGCTTAAAAACGGCAGAAGGTTCCCAAATCGTCATGGTGGAGGCTCCCTGAAAGATTGGTTATGGAGTGCTTCAGAAAAAGCCGCGCCCATTCCAGAAAATAGCCGCAGCGATCGACTGAGCAGCACCGTTGCAGCAGTCAATTTAGTTAGATCACTTTGATAAGTGAAATTCTCCAGTAGTGGCATTGCACTGCAATGCCCCTACGCCAAGCCCGTCCTAAACCCAGTCGACGTTTGCAATCCAAGTCGGCGCTATCCCTAAACCAGATCAAGCCGATAGTTAAAGACTGCAAGCCTTAAAACAACAAGTGTTAAAGCAACAGACTTGCCCATCAACTCTATCAGCAGACCGCCGTGACGGCCCACAGGTTCCAGGCCCTGCCCAGCCTACCGGGCCGCTACAAATCGCTCCCGAGCCACGTTTCGCAGCCGCTGAATATCTTCGCGGCGGCAAATTGAGAGGGGCACGGTACGCTTAATCTCATCCAGCAGCAGGGCGGTATCGGCAGGGCGATTTTCGTGCAGGGCGTGGTAATAGGCGGTGATCACGGCCTGCTCAATCTCAGCGCCGCTAAAGCCGTCGGTGGCGACGACCAGCTCCTCCAGGTTAAAGTTCTGCAAGCCCTGCTGGCGGCGCTCCAGGTGAATGTGCAAAATATCGCGGCGCTCATCGGCCTCGGGCAAATCGACAAAGAAAATTTCGTCAAAGCGGCCCTTGCGCAGCAGCTCGGGCGGAATGGCTGAAAGGTCATTGGCGGTGGCGACCACAAAGATTTCCTGGGATTTTTCCTGCAGCCAGGTGAGAAAGTAGCCAAACAGGCGGCGGCTCAGCCCCCCATCGGCCTCGCCGCTGCTCTGGCCCAGGCTCTTTTCGATCTCGTCGATCCAGAGAATGCAGGGAGACATGGTTTCGGCCATGGTGACGGCGCGGCGAAAGTTTTTGTCGGACTCGCCAATGTACTTATCGTAGAGGCGACCGGCATCGAGCTTGAGCAGGGGCAAATTCCACTGGCGGGCGATGGTTTTGGCCGCCAGCGACTTGCCGCAGCCCTGAATGCCGACGATCAAAATGCCTTTGGGGGCGGGCAGGTTGTACTGGCGGGCCTGGGGCGTAAAGCCAACTTTGGCGTAGCTGAGCCAGCGCTTGAGGCCCTCAAAACCACCCAGCTGGGCCAGGTTGGTTTCGGGCGGAAAGTAGTCGAGCAGTCCCTCTTCGTGGATGACGCGGGCCTTACGCTCCAGCACGCGCTTGACATCGTCGGCGTTGAGCCTGCCGTCGTGGAGGGCGGCGTAGGAGACCACCTTGCGGGTCTGGCTCAGGGTCATGCCCTGCAGCGCTTTGACCAGAGCGTGAATGTCTTCAGGGGTCAGTTCGACCTTAACGCGCCCCTTCAGCAGTCGCACTACATCGGAGACGGCCCCATACAGCTCTTCGGGTTCGGGCAGCTTGATGTCAAAGTAGACGGCATCGTGGGCCAGTTCGGGAGGTAGAGCATGACCGCTGCCGCTGATTACCAGCGTTGAGCGGTGGTGGGAAAACTGATCGGCGACTTCCCGCAACAGCCGCGCCACCACCGGATCTTTGAGGTGGTGGGCAAAGTCCTTGAGCCAGAAGATAGCCTTAAAGTTGAGATCCTGGATATGGCGCAGCATGTCGGCGGGTTCGGCGGTTTTGGGCAGCGCCTGACCGCGCTTGCTGCCGGGGGGCGCGTACTCGTTTTGCCAGCGGTTGTCGGGGCTCTCAGGCGATCGCATCAGCCCCTGGGCAATGCTCCACTCGAACACCGCCATCTGCATATCCCGACAGGCTGCGCTGATTAACCCCTGCACCCGCTCCTCCTCAACGGTGTCGATGACGATTACCGGGTGAAAGGAGGTCACCAGGGTTTGAAAGTGCTGCACACTGGCTTTAAAGGACATGGCTGCCGAAAGTAACGCTAGGGCTAAGGTGCCCGCTTCTGCCTACAGTTGCTGCATGGCAGATTCCGGAGGCCCAGTTGAGCACCCTAGTCGAGCACGTCTATGCCCTGGCGGGCGTAGCGAATGCGCAGCTTGAGTCCCAAGTTGATTTGCTTCATCACCCAGTAAAGGCTGCTCAAGATGACAAAGGTGACGAATATAACAGCGACAGGACGCTTGGAGGTGAGGACGTCGAGGGTATCGGTCAGCACGCTGCTGGGGTCGACCACCAGGTCCCAGCTGTTGAAGCGCAGAAAGCGCCCCAGATAGATTCCCAAGGCGCAGAGTGCGTGAATCAGCAGTTCCAGCGGTAAAATCAGCGCCCTGGCACCATGGCGATTGAGATAGATAGCCAGGTTGAGAATAGAGATAACGTAGGCCTCAAATCCCAGCAAAATGGCGACTGTGTGCATGGGAATAAAAACCAGAGCTACAACCCAAACCTCAGTTTGCCCCAAGCTGGTGCCTCGAATCAGGTGAATGATGTCGGTGAGTACGTAGGGCGCATTGGGCAAAAAGGCAAAAAATGTCACCAGCCCAACCCACCACAGCCAGCCCTGCATCGTCTGCTTCTTCTTGAAGATTTTGATGCTGAGGAGGGCCGCTAGGGCCACCACCACGAACAGCCACAGCAGCCTGAGCTGAGCGGTAGGGCCACCCTCAATCGCAATACTTAACCAGCCCTGCACCATTCGGGGAATCCGGGGCAGCAGCCCCACGGCCCCAATACCGCCAACCAGCAGCCAGGCAACCAAAAACCACTTTCGGGAAATATCCTGACGACGAAACAGACCAAAGCTGAGCAGCAGTGGAATAAAAGCCAGAAATAGGTTCCACAGAATCCAGCCGCTGTAGACGTTGTTAAAGGCGCTAGCGATATCGAGCAGGAGCCATCTCATTGGGTTTCAACTCCTAAAGCAGAATTTAATTTAACCCAATCTAAATCTTCAAAGGGCACTGTGTCCGTTCCTGAATAGTGGAGGACAATTTGCGAGCGTTCGCTTGAGAAATTGTGCCCATTGCCCAGCAGCACCCGCGCTATAACAATGAGAGCCTTCTTACCCGCACTGCCATGCCAGAACCTTCTCAACGCCAGGGCAACACCACCGAGCACCTGCTGACGACCCCCCACGGTAGCCAACCCTACACCGCCTCGGCCCAGTGGCAAACGCTCTACGAAAATGACAAACCCGTGGCGGAGCTGTTCCACGTGGCGTACACCATTGCCGACCAAGACCCGGCCCAGCGGCCCATTACCTTTGTGTTTAACGGTGGCCCTGGGGCGGCCTCGGCCTATTTGCATATGGGAGCCCTGGGACCGCGCCGGGTGGTGTTTAACCCCGACGGCAGCCTGCCGCGTCCGCCAGTGCAGGTGGTTGACAATGGCGAAAGCTGGCTGAGCTTTACCGACCTGGTGTTTATCGACCCCCTGGGCACCGGCTTTAGCCGCATGCTCACTAAAGATGCAGAAAAAGCCGAGAAATCCGACGACAAATCGGCTGAGAAGCCCGGCGATAAACCCGATGACAGCGCCGACAATAGCGCCAAGAAATTCTGGACGGTCGATCGCGACCTTAACGCCCTGGGTGAATTTATTCAAGCGTACCTCTCGACCCACCACCGCTGGCTGTCACCTGTGTTTATTGCTGGCGAAAGCTACGGCGGCTTTCGGGTGGCGAAGCTCTGCCGCAGGCTGCAGCAGGACTACGGCGTGGGCCTGTGCGGGGCGGTTTTAATCTCTCCGGTGATGGAGTTTATGCTGCTGGAGGGCAACGACTACAACCTGAGCGGCTGGGCCACAGTGATACCGTCGATGGCGGCGACGGCGGTTTACCACGGTCGGGTAGACACTACCGACAGCCCCGCCGCCCACGGCGCTAAGGCCGCCGAGTTTGCCCGCAAAACGCTGATTCCGCTGCTGGCCCTGGGCCGCACCGCCGCCGCCGCAGACCAGCAGCGCGTCTTTGGTCAGCTGGCCGAGCTGATTGGCCTGCCCGCTGAGGTGGTACAGCGCCACCGGGGCCGCATTGATATTGCGGTGTTTGCCCGCGAGCTACTGCGCCACCAGCAGCGCATTCTGGGCCTCTACGATGGTTCGGTAACGGCGATCGACCCCTTTCCCGATCGCGTGCTGCACGAGGGCACCGACCCCACCCTGGAGGGCATCGATCGCCTGTTTACCGGCGCGATCAATAGCCACCTGCGCTCTACCCTGGGGGTCAACACCACCCTGACCTACAACCTGCTCAGCTTTGAGGTGTTCAAAGCCTGGGAGTTTTTGCCCGAGAGCGACTACCGGCAGGGCTTTGTGGGCTCGGTGGATGACCTGCGGGTGGGTATGGCCCTCAACCCCTACCTACAGGTCTACATCACTCACGGCATCTATGACCTCGTAACGCCCTACTTTTCGTCGAACCACCTGGTCGACCAGATGGCGCTCAACGATGAGCTGCGCCCCAACCTCACCCTGCGCCATTTTCAGGGGGGGCACATGTTCTACACCTGGGATGAGTCGCGGCGACAGTGGTTTGACGATATGCAGCGCTTCTACCACCAGGCGACCGGGAAATAGAAAAAAACCGACAGACCCGTGAGGGCATGTCGGTTGGTTGTGTGTTCCCTGTAGATGACTCGGCTAAAGTTGAGTCAACCTTAGTATCACTGGAAGGTTCCTGAAAACCTAGCCAATTTGTCACACTCGATTGTGAGATTGATCACAAGGTTAGGCAATTTGACGGATGCCGCAGCAGCAGCGGGTTTGCTAGCGGTAAAGACTCCTGACGAGTAGATTGCACCGGGGCCGCTTTAGGGCAAGAATTAGGTGGCACCAGGGCTACGGCAACGCTAGGGGAAGACAGACATGATCAATTCATCGACAGGGGCGGCCGCTATGGGCCCGGCAGAGGCCCTGGCCAGCATTGCGCTGGTGGCGATCGCCGCTGACGGCTACCTGGCCGAGCGCGAGGGGCAGGATATGACGATGCTGCTGTCGCGCATGGCGCTGTTTAGCAGCTACTCTAGCGAAGCCCTCCACCGTCTGTTTGACAATTTGCTCGCCCGCCTGAAGCAGGAGGGACCAGGGACGCTGGTGAACCAGGCCAAGGGGGTGCTGCCCCCAGACCTGCGAGAAACCGCCTTTGCGATCGCCACCGATCTGGTGCTCTCCGATCGCACGGTTACGCCCCAGGAGCAGTCTTTTTTAGAAGATCTCTGCGTCATTCTAGAGATTCCCAACGCGACGGCCCAGCAGATTGTGCAGGTGATGACGATTAAGAATCGCGGCTAGGCGCGATCGCCAGGCGTTTTCCTCACCGTTCTTCAACGCCTGCTTCAGGCAGGCCCAGCCAAAAAAACAGGGCCGGGTGCCCCCAGCCCTGCAGCGCAGGAACATCTTCAGTTATGGCAAGGCTAGTATCCCCAAACGGGCGCAGCTGCAAACACGACAAGCCTGTAAGGGCCACATCCTAGCAACCGCGCGCAGCTCCTACTGGCGGTTCCTACCAGCAGAAAGATGCAGCCGCTCTGGGTACGGGTTATCCTTGGATCAACTTCGTATTTGTAGAGTTTGGAGATTTGTCTTATCGCTAAGAAGCAGAAAGCCGTTGTTAACCGCGACATTAGAGACCCCGAGGTTCTGCTGATCACTCAGACGGGTGAAAACCTGGGCGTGATCGACACCCGAGATGCCCTCAAGATGGCCAAAGAGAGCAAGCTCGATCTGGTGGTCGTCTCTCCCAGTGACGATGGCCCGCCCGTGGCTAAGATTATGGACCACGGCAAGCTCCAGTATCAGCAGAACAAGCGCCAGAAGCAGACCTCGCGTCCTTCTGTGAAAGAAGTTAAGTTTCGCCCCAATATTGGTGAATCTGACTACGCGCTGCGCATTAAGCGGGCCGCTCAATGGTTAGACAAGGGAGATTCTGTCAAGTTTCTGGTCAGGCTGCGGGGGCGAGAGCATCAGCATCGCGATCGCGCCACCGACTTGCTCAACCGGGTGGTAGAAGACCTGAACGAGGCAGGCAAGGTTCAATCCTTAGACAGCCGTGCGCTTACCCTCTTCCTCTCGCCTTCGTAAGAGAGCGTTATCAGTAGGCCCGCTGCACGACCGCTGTTGCAGCTGAAAGACCTCTGGCATCAGGGGTCTTTTGCTATACCCATTCCAGGGTCCGCTATAGTGAGTTTTTACCGTCGGGAGAGCTGTCGATGGGTGCCAGCAGCACGGTCGTTGAGATTTTGTCGGTCGAAGAGATGCGCCGTACCCTAAACCGGCTGGCGTCGGAGGTGGTAGAGCGAGGGGGCGACCTGAACCGCCTGGTGCTGCTGGGCATCCACACGCGAGGGGTGCCCCTGGCCCACCTGCTGGCTCAGCAAATTCAGCGGCTGGAGGGGGTAGAGCTGCCGGTGGGGGCGATCGACATCACCCTGTACCGCGATGACCTAGACAAAATTAGCACCCGCACCCCGGCCCGCACCGAAATTCTCTTCGATATCACCGACCGGGTGGTGGTGCTGGTCGATGACGTGATCTTTAGCGGTCGCACCATTCGCGCCGCCCTCAATGCGGTGATCGACTACGGGCGGCCCAGCGCCATTCGCCTGGCGGTGCTGATCGATCGCGGCCACCGCGAGCTGCCCATTCACCCCGACTTTGTGGGCAAGGTGCTGCCGACGGCCAAGGATGAGTCGGTGAAGGTGTTTCTACAGCCTGTGGACGGGCGCGACGGGGTGGAGCTGCTGAAGGGGTAGAGTTATTACGTTGGGTGTGCGATCGCAGCCAACTCCGGCATTCTTGCCTACGATAGGGGGCGTTGATTTCGCCATACGCGCTGTGACTGTACTGCCTGTTGCCCATGAGACCCAGGCCCGCAAGGCCGATCATCTGCGCATTTGTTTAGAAGGGCCGGTGCAGTGCGCCCAAATTACCACGGGGCTAGAGCGCTATCGGTTCACCCACTGCTGCCTGCCAGAGCTTGACTACCAGGATATTGACATCAGCACGACGTTTTTGGGCCATCCGCTGGGGGCACCGCTGCTGATTTCGTCGATGACCGGGGGCACCGAGGCGGCCCACCAGATCAACCGGCGGTTGGCGGTGGTGGCCCAGCGCTTTGGCCTGGCGATGGGGGTGGGCTCTCAGCGGGTGGGAGTCGAGAATCCGGAGCTGATGGAGACGTTTGCGGTCAGAGCGCTGGCCCCCGACATGCTGCTGCTGGCCAACCTGGGGGCGGTGCAGCTCAACTACGGCTACGGGCTCGACCAGTGCCGCCGCGTGGTCGAAAAGCTGGAGGCCAATGCGCTGATTTTGCACCTCAACCCGCTGCAAGAGGCGGTGCAGACCGGAGGCGACACCAACTTTAAGGGGTTGCTGGGCAAAATTGAGCAGCTCTGCGCGGCGCTGCCGGTGCCGGTAATCGCCAAGGAAGTAGGCAACGGCATTGCCGCCCCCCTGGTGCGGCGATTGATCGAAGCCGGAGTCGCGGCGGTAGATGTGGCCGGGGCCGGGGGCACCTCCTGGGCGCGGGTAGAGAGCGAGCGAGCGCTAGATGCCCACCAGCGACGGCTGGGCCAGACCTTTGGCGAGTGGGGCCTGCCTACGGCAGACTGCATTGTGCAGGCGCGGCAGGTGGCCCCCACCCTACCGTTGATTGCGTCGGGGGGGCTGCGCCACGGGCTGGATGTGGCCAAGGCGATCGCCCTGGGGGCCGACCTGGCAGGACTGGCGATGCCGTTTTTGCAGGCGGCCAGTGACTCGGAGGAAGCCGTGGCCGCCCTGGCGGAGGTGCTGATTGCCGAGATCAAAACGGTGCTGTTTTGCACCGGGCAGGGCAGGCTGGCGGGGCTGCGGGAGCCGGGAGTGCTGGTTGACTGATGAACCCGCCCTAGGCAACTACCTCCTTAAAGCTGGGCCGATCGCTGACTAAAGTCCACCAGTCGTTGAGCTTGGGGGTTTGGCCGGTAGCGGCTTTCAGCTCTGGGGTTTTAGACAGGTAGAGCATGACCGGCATGAGATAAAAGTCGGCCAGGGTAATGGCTTCGCCCAGCAGGTAGGGGGTGCAGGGGGCGATCGCCTCGATTGCTTCTAGGGCCGTTTTGGCCTTGGGTACGGCGGCGGCGACGGCGGCTTCGTCGGTTTGGCCGCCCTGGCTGGGCACAATCAGCCGCTGAATGGTGATGACGCCAATCGCCGGGCCGTAGAGGTAGCTGTCTACGATCGCCATAATTTGGCGCATACGGGCCTGGCCCAGGGCACCTGTGGGAGTAAAGCCCCGGTTGCCTACCACGGTATCGAGGTATTCAACGATGGCGCAGGTTTCGTAGAGCGTTTCCCCGTCCATTTCTAGCGTGGGCACTTTACCGAAGGGGTTTTTGGCCAGGTACTCGGGGGTGCGATCGCTAAAGATATTGACTGTTTTTAGGTCGTAGGGCGTGTTGGTTTCTGCCAAAATCATTCGCACCGTGCGAACGTAGGTGCTGATGGTGGGGCCGTAGAGCGTAAATTGCGTCATTGGTGTCAATCAGTAAGTATCTGGGCTGGGGCAGCCTTTACAACTTACCGCGATGCAAGTTTCTACCACAAGGACGATAAGGCACCTGCGATACTGCTGGTAGGGTGTGATTAAGTTCTGTTGAGCTGATGATCTTCTGACGTTCTTCATATGGCGCTATGCATTGCGCTAGAGGTTGTGGAATCCTATGAAACCTAATGTTTTAACCTTTGCAGGTAGTCTTGGTTTAATGGCTGGCGCAATCCTGTGGTCAAGCCCCAGCCAGGCCCAGGGGTTTTGCTACTTAGTTAACTCAGAGGGTGAGGTGGTCAACCTTGACGACCTCTGCGCCAGCGACAACGACGCGCAGCCGGTGCAGTCACAAACCGAGGCTTCTGGGGTTGGCGAGGCCGCTACTGAAACCCAGGAAGGCACCTCTTCGGGGAACAGAAGCTACACCATTACCGGGCCTGGCGTGGTGCCCGGTTCCAGTGCTACCCCGGCTAGTTCAGCCGCAGACCAGCCAGGCGCTGCTGACGAATCGGCAGAAACGACGCCAGAATCTACCACCGATCCGGCGGGTGTCGATGGCGCTGCGACTGAAGCTGAGGCCGGAACCGAACCCAGACCTGAAGAAAACCGCCTCGATATTCCGGTTAGAGAAATTGAAACGCCTCAGATCCCCACTCCCCAGACCCAGCCGCCTCGGGTCACGACTCCTGAGGCGCAAGATCCGACAGTCGATACCACAGACACTACCGATGGGACCGATCGCACTGTCGTTCCGACTGAGGATGCTGACGACTAGAGGGTTGCAGGGGTGCGTTGCTGGATCGTGCTAGCGCTGCCCTAGTGTGCTTAGCATTAGCGCCAAACTCACTACTGAGGTGAAATCTTGGCTCGCAGTTCGGTTTTAATGCGGTTCAAAATCGAGTCTTCGTCAAGGCCGTCGAGAATTTCGGTGATCACGGCTCGTGGCCCCTCTGGTCCCCAGGTGGCACCGTTGGTGAGGTAGGTTTTGGTAATTTGGCCGATGCCGTAAGTGGCCAGACCCGCTACCCCGCCCTGGGCCAGGGCTACGGGCACGTAGGGGGCGAGGGACAGACCGCCCGTGGCGATCGCAGACACCCCCAGCACCCCCTTCAGCGAGCTGAGGCCGAGGGTGATCACCAGCTCGCTGACGGTAATGCCGCCCAGGCCCAGGGCGATCTGCTGGAGCAGCTTGAGGGCGGCGGGGCGGGTCATCGGCAGACCGTAGAGCCGAGACAGGTTGAGAATCAGCATGACATCGACCACGGTACCGCCCACCAGGTCGGCCACGGTGACGGGGTTGAGGGCAACGGCAACGGCTTTGATCAGAGTGGCGTTCCAGATCGTGTCGTCGGCAATGCGATCGCAGATCTGCTTTTTGCGGGCCAAAATTTCGGCGCTCACCCCTTCGGCATACATCAGGGTGTTGAGGGCGACCAGGGCTTTGCCCTCGCGGTGCAGAATGTCGAGGATTTTGAGCTTGAGGTCGTCCACCTGGGGCCGATCGCGCACGGTCTGGTAGGTGACGGTGCCGTCAGGCTGGGGGGTAGCCTGCACCGCCAGGGGCGAAGCGGCGGCCATCACGATTTCGTCGGGCGAAATCAGGTCTTGCAGGCGGCGATCGCGCAGGGTTTCGTAGAGCACCTGGCGATCGGCCTCGGGGTACTGGTCAATTTTGTTGAACACCAGCAGCATGGGCTTGCTGGCCTGGCGCAGGGCTTGCAGGGCCTCGTACTCGGCGCGGGTAAGGTCGCCCGCAATCACAAACAAAATCAGATCGACCTGCTCGGCAATGCGGCGGGCCAGGGCGGCGCGATCGTCGCCATCCACCTCGTCAAGGCCGGGGGTGTCGATTAGCTCGATGCGCGACTGGCCCAGGCTCTTGAGCGAAACCCGCAGCAGGTCGGGGGTGTCCTCCCCTAGAGACTCCTGGCTGACCTGCCAGCGGCTGCCCTCCACCACCTGGGTCACCCCGTGGGTGGGGCCAGTGGTAAACACCGCCTCACCCAGCAGCGCATTCAGCAGCGACGACTTGCCCCGCCCCACCAGGCCAAAGGCGGCGATGTGCACCACCGTGTTCTCTAGCTTATCAATTAGGCCCCGCAGGTTTTGCAGGGCGTCTTCGACCCCGGCCTGCTCGCGGGGGGTGAGGTTGAGCCGCTGCACCAGATTCCCCAAAGCGGCCTGGGCGCGGCGGTAGTTGAGGTCGTCCTGCAGGTCGTGAAAGTCGAGGACTAAATCGCCCAGTTCGGTTTCAACCTCTTCCCAGGTGGCGGGGTCGGCGGCAGGCAGAGCGAGGGGCGTGCCCTGCACCGTGGCGACCAGTTCACCCAGTTCGGCCTCGACCTCTTCCCAGGTGGTGTCGGGGGCAGGGG
>NZ_JBNXVS010000119.1:0-1579 GCF_050565655.1 Nodosilinea sp. AN01ver1 | reverse complement strand
GTAATTGGTCACAGCGATAAGGGAGGCTTAATGAGAAAGCCTCCAGAGCTCCAGGATTATGCCGGTAAAAGAGCAGGGGGCGAGCACCCCGACGAGGCGATGAGCTCAAAGAGATTGTCCACGGCGTTTTTACCCTGACGGCGCATGGATTCGAGAAAGCTGAACATCATCGCGACTAACTGAGCGCCCCAATCACTGCGGGCACTACCCGAGACTTTGCGATGAATCACCACGGGCCGTAGGCCTCGCTCCGCATCGTTGTTGTCAGGCTTGACCTCAGGACTGGTGAGAAATGTAAACCAGTCTGGCCAATGCTTGCGAAATCGGTTGCTCAAGGCTTGGGAATCCGCCGCCCAACGCCCCTTGCGGGGATGCTCCAGCACGTCAGCTAACTCCGCTTCAATGATGGGCCTGAGGGCTTGGAGTTCGGTCAAACTGAGTCGCCCCTGATGATAGTCCCGGTGGACTTGGCGAGCGGTATGGATGATGGGGAAGATCCGGTGGGCGAACTCCCGATTTTCCGGGAACCGAGAGGTAGTTAACGCCTTGAGTTCCCGCTCTAGATGCGCCCAGCACTTCTGCTTAGCGCC
This sequence comes from Nodosilinea sp. AN01ver1, assembly GCF_050565655.1. Classification (NCBI taxonomy): domain Bacteria; kingdom Bacillati; phylum Cyanobacteriota; class Cyanophyceae; order Nodosilineales; family Nodosilineaceae; genus Nodosilinea; species Nodosilinea sp. AN01ver1. The sequence continues at coordinate 989 of NZ_JBNXVS010000119.1, read as the reverse complement.
CGCCGATTGCGGCCCATAGGCCGACCAGCAGTCACTGCTGAGGATGCCTGTGAAGTCCTTACCCAAGAGCGTTTTGACCTCGGCTGAACTGCGGGTGGGGGCAAAGAACAGAACACAGCATTCCGGTGCGGTGGCGATCCAAATCCAATGATTCACCCCGTTGACGCGATAGCTGGTTTCATCGACACAGCGCACTCCAGGCTGTTGAATCCAGCTCCACCATTGCGTGTAAGCGGGTTGCAAGGCGGCACAAAACCACTGATGCACCTTGGCTAAACTGCCTTGAGACATCGGGATACCAAAGATGCTCTCGACCACATAGCGCTGTTTTGACCACGATAGGTTGCCCCCATAGCCCAGCCAACCCACCACGCTACTCAACCGTCCGCCATAGCTGAACCCCTCCCGGCACCCGAGCGGCAAGTCCGCATAGCCCTGCCACCTGCAGGCGGAACATCGGTACAGGGGCCGCTCGTACTCCCACACCTCGACGAGATCCGGCACTAATTCAGCCACCTGCTGGCGCTTGGTTCCCTGGGGTTGGCGCTCCACCTCACCACCGCAGACCGGGCAGCGCTGCACGTCTAGCAACATGGGGTGATCAATCCAGCCAAAGCCGTTGCGCGTCGTGCCGGGGTGGTTATATTTCGGGCCTCGTTTTCGCTGCGGCGTTTGTTTATCCCGGTTCGGCTTCTTGACTCCATCGGAGGACGGCGGCTGAGAACTCGTTTCACTGGTGCGTTCGCTTAGCTTCCTCAGTTTCTCGTTGAGGCTCTCGAACTGGTCCTCTAGCTCTTTCACCCGCTGCTTCAGTTGCTCGGTCTCAGCGCGTTGCTCACAGTAGCGCTCGTACCAATACTGCGCCCCTTGCTCTTCAGGGTCGATCTCCGGCAGGTTTGGCTCTGGACGTGGCTGTATCGTCATGCCCCTTATGCTACAAACTTTTGCCCCATTCCCAGTAGGTCAGCTTTGTTGCGGTGACTAATTAC
>NZ_JBNXVS010000118.1:0-1723 GCF_050565655.1 Nodosilinea sp. AN01ver1 | reverse complement strand
CACCGACATTCCGCGGGTTGACAGGGGTTAATTAAGGAGATAGTAGCGGCAGGCTGGAAAGCCCATGAGGCGAATGATTTTGCTGCGTTCTTCCGAGAGGTTGCTGACCTGCTGGGCGGTCCCTACGGAGACCAGGTGAATAGCTTGGAATTTCTGCAAAATCCAGCGCAAGGTCGGATTGCGAGTGGGGCGTTGCTTTTGGTCGAGCACCGTGTCATCGGCTTGAGCGAGTTTGGCTCTGAGTTTGCGCTGGCCGAGACTGTAGACTAGCAGGGTCAAGGCCATTACGAGGGCCAGAGCCTCAACCCGCTGAGGCTTTTTGACAAAGATACTGCTGGTGAAGAAGAGGGGGTCTTTGAGGAAGCGAAAGCCCCGCTCGACATGCTGCTGGGCTTTATATTCGCGCAGTAGACGCTCGGCTGGGTAAGCCTCTCCATCCAAGACATTGGTGGCCAGAATGAAGCGACGATGGCGCTGTTGGCACTGGGCCTCATACTCAGCCGTGCGTTCCAGGGTCGCCTGCCATTGATAGCCCAGAGCAGGTGAGTCTGATACTTGAGAGCGCTTGGGCCGACCGGGGGGGCGCTTAGCAGCGACCGAAACCAGCGCTACCTGAGTCAAGGTGTAGCCGGTGAGGGAGTCCTGAAAGCGCATCAGCGCATCCATGGCATCAGGCTTACAGGCAAAGACCTGGCTACAGAGCTGCCGCAGAGACCGTTTCAACCCCTTTTCCTGCTTTTCGAGGGGCTTGAGCCAATCCTCTGACTGCCTCCGGTGCGGGCTTTCCACCAGAATCCAGCGCTGCTCCACCCCACCGTAGCGCTGCCGTTGTTCCCACACCCGATACCCATCGAGGTCACAGGGCATCTCTGTTAACGGGTCGAGAGCGCTATCCACCAGGGTTTGAGCTGCCTTGAGCGTTTGTGGCACCCGACTCAGCCAGGGCAAACTTCCCACCGCTTGCAAGTTAGGCTCACTGTAGAACGCTGCATCGGCCACCATCAGCGCAGGCATCTGCCACTGCTCGGCAAACGCCCGCATCAGTCCCGCAAAGGTTTGGCTATCGGTCTCATTGCCGCTGCCGACCTTGAACCACACCGGAATGCCACCGTCGGCACTACAGATCAAGTTGACCAAAAACTGCTTTAACTCAGGTCGATGGTCTCTCGAATAGCCCCGACAAATCTCAATCGCCTGGGGGTCTTCCGTCTCCGGTGCAGTCTCAGACCCAGCCACGGTGGGATACTCTCCATCAAGGGCGAAGGAGGTCGAGTCCAGATGGCACTGCGTGACACTTACGCCAAAGCGGCCCACGGCCTGCATCGCTACTTTGAGAAAAAATAGTGTCGTCCCATACTCAAACAGCTGATCTAACACCCGGCCCAAACGGTCATCATTCAAGTGGTGGGCCTCCACCCCCGCGCCCAGCAGGTGCTCGACCGGTTTGCCCTCGAAAAACTCACTGAATAGGTACAACGGGGCGCTGACAAACCCCAACCCATTGAGAATCATCGCTTTCACCACTTGTCCAGGGCTGATATGGTTCAGCGGATGGGGGGCCAGAACCTCGTCGGTTAGCTCGACCAGTCTAATCTCGTCAACTATGGCAGCCACCAACCCTAAGTGGTCCAGATTCTCTATCTTCAAAGCGCGATCCCATGGATTGCTCTGAGCTTACCTCAGTCGCCCTAAATATCCCTTTTGTCAACCTGCGGAATGTCGG
>NZ_JBNXVS010000117.1:0-1746 GCF_050565655.1 Nodosilinea sp. AN01ver1 | reverse complement strand
TGTCGCTCGTAACTTCGCGCTCAATCTCTACCGCTCCAACGCCTTCTCCAATATGGCTCAGGCTGAACGATTCTGTAAATTCGGCCTAGATACACTCAAGACCGTTTTTAGAATGAAATAGCCCTGGCTATCTTCTGGCTTTCATCCTAAAGTTGACGGGAACTTCAGCTAGTTCTGCAAACGATGCTTGAGGCGATTAGGATCGCCTTCGTCGAGTACGTGCCCTGCCTCTAGCAAAAAGGCGCGATCGCAGTAGTCAAGCTCTACTAACCTGTGGGTCACCCATAGAGCTGTCAACCCACGCTCTTTAACCAAGTCTCGGACTCGTTTAACCAGGTCGATTTGGCTATCAGGATCCAACAGGGCCGTAGGTTCATCGAGCAGTAGTACATGACAGTGGCGGGCGATCGCCCCTGCGATCGCTACCCGCTGCTTCTGCCCACCGCTAAGGGCATAGATGGGCCGCCGCTTTAGCTCTAGTAAGTTAATCGCCGCTAGGGCATCATCTACTCGATTGCGAATCTCCGCTAGAGAAAGACGCTCATCAACTAGCCCAAACGCTACATCGGCTCCCACCGTAGGCATTACCAGCTGGTGGTCAGGGTTCTGAAACACGAACCCTACGGGTCTTTCAATTGACCATTCTCCAGCTTGAGGTTGCAGCAACCCCCCCAAAATTTTCAGCAGTGTCGACTTGCCGCTACCGTTATTGCCTAGCAGCATACAAAACTCGCCGGGCTGAACAGTCAGTGAACAGCCCCGCAGCACACTCTGCCCAGACGGCCATTGAAACTGCAAGTTGCTAACCTTTATAGCCTTAGACTCTTTGGCCGTCACGACATCACTAGATAATGGTATGGGCTCCTTATACAGACTGTTACTGATCACTACTCAGGGTAAAGAAGCCAGGGGGGCGTCCTGAAGCAGTAGCTGTACCGCTCTTCTCAAAAATCTGAACGGCTGCTATTTCGCTACCTAAAACACTAATGCGCTTGTGGGGTTGCTGATCACAGGTAACTTCAACCAGTTGTCCGCTACCGCTACGCAAACCTTCTGCCAATGAGTTATAGAGCGCCTCTGCCTCGCCCTGTTCTTTCTTCTGCACAGAGAGGGGCATAGCCGTATGCTTCAACGTCAACTCAATCGTGAACATAGTCGAATAGTACTCAGTAAAGTGTAAGGACTCAGACGGCTTTCCCGAAGCTCGCCCTTCTATGTATCTATATATAAGTGTAAAGGGTCACCATCCTGTGTTCACAACCCTATTTTGCTATCTGTCGGGCCTCTCAGTAAAAAAACGGCAACTTCTGAACACATGGCTTAGCCTTACTAAAGCAAAGACTCGGGCCACAGGCTGTCAAAATTCACTCTATTGACATGAGCAAAAATGCTTACTAAAGTCGCTAAAACCTGAAGATGATCGGGGTGTTCAGCTCAGCTCTTCTGAAAATACCCCTTATAATGATAGCTACGGTAAAGAATAGTAAACATTACTCATAATCTAAGGGCGGTTAGATTGGCCTCTGGTCAACCGTCTGGCATTAAGTCCCTAGGTTGGAGTAAGCGCCATTATCTTCCGTGCATATACCTTGTTGTTAGATAGTTACGGAGACTCGCGTATGACCATAGCAATGGGACGCGCGCAAGCCGAGCGAGGATGGTTCGACGTCCTCGACGACTGGCTCAAGCGCGATCGCTTTGTATTCATCGGCTGGTCAGGCCTACTTCTGTTTCCCTGCGCCTTTT
>NZ_JBNXVS010000116.1:0-1796 GCF_050565655.1 Nodosilinea sp. AN01ver1 | reverse complement strand
CTCGTTCATGAGGTGGTGATGGTAGGGGTGTGGTAATTCCTAGCTCACCGCCTCTCCCTCCAATTTGTCAAATCCCCGTCAGCTCTAGCCCTCTGCGCTCATTCGAGTTTTGTCCCTGTACCTTGGTCAGAATTAGACTTCATGAGAAAACCTCGTTTTGTGAAAATTGAATATTTTGCATGTCTTTGTTTTCTTCTTCGCGATAAATCATCATCAGCAAATCGCTTCTATAATGCCTAAAAGCCTTGTATAAACTGACTTTCAGGACACTATAGGTGGTAGCGTTTAATTTCAAGCGCTCTATCTTTTTGAACGCTGATAGTTGCGTCCCTCAGGGGCAAGAGCTAAGGCTATATAAGTAGGCCTTGCTATCGTTGTATGATTAAGTTTGTTGGGGAACATGGGCTTGATAGCGTTCTAATTAGCCCTTGCACATCAGCTAAATAGCCTTATTAGCGAGGTTTAGGCTCATTCCCATACATGATTTTCTCAACTACCGGATCATCACTGGCATGAGCGATTCCGCGAGCAAGTCGTTCAATAAACTCACTGCGAGAGTAACCATCAAGCTGAGCAAGATGGTCGAGAACACGCACGCATTTGGGAGTTAAACAGACTTTGACGCCGACTTTTCTTTCGTCGTATAGTTGGGGCACACCGCGCATCGATTTTTGCCCAGAGCTAGCTGACTTGTGTTGACAGGCTTGCTTGTTTTGGTTGGATTGTCTGCGAGTAATCGACATCAGACTTCCTGAGGAGCGACACTCTCAATAAATCTGATCTGACCTTGATTGAAGCGGTTTTAGGTAATCCATTAAGTTAATTTAAGAAGACGTTTTGAAAGGGTGATTTTTGTGGTGAAGGCAACCTAAGCCCCTTGAAGCTGGGCCGCAATACCTCTATTATCGTTGTGTTTCTAGGTTTCCCGAGTATTCAAACCTTGGTTGGAAAAATTTTCAAACACTCTCTAATTAGCGCCAGCACCATTGTATAGATCCATAAGCATCGACTTTAGCCTCTACAGGTTGCGGTGAGCTGGTGACTTTATATCTATAGGGTTGTCCATTGCGCCACTGAAAATCGTCTAAATAAACATCCTTATGCTTACGCATGGATTCAGCGTAATCTTCGAGTTCAGCGCTATGGGGTTTACTTCTTAGTGCCAAGATGATTTGGCCACGTAACCCATCTTTTTCTAGATAATCTATGAAAGCCTTCTCGGCTTCTCGATAAGGACGCCGAAGTCCCTTTTTAACTTGTTTCTTTTCTAACCAAGGTCTGTTTTCAATCAGACAACTCTTGGTATAGAGATATTCCCTTTGCTGATCTTGAGAGACACCGTTGATTTCAGAGCCGGCAGGCCCAATTTTCCAGCCGGTCTGGAAGCTCTCAATTTGAATCACCTTGAATAATGACAAAGGTGTGGAATAGGTTGCTCGCTGCATCTCGTCAAGACTGTGGTTTTGCAAGTACTCAAAGTTCTTTGCAATGGCTTGGTACAGCGCCAAGTCTGATGCGGCAATCTGAACCGCATTGTTGAGGCTCGGTTCAGGCAGATACTGATATAAGCGATTGGTGTTCTCTTTAAGCAGGTCTTGGGGTAATTTAGAAAGCTGCTGGGCAAACAGGAGCCCTGTAACTTGCCAAAGATAGTGCAACGTCTTTAACCATGCGTATTTGCATAACTTCGGCACCTAGTTGCATCAACTTCGGCACCCCCTCGATTGGCGAGGGAAAAACAGCATAGCTGGGCAGGTCAGATTCATTATGCAGTCTGTGAATAGATCGTGAGAATA
>NZ_JBNXVS010000115.1:0-2241 GCF_050565655.1 Nodosilinea sp. AN01ver1 | reverse complement strand
ACTCAGGGTGGGTTTGGGGAACCGTAGCAGGGGATGGAGGAGAAAGATGCATAGAGCCTAAGGAAAAGATGAATCAGCCTGAAACTCTAGCATCTTCAGCCTTCCTTGAGAATGAAATGGCCCTGCGATGAAAAGGCTATTAATCTATACATATTTATAAAGGGTGCCGAAGCTAGTAATGCTGTTAGGCTTGGGAATTTTGAAAAAGCAAGGAGAATTAACCAGGAAATTCTGGATGGACTTTCACATCCTAACTACTCAATACTATTTAAGGAGAAGATTTCTACGGCTAAATTTAATTTAGGCATTATTGAAACCAATGAAAGAGATTTCGATGAAGCTATAAAGCATTGTCAAGAAGCTATTGAGCTATATGAAGAGGTGGAATCTCCTGACAACACAAATTTTCTAAGTAGTGTATATGCTCAATTGGGAATTATTTCTCGGCTAAAATATGATTTTAATGATGCTCTTATTTACTTTGATGAAGCAATGAAAATTGCTCAGGAAAGAAAGGATTCATACAAAGAGACTGAAATACATTATGAGTTGGCTGAAATTTATCGAATGCAAGGGAACTTCCATTTAGCAAGTGAATACGCTTTAAAGGTGATTGAGTTTTATGAGTTACTTCGTGAGCCTTATAAAATGGCAGCGGCTTACGACTTACTGGGGATGCTCTCTCGAAGTCAAAAAGATTATCAAAAATCCATTTTTTATTATAGAAAGGCTCTTCAAATTTATGAGAATGAGGGAGATGAGTATAATGCTTCTGATGAGTATCAGGGATTAGGGCAAGTATTAAAAGAGTTGGGCCAATTAGAAGAATCGATTGCATACTTTGAAAAAGCTCTTGAGATAAGAAGGAATTTTGAGGAATGGCGAAAAGTTGCCGCAACTCTCGTAGAACTCGGAGGAGCCTTAGAGATTCAACAAAATTTAGCAAGAGCCCTAAGTTGTTATATAAGTGCTTTTGCAATAGATTTTGAGTATGGTCGTGAGTTCATTACTATTGATCTTGAAAATTTGGCTCGGCTCTTGAAAAGCCTAGATGAGAAAAGTTTTAAGGAGATTTGGCAAAAAACAACTGGACAAGAATGTCCCCAGGAGGTTTATGGCATTTTAGTAGCTCAATAAAAATGCATGAAATACGTCAAATTCAGACTCAAGCCCCGTCCATTCAAATTGTGTTGGACACGGTGCGAATCAAAGGTAGTGCAGAAATCGGCAATATTGAGCAAGTAAGCAGTCACGGACCCGCAGAGCAGGTGGTTGGTCGTAACCTAGGCGTTGAGGGAGACCTTAAAATGGAAGACATAACTCAAAAAAGTTAAGGCTGGTGTCATCCCGGTGCAAATCGTCCTTCCCCCTGAACTAGAGCAACTCATCCAACGCCAACTCGCCGCTGGCAAATACCAATCTGCCCTAGAGGTCATCACAGCAGGTATATACCTGCTCGACCAGCAAGACGGCATCTATCAAGGGCGACTCGCCGAACTCCAGCAAGATGCCCAGATCGGCTGGGAAGCAGCCCAGCGCGGAGAACTTGTAGAAGGCCCCACCGCCATGGCCCAGATTAGAGAAAACCTGCGGTCTCGCCACGCCTCCGCCGGATAATGGCCCCTCAGTTTTACCTAACCCAGCCTGCCATTCAAGACATCGAGGCCATTGCAGACTACATCGCTAGACAGACTGGGCTCCAGCAGGCCGAGCGCTTCCTCTCAAAGCTCGATGCCAAATTCGCCAGAATTACCCAATTCCCTAATCTGGGGCGGCCACGCGACGAAATCCTCCCAGAACTGCGCAGCCTCTCAATGGAGAGCTACCTCATTCTCTACACCGCAACAGAATCTAGAGTAGACATCTTGCGAGTTGTCAGTGGCTACCGCGATCTAACGAGCTTGTTCACAGACGACGACGAGTGATCGATTTTCGGTAGATACGGTAGACGCCCGGTAGACAGAGTGTCTACCGGGCAAAAGCCTTTATCCACAATCTCTTCAGCCATTTCGGTAGACAGTAGACACTTTCCTAGCAATTCCCCATTGGCAAACCCTGTCTACTTGTCTACCGTTTCGCTATAACCCTTGCCCATCAACACTTTCAGCGGTAGATGCGTATTTGCATAACTTCGGCACCTAGTTGCATCAACTTCGGCACCCCCTCGATTGGCGAGGGAAAAACAGCATAGCTGGGCAGGTCAGATTCATTATGCAGTCTGTGAATAGATCGTGAGAATAG
>NZ_JBNXVS010000114.1:0-2318 GCF_050565655.1 Nodosilinea sp. AN01ver1 | reverse complement strand
CCCCCCCGCCCCGCCAGCCCTGCCTGTAGCGGGGCTTCTTATTGCCCTCCCCACGCCGCCACGCCACGCCACGCCACGCGGCCACGCCGCCACGCCACGCCCCACGCCGCCGAGACCATGCAGCCGCTGCGCCAGAGACACACACGGGGCGATCGCGCTACCAAAGCCGCCCTATTTTCGATAGTGGCCCTTTATTCTCATTTGGTGACAGTAGATGACGCTACTCTGAAAAATCTACTGTCACCCGGCTCTAACCCTTTCCCCTGCTACGTTTCAGCGTTTCATTTTTCGTTTTGGTGACGATACTTCAAAATCTACTGTCACCCGCTGTAATCCCCACGGGGGGGGGGTTCTGGCGATTGATGACAGTAGGTGACACCTAAAATAGGCAACTAAAGTTTTTCAGCGCTGGGAAAAATTAGCGGGGCATATATTTAGAACGCTTCTGCCAAACTACTGTCACCTACTGTCATCAGCGCCTGAAGTGCATACAGGGCAAGGGTTGTAGCTGGTGACAGTAGTTTTTAAGTACCGTCACCCGACCGTCACCTGGCGGCGGCGAACCCCGCCAGGGCCAAGGGTTTAGGCAGGGTGACAGTACTTTTCTCGAACTACCGTCACCTACTGTCACCCGATCGCCCCGACCGAGCCCAACAAAAGTGCCGAGCTGACGGTTTGCCGCCGAACCCCGCCGCCGTCAGGTCGGCAGCCGCTGGCGGTGGCCCCGGTCGAAGGCGGCGATCGCGCTTCGAGCCGCCCCGATGGCGATCGCGATGGCGAGTAGCGTTCATAAGTAATGGTGAACAGTTCACAACAAAACATAGGGAATCGTGAACGATAAGATATTCAAATGGATAAGCGCTTAAGCGTTCCTAACTATTCTTAATGTTCACGATTTCTGATGGGTAGGCGCTTAAGCGTTCACTATTTCTGATTAATAGCGTTCACGATTGATGAGGATTTCTGATGTTAACGCTTGATAAAGATGTGAGCGCAAGTCCCAAAACCCTTACCATGCGGTCATTTCAGCGATTGCGCTAATTGTTCACGTGATTACAACTAATTGTAAACGATAAGGGATTCTAATCGTTCACGATTGATGAGGATTGCTTATGTTAACGCTTGGGGGCTTGTTGTTAACGATAACGTCTCGTGATTATAATCACGAGACGTTATCGTTAACAACAAGCCCCCAAGCGTTAACATAAGCAATCCTCATCAATCGTGAACGATTAGAATCCCTTATCGTTTACAATTAGTTGTAATCACGTGAACAATTAGCGCAATCGCTGAAATGACCGCATGGTAAGGGTTTTGGGACTTGCGCTCACATCTTTATCAAGCGTTAACATCAGAAATCCTCATCAATCGTGAACGCTATTAATCAGAAATAGTGAACGCTTAAGCGCCTACCCATCAGAAATCGTGAACATTAAGAATAGTTAGGAACGCTTAAGCGCTTATCCATTTGAATATCTTATCGTTCACGATTCCCTATGTTTTGTTGTGAACTGTTCACCATTACTTATGAACGCTACTCGCCATCGCGATCGCCATCGGGGCGGCTCGAAGCGCGATCGCCGCCTTCGACCGGGGCCACCGCCAGCGGCTGCCGACCTGACGGCGGCGGGGTTCGGCGGCAAACCGTCAGCTCGGCACTTTTGTTGGGCTCGGTCGGGGCGATCGGGTGACAGTAGGTGACGGTAGTTCGAGAAAAGTACTGTCACCCTGCCTAAACCCTTGGCCCTGGCGGGGTTCGCCGCCGCCAGGTGACGGTCGGGTGACGGTACTTAAAAACTACTGTCACCAGCTACAACCCTTGCCCTGTATGCACTTCAGGCGCTGATGACAGTAGGTGACAGTAGTTTGGCAGAAGCGTTCTAAATATATGCCCCGCTAATTTTTCCCAGCGCTGAAAAACTTTAGTTGCCTATTTTAGGTGTCACCTACTGTCATCAATCGCCAGAACCCCCCCCCCGTGGGGATTACAGCGGGTGACAGTAGATTTTGAAGTATCGTCACCAAAACGAAAAATGAAACGCTGAAACGTAGCAGGGGAAAGGGTTAGAGCCGGGTGACAGTAGATTTTTCAGAGTAGCGTCATCTACTGTCACCAAATGAGAATAAAGGGCCACTATCGAAAATAGGGCGGCTTTGGTAGCGCGATCGCCCCGTGTGTGTCTCTGGCGCAGCGGCTGCATGGTCTCGGCGGCGTGGGGCGTGGCGTGGCGGCGTGGCCGCGTGGCGTGGCGTGGCGTGGCGGCGTGGGGAGGGCAATAAGAAGCCCCGCTACAGGCAGGGCTGGCGGGGCGGGGGGG
>NZ_JBNXVS010000113.1:0-2387 GCF_050565655.1 Nodosilinea sp. AN01ver1 | reverse complement strand
GGGGTATGGCACCGATTCGTGTAAAAATGGGCCACATCTCCTGAAACCTTTATAGGGCAGTGACTACGAGACTCAAAAATTCAGGAATTCTGCACTGGTCACGTCTCTTTACTGTGGCTGATACACCTTAGAGCCAGGGCGTAGGTGAGCTGCAGGAGTCATGACTGGCCTTATTGATAAGCTGAGCCTATATCGGAAAATTTGCCAGATCCCCGTAATGGACTGCAATTGGACTAAATATGACGAGCAACTGTCTAGCTCGCCCTGGTAATCCAAAAAATCAAGTTCTGAGAGTCCATAGTTGTCGTTGAGTAGTTGCTGAACCGACAACTTTTGGCCCCCTTCACGCCCATCAGCCAATCTTATCAATCGGGCATCATCTCGGAGAAACCATTGTCCAACATGCTGGGGGTGCAGTCTGCTTAGAACCCAGTGTTATGACCAGTATTCCGGATACCGCCTACCCTCGACTCAGCCACCAGCTCACGACCAAAGCCCTCATCATGGTTTATATCCCGACCACCGAAGAGCTGGTCCTGGCAGACGGCATCACTCGCAGCCGTGTGGCTAAAGTTGGCTTCCTGGTGCTCCTGAAAACCTATCAGCGGCTGGGCTATCCGGTGCTCATGAAGGATGTCCCAGCCAGCATTATTCGCCAGGTGAGTACCACGGCAGCGGTCACGGTCTCAGCCGAGGCACTGGACAACTATGACCGCTCGGGCAGTCGTCGCCGTCATCTCAAAGTGGTGCGGGACTGCCTGGGGGTGACCGCCTATGGCGAGGCAGCCCAAAAGACCATGGTAGAGGCCATGACCACCGCCGCTCAAACAAAACATGACCTGGCCGACCTGATCAATGTGGCGATTGAGGAGTTGGTCAAAGCCAAGTTTGAACTCCCGGCCTTCAGTACCCTGGTGCGCCAGGCCTTTCAGGTGCGGACCACCGTGACACAGGGGCTCTATGAGCAGGTGTATAAGGCGTTGAATGCGGAGGACTATCTGAAGTTGAACCGGCTTTTCATCCAGACAGAGGGAAGCTCGACAACCCTCTGGAATCGATTGAAACAAGAACCGGGAAAGCCGATGCTGAGCCACCTGAATGCTTTGGTGGAGCGTCTCCACTGGTTGCAGGACTGGCAGATGGCGGCCTCAGCACTCAAGGCCCTGCCCCCGGTCAAGCTGAAACAGTTTGCGGCGGAAGCCCAGACGCTGAGTGCCAACCAGATGGGGGAAATGACTCCCCACAAGCGGGATACCCTGGCAGCGGCTCTGTTGTCGGTGCAATTTGCACGCACCCTGGATGACCTGGCGGAGATGTTCATTAAACGGCTCAGGAAAATGCACCACAATGCCCGTGAGGCCCTGATGAACTATCGCCAGGAGACCCAAAAGCGCACCGATACACTGGTGACGACCCTGCGCGAGGTGATTGTCGCCTACCAACAAGAGGGGTCCGTTGCAGAGCGGTTGGCTGGAATCGACACCGTTCTGGGTCATCAAGCCGAGACCTTGTTGGATCATTGCGAGGCCCATATCGCCTATACCGACAACAACTACCTGCCGTTCTTGCACCGCTTTTACAAAAGCCACCGAGCCACCTTATTTCGGTTCCTCGAGGTGGTGCCCCTGCAGTCCAGTACCCAGGATCAACACCTGGAAGTGGCGATTCGGTTTATTCAGCAGCATCGCACCTCCCGCAGCACCTGGCTAGACGTTCCAACCGCTGAGGTGAATGAGGCGGCTACGGCCTCTCCTGCTGAGCCCCTGGATCTGTCCTGGATTCCGGCCAAATGGTGGAAACTGGTCACAGGACAGGCGGCTTCCCAACGGTCAGGGCCACCAAAACAACTGCACCGCCAACAGTTTGAGCTCTGCGTCTTCTCCCATATCTTGCTGGAGTTGCAATCGGGCGACCTCTACATTGCGGGCAGTGCTGAGTATGGAGACTATTACAGCCAGTTAGTGACCTGGGACGAGTATCACGCTCAGATTGATGAGTACGGTCAGCAGGTGAATTTGCCGGTTGAGCCAAAAGCCTTTGTCCAGCAGGTGCAACAGTGGCTAGAAACCATGGCCACGACAACGGATGAGGCTTTCCCCACCAATACTCAAGTGGTCTGGAATGACGAACGGTTGACGATCCGACGGCAACCCCGACAGCGACCCGCAGGACTGACCCAACTCGAAGCTCTGGTGGCAGAGCGGCTGACACCGGTGCATCTCCTCGACGTGCTGACGGATACAGAGGCCTGGCTGAATTGGACCCGCCACTTTGGTCCCATCTCCGGCCATGATGCCAAGCTGGATAGCCCGGTGGGGCGCTATCTGGCCACCACTTTTTGCTATGGCTGCAACATTGGTCCCAGTCAGACCGCCCGCGCCCTCAGA
>NZ_JBNXVS010000112.1:0-2521 GCF_050565655.1 Nodosilinea sp. AN01ver1 | reverse complement strand
TATCCTCCTACCCCCCACCCATCTACCCCCTACCCCCTCACCCCTTCACCCCCTACCCCCCTCACCCTCGACTGGGGCGAGGCCATCGACGCCTCCCTGTTCTACGGGCGTGCCACTGAGCTTGACACCCTGGAGCAGTGGATTCAGCGCGATCGCTGTCGCCTGGTCGCCATTCTCGGCATGGGCGGCATTGGCAAGACGGCGCTGTCGGTGAAGCTGGCCCAGCGACTGAGTTGTGGAGAAGATAAGGAGGGTGAGGAAGGTGAGGGGTTTAGATCTGCCCATCCTTCCTCATCTCCTCATCCCTTCATCCCCTCACCTTCTTCCCAACCGCCCTTCTCCGCCATCATCTGGCGCACCCTCCGCAATGCCCCGCCCCTGGAGCTGCTGCTGAGCGATCTGATTCAGGTGCTTTCCGGGCAGCAGGAAAGCCCTTCGACGCTGGCGGTTGCGCCGCTGCTGGCCCGGTTGATGCACTACCTGCGGCAGCAGCGCTGTCTGCTGGTGCTCGACAACGGCGAAACGCTGCTGCAGGAGGGGCGGTTGACCGGGGCCTACCGCGAGGGCTACGAAGCCTACGGCGAGCTGCTGCGCCAGGTGGGCGAGCTGCCCCACCAGAGCTGCGTGGTGCTGACCAGCCGCGAAAAGCCAGCGATTTTGGCGGATATGGAGGGAGCGACGCTGCCGGTGCGATCGCTGCCTTTGCCCGGCCTGCCCCCGGCGGATACGGATCAAATCTTTGACGCGATCGGGCTGTCGCGATCGCCCCAGGGCCGCCACCGGCTGATTGACAGCTACAGCGGCAACCCGCTGGCGCTCAAGATTGTCGCCACCTCCATTCGCGAGCTGTTTGGCGGCGATGTCGATGCCTTTGTGCAGGAAGAAACCACGGTTTTTAACGGCATTCGTCGCCTGCTCGACCAGCAGTACCAGCGTTTGGTGCCCCTGGAGCAGCAGATCATGGCCTGGCTGGCGATCGATCGCGACTGGGTGACGATTGCCGAACTGCAGGCCGACATTGTGCCCGCCATCCCCAAGCAGCGCCTGCTCGAAACCCTAGAGTCGCTGGCCCGCCGCAGTCTGATCGAGCAAAAGAATGCCCGCTTTACCCAGCAGCCCGTGGTGATGGAGTATGTGATCGAGCGCCTGATTGACCAAGTCAGCGACGAGATCATCGCCATGCCCCAGGTGGCCCCACCCGAGGGGCTGCTCATTGACCACTACGCCCTGGTCAAAGCCACCGCCAAAGAATACATTCGCGACAGCCAGACCCGGCTAATTTTGCAGCCGATTGCCCAAAACCTCTGCGCCCGCTTTAACTCTACCGCTGCCCTTGATCACCAGATGCGGCAGCTCTTGGCCCTGCTGCGCCAGACCTTTACCCAGAGCTATAGCTACGGGGTCGGCAACCTGGTCAACCTGATGAGCTACCTCAAGCTCGACCTGACTGGCTACGACCTGTCGGGGCTGACCATTCGCCAGGCCTGTTTTCAGACAACGCCCCTGCGCCAGGTCAACCTGGCCCACGCCAGCCTGATGGCCTGCCGCTTTGCGGAGCCGGTGCCACACCCCAACTCGCTGGTGGTCAGCCGCGATGGCGACTACATTGCCATGGGTGGCGAAGACGGCATGGTGCAGGTGTGGCAGGCCTCTACTGGGCTGCCCGTGTTGATTACCCAGGCCCACAGCACCTACATTTTTGCCCTGGCCTTTAGCCCCGTTCTCGAAGAGTCCTCAGGGGGGAGCGGGCAAGTGCTGGTCAGCGGCAGCATGGATACGGGCATCAAGTTTTGGGATGTGGCCACCGGCCACTGCCTGCAAACCTGGCACTACGACCACCCCTGGGGGCTGGCCTTTAACCCCGACGGCACCGTGCTGGCGGGCAGCCTGGGCGACACTAGCCGCTCTATTTTGCTGTGGGACTGGCGCACGGGGGAGGTGCTACAGTCGCTCACCGGGCACAGCGGCCCCGCCAACGGCATTGCCTTTGCCCCCCACCCCATCGCCCTGGCCCCCGGCGAACCGCCCCGCCGCATTCTCGTCAGCTGCGGCCAGGATGGACTGGTCAAAGTGTGGGACATCGACAGCGGCGATTGCCTGCACACCATGACCGAGCACCGTGGCATGTGCTGGGCCCTGGCCATGCACCCGGCGGGCGATCGCTTTGCCACCTCCAGCTTTGACCACACCGTCAAAATTTGGGATATTGCCACCGGCACCTGCCTGCACACCCTGCGCGGCCACACCGCCGAAGTCTGCGGCGTTCACTTCAGCCCCGACGGGCAGCTGGTCGCTAGCGCCAGCAGCGATCGCACCCTCCGCCTCTGGGATGTCGCCACTGGCCAGTGCCTCACCGTACTCACCGGCCACGCCGACAGCGTTTGGGGCGTGGCCTTCATCAACGGCAACACCCCCGATGGCGAGTGGCTTCCCGGCCAGGCCTTAGTCAGCATTGGCATCGACCAAACCATCCGCTTCTGGGATGTCAGCCGCCCTATTTCCTCCCCCACCCCCTCCTCAC
>NZ_JBNXVS010000111.1:0-2559 GCF_050565655.1 Nodosilinea sp. AN01ver1 | reverse complement strand
GTTCCGATCTCAACAAAGTGTCCTCAAGATGCTCTGGAATAGGCTGTTCTTAGCCTCTGAAACTTTCTGTTTATAAGGCTTTCAGGAGATGTGGCCCATTTTTACACGAATCGGTGCCATACCCCAAATAGGGAATTGTCTTGCGGCACGGGACTTTTCCTTTGTTTGCAGGCAACTTATTATCAGGCTAAGACGGCAGTAAGCCGTAGGGCTTTGTTGATCGGTAGCGTGGAAGCTATGACCCAGCTAGGCTATGCCCCAGCCCAAGAGCAAGAGCTGTTTTGGCAGCGGGGCGATCGCTTTTACTGGTGCGCTCTACGCCAGAACTTATTTGGCGAGTGGGTCTTGTTGCGCAGGTGGGGTGGCCGCCGAACCGGCAAAGGTGGGCAGAGTGAAACCTGCTGCGCTGATCTGGTGGAAGGCAATCGGCTGATGCAGGATGTTCTTAGACGTCGGCGCTCTCGAGGGTACGTACTGATTCGCTAGAACGGCTCAAATCCGGGCTGCTTTAGCTGATGCCCTCTGCCCCGCAAGGAATGTAGGCGAACCGAACGTTCAATGTGGGGCTGATGGACGTGTAACCTTCGCGATCGCAGATCTGCCTCTCTGCCGTTGGGGCCTCTGACTATGTGCTGATTCTGGTAGAGGCCCATGTTAAGGGGGTAAATTCCCTGGTCGATACGCTGGATTTTTTGATTGAGTAGTTGCACAATTTTTGTCGGCACCAGGGGCAAAGCCGCGAAGTGCTGATTGAAGCTATGTACGAGTATATGGGAGCCAACCCTGAGGGCTTGGCTCAGGTGGTGGAAAACGCCAGCCAAAAGCATGACCACCGGCAGCAGTTTCCTGATCAGGGCTTATGAATCAGCGCAGTTTGAGGCTGACGGCAGGCTGGCAGGGCGGTGTCTGGCCCGCTGGCCTACTCGTCTCCCCCAGCTTTTTTAACCCAATGCTGGGGGCGGCGATGGTCAAAGACCGGCCCTGGGCCAACGCCTAAGGTCGCCTTGCAATCACTAAGCCGTGAACAGGAAGGGGCTAAAAGAATCGAGACACTTCATGAACCCATGACACAGCCCATTGACGGGTCAAAATAAAACGGTAACATTAACTACAGATGCAAAAAACGTTCATCTCTCTACAAAGAGACGGAAGTAAGGGAAACCCCCTGAAGGAACGCGCCTCTGTTTACCACTTCAGTTACTAACGAGGCGACATTATGACTCTGCAATACCGTGGAATTTCTTACGAAGCTACTGCTCCTCAAGCCCATGTCTCTGAGGAACTGATCGGGCGCTATCGAGGCGCTGCGAATGTGCGTCATGTCTGCACCGACGAGCATCCTGAAGCTCATATCGAGGGTCTGAAGTATCGGGGTGCGGTCGTTCGCTAGATCGTTCGCTGACCTCCTGAATTGAGAAGACCAACAATCTGCGGCACCTTTCCTGTTTAGGGAGGTGCCTTTTTAATGAGGTTGGTTAAACCTATGTTGATGTGAGGTAGCCCCTCAGCCATGTCGCTAGTCGATCAGTATCTTGACCTTGTGAACCGCCAACTGCCTGAGGCGGCAAAGCACGACAGTCGCTATCCGGTACGGTTTAACCACTGTTTTGCCAGAATCATTTTGGATACCCTCTGCGGGGGTGAATGGTACCAGCACATTCCAAAACCGGCTTATAAGCACATGACAGAAAGGCAGTTGCAGGACGCGATCGCCCTGGGCCATCAGTTTCTGGCTAATCCTCAAGCTTGCGTGAACGCGAACCAAACGAGTCTTCGGTACAGAGGCAAAGGGAAGTAGCGGCATGTCTTCGTTCTCCTCCCTAGCCAGGGACCGCTAGACCGTAATTCGCAGGCATGCCCTGTGGGTTAGTCTCCACAGGCAAAGCCCTGAATGGGTTGCTGGGCTAGATGAGGGCTAAAATTGGCCCATCGACCTGCGTAGACAGCACCTAACCATTGGCAATGGTCAACGTTTCTATTAACCTCTCTCCTACAAGGCAGTGCCGGAGCTGTCGTTTTAACGCTCGCAGTTCCTATCTCGTCTGTGCGGTACACCCGACCGGGCCAGAGCAGCGGCGATGCCCCGACTTTGAGTCCCTCTCGCCTGTTGCCCAGCACCCTAGCAGCAGCTCGCCGCCAGCCCCGGCCATAGAGCCTAACTGGATGAGGTTTTGGGGGCCATCAGAGGCGGAATGGCTGGCCTTCTGGGGGTCAGAGGATTTGGACGAGAATAACTAACCCGCCGAGTTCACGACAGCAGATTTAGAATAAGCCCCTCACAATTCATCGCTGCTATACCGGGGCCACCGCATCCGTCATATGGATCTATGGCACTGGGTGGCGATCGCCTCACCGAAGATTCACTTGATCGATTAAGCGAATAAGTGGTTAAGCACTTATTCAACAGGTCAGCTAGCAAGTGATACGAAGTCGGGGTATGGCACCGATTCGTGTAAAAATGGGCCACATCTCCTGAAAGCCTTATAAACAGAAAGTTTCAGAGGCTAAGAACAGCCTATTCCAGAGCATCTTGAGGACACTTTGTTGAGATCGGAACGT
>NZ_JBNXVS010000110.1:0-2637 GCF_050565655.1 Nodosilinea sp. AN01ver1 | reverse complement strand
TGCGTATTTGCATAACTTCGGCACCTAGTTGCATCAACTTCGGCACCCCCTCGATTGGCGAGGGAAAAACAGCATAGCTGGGCAGGTCAGATTCATTATGCAGTCTGTGAATAGATCGTGAGAATAGTGAAACGACAATTAGGTCACGGCAGTGGACTCCGGCAGCGGAACGGCAGGTGATGAGAGGGCACTGGTGAGCTTGCGCATGGATTCGCCCTTGAGAGTAAGGCGGAGAGAATCATGGACAATGCGGTCGAGGATGGCATCAGCGAGGGTGGGATCTTGAATTTGAGCATGCCACTGGTCGACGGGGAATTGAGTGGCAAAGAGACAGGAGGCACGGCGGTAACGGTCATCTAGGAAATCAAGCATTTCGCGGGCTTGATTCGGGGAGAGAGCGTCTCTGAGCCATTCATCCAGAATGATGAGCTCAAAGCTAGCCAGATGCTTGCGGAGTTTGGGGAACGAGCCGTCGATTTTAGCGAGTTTCAATTCAGAGAGTAAATCAGCGGTTTTGAGATAGCGCACGGCATAGCCTTGTTTACAGAGGTGGTCAGCGAGGCTACAGGCGAGGAAGGTTTTACCGACACCCGTGGGGCCAACGACCACCAGACTGAGATGCTGAGTGAGCCACTGCCCCTGGGTCCATTGGAGGAACTGGGATTTTTTCAACCCCCGTGGCACCTCAAAGTCGATGTCACTGAGCGTGGCAGAGTTAAAGAGGGTGGCCTGCTTGAGTCGGCGTTGAAGGCGCTGCTGCTGGCGACGCAGGTATTCACGCTCGACCAAGAGGGCGAAGCGTTCGTCAAAGGCGAGGTCGTGGTAGGTAGGCTGGGCCTGTTGCTCTTGCCAGGCCTCCAGCAGGCCGATTAATCGAAGCGATTTGAGTTGGTCTAAGGTGTGTTGCATAGGACTCGGTAAGACAGGACTAGGAATAGTAGGCTTGGCCACGGACATGGTCATGGGGTGCGGAGGGGAGCGCGTCGTCCTCAGCGGGGAGGGGCATGTTATCGAGGTTGGCCTTGAGAATGGCTTTGAGCCGCTTAAGGCCAACCAAGGCAAAGGTGTTGGCGTGGCGACAGGCGGCCTCCAGTCGAATGGGGCCATAGCGGGTGGCTAAGGCTTGCATGCCTTTGAGGGTGCGAAACGCTTGTTCTTCGTGGTCTTTGAGGGCAAAGATAGCGTCCACCTGACGGTGCGTATGGGAGCCAACCTGAGTGGCCCAAGCCAGAAACGAGGCCTTGGACTGGGCTTTGTAGGCCCAGTGGTTCGGGGGCATATGCGCCGCCAGGGTACTGTGGCGATAGGGGATTGAGGCCTTGGGATGCACCGCAATTCGTTGATGGTCGTAGAACACTTCCACTAGCGACTCGCTGATTTTGACGCTCACCTCTCGCCGGGCAAACCAGTAGGGCACCGAGTAATAGTGGCGCTCAATCTCCAGGTGATAGTCCAGATTCACCTTCGCCTGTTTCCACTGGGCCAGGACAAAGGGCACCGTGGGTAGGGGCTTCAGCGCCGGTTGGTCGACCTGCTCAAACAGGGCTCGGCGAGAGCACCCATAGCTTTTCATCACCCGCTCATTTAAGGTCCTCAGTCGCTCTCGAATAGCATCATTGAGCGCGGTGAAACTGGTGAAGCGCTCATGGCGCAAGGGGGCTAGAATCTGGCGCTCCACCTCCTGCACGGCTTTCTCCACCTTGGCTTTGTCCCGTGGTTTATAGGGCCGAGCGGGCAGGATGGCCACCTGATAGTGCTCAGCAAACTCCTGATAGCTCCGGTTAATGCCCGGTTCATAGCGGCAGGGGTCGGTCACCCCCGATTTCAGGTTGTCGGGCACGATGGCGGCGGGTACCCCGCCCAAGAAGGCCAAGGCCCGTTGGTGAGACCCTAGCCAGTGCGGCAGCGCTTGGGAGGGGGTGGCTTCGGCAAAGGTGTAGCTACTTGCTCCCAGACAGGCGACAAAGATCTGGGCTTCTCTCTCGGCTCCGGTTTCGGCGTCGATGACTGTCACCGTCAAGCCGCAATAGTCCACAAACACTTTCTCCCCGCCTTTGTGCACTTGGCGCATCGAGAGGTTGTGCTGGCCTTTCCACTGCCCATAGCGGCGGCAGAACTGCGCGTAGCTAAACGTCCAGGCCGCTTGGTCAAGCCCTTCTTGCCACAGCAGCGCCAAGGTCACCCCTTTGCGTTGTAGCTCTCGGTGCACCTGCTCAAAATCCACGGGCGTAGCGTCCACCGGGGGCGGTTTCCCTTTCCCCAGCTGTGCTTGCGCCTCGCTGTCACTCAGCTGTAACAGCTGTTCGTAGCTCAACCCTTTGGCAGCAGCCCTCCGGAGGTAATCTTGCACCGTCGCTCGGGCGACAACACAACTGCGGGCGATCTCACTTTGGTTGTACCCCAAGTTATGGAGTCGGATAATCTCTCGAAATTTCACCATCGGCAGTTGCTCTCCTTGGCGGTGTTGGCCCATCTCGGATCTCCTCTCCCTGGCTCGCGGTCGAGCGCAGTGTATCGAGATCCACCGATGGGGTAGTCATGACCTGCCGAAGTTCATGCGATTCAGGTGCCGAGGTTCATGCGATTCACCTGCCGAAGTTGGCGCGATTCAGGTGCCGAAGTTCGTGCGATTTTGCA
>NZ_JBNXVS010000010.1:0-157713 GCF_050565655.1 Nodosilinea sp. AN01ver1 | reverse complement strand
ATCAACAAGATCGCAACGCTGCGGCAAACGCGCTCGGTGGAATAGGAGCTGATGCAAAGGAGGCAGTTCCTACGCTGATTTCGCTCCTAGAGTCTCAACATCAGGAGGATCGCAGCGCTGCGGCAAACGCACTGGGCAGGATAGGAGCTGTTGAAGAAGAAGTAGTCCCCGCTCTCATAACGCTTTTAAAGTCTGCAAATGTAGATGACCGTTATAGCGGTGTTGAAGCCCTAGGCAATATAGGGCCTGATGCAGAGGAGGCGGTTCCAGTCCTGATTCCGCTTTTGGCTGACAACGCTGTGGATTCAGGGGCCGGTGTTTTCCCTGTTTCAGAGGCCACTATGGACACTCTAGGAGCGATTGGTCCAAAAGCAAAAGCCGCCATTCCTGACCTAGTGGAGCAACTAGGAAATCCGAACGACAAAGATAATGCACAATCTAAAAGCAGGGTGGCTGCCATAAACCTGCTTCATATTGATCCCTTTCTTAATGTGTTGCTTGAAAATTTGACCTCAAACAACAACCTGGCTCAAGAATCTAGTGCCTTTGCGCTTGGCCTAACAGGGTCAGCAGATCAAAGAGTAATAGACAATTTGCTTGGTATTGTAAACGACCAAGCCGAAGTTATAGAAGTTCGGCTGGCGGCAGCTCAATCGTTAACGCTATTCAATCAAGATGTGAGTTGGTTTTATTCTGAAAATGGGTTTGATTCAATTTACAAGGAATGGCTTAGTTGCCCAGTTCATCCGTTGGAAGGAGTACCAGCAAAGGGTAGTAAATTATTCTTCGATCCCGGCTTACGTGAATGCACCGACCTTATGACAGGATCTGGGACAGGACCCGGCCCTTTAGTCATTGGCGATAGGATTCTGCCTCCGCCGCCACCTCCGGCAGGCAAAAACTGATGACTTGAAGTACATTCTTCATTTGGTCCAAGCCTATTTTTTCTGTTTCCATGATTCCCAACTTCAGACGCCAGAAGCTGCGAAAGCAAAACTTTAAAGGGCAGGATTTATCGACATCAGACTTCGATGATGCTGAGATTAAAGGAATCGATTTCTCAGATGCCATTTTATTAGATGCTAAGTTAAGACATGCAAAGGCCGGGCTAAACCCAGTGTGGGATTTAGGTCTTAAGCTCAGCCTAATAGTGTTATCGATACTTTATAACTTCGTCATCGGCTACTCTGGGACATTTATGGGCGCATGGCTGCCACGAATTGAATTTTTAGCAAATAAATTTCTGGCACTTACCTTCGGGCTAAGCTTATTTATTCTGTTTATAGTGGTCGCCATTCGACGAGGACTTGGCGCAGCTCTGTCATCGTTTGCAATTATTGTAGTTCTTGCTTTAACTGTTTTAGCAGCTTTACCGGGAGATAACAATACCAAAGCAGGCATAATCTTTTACGCAGTGGGAATCGCAGTCGGAATTTCTGGAATGGTTCCTGGAGCCATTGCAGTTTCAATCGCACAAATTCTTTCCGACAGGAAGATTTGGGCAGTCATTATGCTGGCTGTACCACTTGCTTCAGTAGCAGGCATAAAAGCAGGAGTCGTGGGAGATATATACGATGCTCAAACAATCAGATTAGCAGTAATAGGTGCAGTTCCAATTACGATCGCTTTAGTTGGCCTAAGTTTCTACATCGGTACACAAGCAATTTTAGGAAATCTTAAATATGGCTTGATTCGTAGAATTGCTATTGCTATTAGTAACTATGGCGGAACTAGTTTCAGGGTGTCTAATCTAACAAACGCAGATTTTACCCAAGCTGACTTGAGACAAACCGACTTCCGAGAGGCAAACCTAACCCGCACCCGCTGGTTTCAAGCTCAGAACTTAGCTCAAGCGCGTACAGATGATACTTATCTTGAGAATCCTAAAATTCGTCAGTTAGTCGTTACCCTAAACGGGCAAGATCAAAATTTTGATCATATGGACTTACGTGGCCTCAATTTGCAGGGGGCCAACTTAGCAGATGCCAGCTTCATTGGCACCAAGCTCAGCGAAGCAACATTAGAAGGTGCTAATCTTGATCGAGCAAAGCTTGTACAGACGCAGCTTTACGGCGCAAACTTGAGCGGTGCTAGCCTGACTGGGGCCATTATTCAAGACTGGAGCATTTCAACCGATACCAATTTTGAAGGAGTGAAATGCGACTACGTTTACATGCAGTTGCCAACCAAAGCAGATCCTGACCCTTGCCGCAAACCTGATAATCGCAACGAGAACTTTCAGTCGGGCGATTTTGCTGATTTCATTGCACCAATTATCAAAACCCTCAATCTTTATCAAACTCAAAATGTTGATCTGCGGATTGTCGCACAGCAGTTCAAAACGCTAGATTTATTTCACCACGAAGGCATTGACCCAACGGCAGCGGCAGTCGCTCTCAAACAACTAGCAGAACATCATCCTGAAGCCGACTTAGAAGTCGTTGCCTTGGAAGGGCGAGGAGAAGACAAAGTGCGGTTGCAAGCGAAAGTTAAAGGAGTTGCCGATCGCTCTATGCTCAGCACTGAGTACTTTGCGACGTATCGAAAAATGTCGGCCATGCCCTACGCCGACTTACAATCCCTACTAGCAGGAATGGCAGAAAAAGACGAGCGCATTCGCAGTCTCGAAAATATGGTGACGACAGCGATCAAAAGCGACAAGTTTTACGTGGAAACCTTATACAGCTTGGGGGATACCGTGACCGAAAAAAGCTCAATCAATATTAATGCAGGCGGCGACATCGGTAGCGTCAGCGGTATTGTGGGAGGCGATATGACTGGCGTCATGAATCTTGGTACCATCAGCGGCAACGTCACCAACTCCATTGGCCAGATCCCAGATAACTCCGTAGAAAAAGCCGAACTAAAGTCTTTGCTAAAGCAGCTTCAAGCCGCGATCGAAGCCGAGCCAACCCTTGAACCTGAGGATAAAGCCGAGGCATTATCACAAGTTCAGGTGTTGGCAGAGGCTGGTCAAAATCCTGAAGATGGTGCCATGAAAAAAGCTGCTAAAACAGCCATGAAAATCCTGAAAGGCACCACCGCAGGGTTATCTGAAACGACTAAATTTGTGGCCGAGTGTGCCAAACTGCTTCCTGCGATATCGGGTTTGCTGCTTCTGCTGTAGGCGCTTGGCCAGATTTTCAGGGTTGACTGTACGAGAGAGTTACCAAGAGCGGCAATCGGTGGAGGCGATCGCACCTCTGTACCCCTGTCCCATCGATCGATAGGATAAAGAGCATTGCGTTCAATCTGCCCCAATGTTTATCGACTACATCACCCTCATGCTGATCAATATGGTCGCGGGCCTGGTGCTGCTGGCCGACTTTGTCTACCGGGGGCTGGATGGGGCCAACCTGAAGCGATGGATACCGGGCTTTGGGCTGGTGGGGGCGATCGCCCTCGTCACTGGTCTGCACATGACGCTGACCTGGCCCGTGCCCGGCAGCTTCAACATTTCCTTTGGCGAAACCACGGTGCTGTTTGGCGGGCTATACATAGCGGCGGCGATCGCGATCGCCCAGGGCTGGGATTTGCTCTCGCTGACCGTTTATGGCTTCTTTGCGGGCCTCACCTCAATTGTCGTGGGGGCGCGGATTATCAATCTGGGGCAAACCCAACAGCCGCTGGTGGCGGGACTGGGCTTTATTATCACCGGGCTGGGCGGGGTATTAGCCGCCCCCACCCTGGTGTACCTGCGTAACAACAGAACCTGGCGCACGGTAGGAGCCGTGGTGCTGCTGGTGGCGGCGCTGATCTGGGCGATCATCGGCTTTCGGGCTTACTGGGGTCACATGGAAGGCTTTAGCGAATGGCAGCCTCCGGTGATGCGGGGCGAACCTTAAGGCGATCGCTCCAAAGAGCGCCGCCGTAGCCTCTGGCTTAATCTTTATTTACACTGAGAGCAGCCCCTAAGTTTCTCTCACTATGTTGCTTCAGCCTAACCAGCGCACCAAACTCGACGAGTCCAGCGATACTTTTTTCTACGATGCGCCCCGCTTTGTCACCCACGTAGACGACAGCTTTATTCAGCAGCTCACCGATCTGTACCGCGATCGCCTGACGCCCAACAGCCGCATTTTCGACATGATGAGCAGCTGGGTATCCCATCTGCCCAAGGACATGACCTTTGAGTGGGTCGAAGGCCACGGCATGAATGCCGAAGAACTGGCCAAAAACCCTCGCCTCGACCACTACTTTGTGCAAAACCTGAACGAAAACCCAAAGCTGCCGCTAGACGATCAATCCTTCGACGCGGTGCTGAACACGGTGTCGGTGCAGTACCTACAGCAGCCCGAGGCGGTGTTTGGCGAAATCTATCGCATTCTCAAACCAGGTGGCATTGCCATTGTCAGCTTCTCGAACCGGATGTTTTACCAGAAAGCGATTGCCGCCTGGCGCGACGGCAGCGAAACTCGACGGGTCAACCTGGTCAAGAGCTACTTTGGCTCGGTGCCAGGTTTTAGCACCCCCGAGGTCGTGACTCATACCCCCAGCGTTCCCGCCATTCTGCAAATGCTGGGTATGCCCGGCGGCGACCCCTTCTACGCTGTTATTGCCGAGCGGCTGGAGCCTCTGGCACAGCCATGACGTCTGACCTCACCGATATTCCCGGCATTGGCAAAACCTTTGCTCGCGACTTTGCCCGCCTGGGTATCCGGTCTCAGCGCGACCTGGTGGGTAAAGCTGCCGAAGATCTCTTTCAGCACTTGGTTGAGGCCAATGAGCGGGAACGCCACAAAACCAGCAAAAATTACCTCTACGTCATTCGTATGGCGGTCTACTATGCTGAGGGCGGGCGCGACCCCGAGCGGCTAAAATGGCACGCCTGGAAAGAGCCGCTCTCGTCCTAGAGCGCCCAATCTTCGGGTTTGCTGAATACAGGTATGAACCAAAAAATAAACGTCTCTTGTAGGGGCAAACGGCCGTTTGCCCTCACTCAAGTTCATGCCTTAATTCAGCAACGTCCCTTCTTCAATCGCTATAGTTTGGCATTGCAGAAGTAGCCCAGACCATTCAGGCTCGGGCAGCAAGCCTGCGGTTAAGTGCCAAAGACAATGGCAGTGCGATCGCTGATCGCTTTCAGATTGCGGGTCAGGTCGTGGCGAATGTGCCGCTCGATCAGCGCCACCGGCATGGCGCGGGGCGGCCGAATGACCAGGTCATAGCCCAAACGCACAGTTTCTCCCCGAGCGTCCACCACGGGCTCCAGCGTCCAGCGTCCTTCAAACTGGCGAAAGTCGCCCTCTACCATTGAAAAGCGCAGCTCTTTGGGAAAGGCTTCGACCATATCCAGCACAACGCGGGCGCAAAACTTGATGTTAAGGAAACACTGAGAGCCAATTTGCTCTAGCCGAATCCCACCCTCGGGGTGGTTGAGCCGCTGACTCAAGGACAGGTTAGGAATAAAGCTTGACAGGTTGTCGTAGTCGGTCAGTATTTGCCACACCTGTTCGGCGGTGAAGGGAATATCGGTGAAGGCGAGAATACGTCGCTGCTGACCTTCCAGCTTCTCAGTCTGAATCGTCACCCCTGCGGCCTGGGGGGTGCCAATATCCAGCCCCAAGTCTAGCCCAGCTGCTGCTCCAGACTCTATGTCTGCGACAGCGGTATCGCCAGCGCCCAGAGATAGCGCTTCAAGGTTAGTGGTGTCAGGAACGTTCGCAGTCATGGGTTAAAACCAGCCGATAACGGTGTAGTTTGGCCAGGCCACCACGCCTGTGCCCAGAATACCAGCAAATTTTGCTGATGCGGTGTTGCCCTCGTAAATTTTGGCTCGACTCAGGGCCCAACAAATTTGGCGTAAATTTGTCATAGCGCTAGACCTCGAGGGTAAAGCAGGTCTGCCAGAGCTGGGATGCGCTGGGCTGGCTCGACACCTTTATAGTGCCCTTAAGCTGCTCTACCAAACCACGCACCAGCGCTAGCCCAGTGCCGGTGCCCGCAATGCCATCTTTGGTGGCGCTGTGGCCCCGCCGAAACTTGTCAAAGATGTGGGGCAAATCGTCCGCCTCAATGGCCACCCCCAGGTTGCTCATTTGCAGGGCTACCCGTCCATTTTGAGGCCGAGCGTCTGAGAGTGAGAGGGTGACAGTCGTTTGCGGAGCCGAGTATTTGGAGGCATTGTCCAACAGTTCGCCCAGCACTTTGCTCAGTTGTTGTGGGTCTGTAGACAGCACAACAGGCTCAGGCGGCAGCTGCAAATCTAGAGTCAGCCGGGCCTGCTGGAGTTTTGCTTGAGACTGCTCGGCCAGTTCAGTGAGGAGTTGCCCCAGATCAGTGGCTTGATGAACGGCGGCTGACGCTTTAGACTCCAGCGTTTGCAGCATCAGCAGATCGTTCACCAAGTTAATTTCGCGGCTGCACTGCTGCTCCAAAATATCCAGGTACATGGCCGCCCGCTCAGGCGTGAGGTCGGGGCGGCGCAGCATGCGAATGGCCAGCATCATGCTGGTGAGCGGCGTGCGCAGCTCGTGGTTGAGGGTGCTGAGAAAGTCTTCTTTGAGATAGTTGAGGTAGCGCAGCTGCTCGCTATGGCGCACCGCCTGCCCCTGCAAATAGTGCTGATGAAAGGCGATCGCCCCCAGGCTGGCCAGGTTGGCCTGCACCGTTGGCTCAATTGCTAATCCGTTAGGCCCCAGCAGCAGCATTGCCCCCTGTAACCCTGAACCGTCTACGGCAATTGCGGTGCAAGCGGCAACGGCTCGCAGCCAGGCAGGGGGGTCGTTCTCCTCGCGCAGCAGCGCCGCCAGGCCCTGCTGCCATCGCAGGCGATCGCCTCCGACCGCTGGCTCAACCGTCTGCTGAATTAGCCCCAGGGCCACTCGACGCTGCCAGTCTAGCGGCGACCCGGCCTCAGCGGTGCCCAGGCAGCGACTGGTCGGAGCCGCGCCCTGGTGCCAGCAGGTATAGATCAAGTCGTTGGCACTGGGGTAGTGGCAGAGCAAGAGACAGGCTCCGGCCCCCAAATGGCTACCCAATACCTCAGCTAGGGCGGGCAGGGGGTTGGGATCGTTCAAAGTGGCCGCCAGAGCGTGAATCAGGGGCCATGTCTCCCGCCCGTCGGCAAGACTGGATGAGGTAGGCGCGCTCCCCTCGTAGGGACGAGCCTGGAACAATACGGGGGAATTTTCAGATGCCATGGGCAACCATCGAACAACGGGTTCCTGACCTCCTGAGCCGGGGGCGAGGCGAGGCTTCCCTGACCTCGCCTCCGACTATCCTTAGCCTATCTACTCCTCCGCCAGGCAGTATCCGTGAATTCGCCAATTTTTCTGCCGTCATCACATTAAAGATCCGCAATCTCCGTGTCCGCGTCGACTCAGCTTAAAGCTGCCTTATGTATTCTTTACAAACGAATAACGCAGCCCCTACCTTAATTACCAACAGGACATTAGTATTAATGAAGTCTGAACCAGGGCGCGTTCTCTAGCTAAACTGGCAGCAGGTTCTCTAGCGGGGTTTCTATGGCACGGTCACCAAAGACGTCAACGTCTCCAGTTATCGGCACCGTTAAAGGACCGGGGGAAAACGGCAATCAGTACGTGTTTATTACCGCCAATAACAACCAGGTCAAAATTGGCGAGTTTGTCTACTACACCGTCGATCTGACCGACACGCCCAACGCTCAAATTTTAGGCAAGATCTCTGACCGTCGCCTGATTGATCACCTGCCCGATCGCATTTTTGCCGACCCCGACATCGACCCAGAGGCGATCGCAGCCCTGGTTGGCTTTGCC
Source organism: Nodosilinea sp. AN01ver1 (assembly GCF_050565655.1). NCBI lineage: Bacteria > Bacillati > Cyanobacteriota > Cyanophyceae > Nodosilineales > Nodosilineaceae > Nodosilinea > Nodosilinea sp. AN01ver1. Next base: position 149,974 of record NZ_JBNXVS010000010.1, on the reverse strand, counting down.
CACCCCAACCCCGAAATCTATGAAGTCACCGTCGATGTGGTAGGCCACTTTCACCCCGCCCTGGGGTTTATGAACCCTAGAGTCTCGCCTAATCCTGGGACCAAAGTTACCCTGGCTGACGATGACAGCCTGCGCCAAATTATCAACAAGAAGCAGCCTCAGGATGTGGGCTCGGCCCACATTGGCTCGCTGCTGCTGCGCCCCGGTGGCCGGGTGCCTGTAGCCCTCGACGTAAAAGAGTTGGTCAGTACCCATATGGCAATTTTGGCTGGTACTGGGTCTGGTAAATCGTACACCGCAGGGGTACTGATCGAAGAGCTGCTCAGCCCCTACAACCGGGCGGCGGTGCTCATCTTTGACCCCCACGGCGAATATGGCACGCTGACCGACATGCGCGGCCACTCCAGCTTTGCCAGCGATGACGGCTACAGCCCCGAGGTTAAAATTCTTACCCCAGACGACATTCGCATTCGCATGTCGTCGCTCGACTACTACGACATTCTCACCCTGCTGCCGGATATGAGCGATCGCCAGCAGGCCATTCTCAACAAAGCCTTTACCCTGCTGGGCAAGCACAAGTTTGGCGAGCACCGCTGGGATGTGCAGGATCTGATCTCCGCCTGCTACGAATCAGACCGCACCACAGACGACGAGGGTAACGAGAAAACCGGCTCCTCAGCCCCGGCCCTGGAGTGGAAGCTGGGCAAACTGGAGCGATCGGACTACTTTCATCGGGTGCAGCACCTAGCCCCCAAAGATCTCTTTGCCCCTGGGCAGGTTACGGTACTGCAGATGAACGAGATTAGCCAGGAAGAGCAGCAGGTAATCTGTGCAGCCGTGCTGCGCCAGAGCTACCAGGCCCGCATGAACACCGCCAAAGACAAAATCACCGCCGAGGACGAAAACTACCTGCCCTATCCGGTGTTCATTTTGATCGAAGAGGCCCACCGCTTTGCCCCCGCCCACGAGCCAGCCCGCTGCAAGCAAATCTTGCGCACCATTCTCAGCGAAGGCCGCAAGTTTGGCATGGGGGTCGGCCTGATCACCCAGCGCCCCGGCAAGCTCGACTCCGACGTGCTGAGCCAGTGTATGAGCCAGTTTCTGATGCGTATCGTCAACCCCGTTGACCAGGACAGCCTCAAGTACGGCGTTGAGGCCGCCGGGCGCGACTTGCTGAAAGAATTGCCTTCGCTAACTAAAGGCCAGGTGATTGTGTCGGGGGCCTGCGTCAACACTCCGGTGCTGTGTCAGGTGCGCAAGCGACTAACCAAGCACGGCGGCGAAACCATGAATGCCCCAGAAGCCTGGTTGAGCCATTTTCAGCAACACCGCCAGCAGGCCCGACAGCTCGAAAAAGCGGCTCCAGCCCGCATCGGGAAAAAAGCTGAAACCTTCAGTGGCGTGAGTATTGAATAACACCCGCTGACCCAGGTCATTCCTCGTCTTTTCCTAGGCAGCAAGCCGTAAAAACCTGTTTAATCCCTTCCACTTAGAGCCCGTGCGGTTTCGCGGCCTTCCTGCTTGCGCTTGAGGCTTTCGCGCTTGTCGTGGAGTTTTTTGCCCTTGGCTAGAGCAATAGTGGCCTTCACCCAGCCCCGCTGGAGATAGAGTTTGAGCGGCACCAGAGTTAAACCCTTCTGCTCGACTTTGCCGATCAGCTTGCGAATTTCATCGCGGTGCAGCAGGAGCTTGCGCGTGCGCTTGGCATCGTGGTTGTAGGCCTTGTTAGTCATGGTGTAGGGAGAAATATGCACGTTGTGCAGCCATAGCTCTCCATCTCTGATTGAGGCGTAGCCGTCGCGCAGGTTGACTTTGCCCTGACGAATCGATTTGACCTCTGAACCCATCAGTTCAAGGCCAGCCTCGTAGGTTTCTAAAATTTCGTACTCGTGGCGAGCCTGGCGGTTGTCGCTGACTATCTTGTACCCGTCGCTAGAATCGGCCACAGCTTTTCCTCCTACTCCACGACCACCCGCCATTCATGCAGCTCGTACTCGACGCAGTGGTTTTGAATCAGCGGGTCGGCGGCTACAATGGCGCGGGCTTCGTCTAATGAACTGGCCTGAAACAACAGCATACCACCCCAAAATTCGGCCCAGTAACCGCTCTTGGCGGCATGGCCCTGGGCGATGAGGTCTTTGACGTAGGCTACGTGGGCGGGCACAAACTGATCAAAGACGGCTTTGTTGACAACACCTTTCTCAATTTTAACGAACCAGGGCATAGCGTGCGATCGCAGAATACTCCGGGAGCTAGCTTAGGGCAGATCAACTTGAATATCGTCTTCGTTGCCCAGGTGAGTGGTTTTAACCCAGCGCAGCCGCTTGGGCCGTACCGATAACCGCATTGTCATCGTAGCAATCACCAGCAGCCAGTGCAGCATGTAAAGGTTGCCCCACAGTGTTTGTAGACCGCTCACCCATATCGACTGCTGCCGGGTGCGCCGCAGTCCGCAAAACATGCCTACCATCGACAGGGTCAGGGCCAGGCTAGAGACTGGCAGAAACAGCGGTAGCCGGTGCCGCAGCAGCGCCATCACAAAGTCGGGCAACGCCACCGTGGGCAACCCGTACTGGATCATCCAAAACGCAGCCATATCGAAGGTTTTAGATGGTGCCAAGCGATGCTGAGCAATCAGTCGCCAGTAGTCGAGGTAGCGCTGGTAGCCCCCTTCGGCCCAGCGATTGCGCTGGTGCCACAGGCCCAGGGGTCGCTCGACCCCTTCCTCGCCCACAGCCGGGTGCAGTAAAAACTGAATCTCCCAGCCGCCAAAGTGCAGGCGCAGGGTTAAGTCGAGGTCGTCGGTAATGGTTTCTTCGTTCCAGCCGCCGCACTGGGCCAGGGCTGTCCGCCGCACAAACTGACCGTTGCCCCGCAGTTCGCCAATGCCGCCCAGGCTAATTCGCTGCTGCTGAAAGTAGCTGTCAAGCGCCATCTCGGCCTGCTGCCCCCGAGTCCAGAGGTTTTTGGCTCGGTTAACAATCGCTTTCTGCACCTGCACTGCCCCCACATCAGGCTGATCGAACATCGGCACAACGTGGCGCAGCAGGTCTTTGGGTACCCGCGCATCGGCGTCAAAAACACCGATGATGTCGCCTTTAGTGTCGGGCCAAACCTGGTTGAGCGCTCCTGACTTGCCGCCGCTGGCCCCGGCACTACGGCGCAGCACCCGCAGCTGAGGATAGCGATCGCGGAGAGCTTGCAGGCGACGGGCCGTACCATCAGTGCTGTGGTCGTCAACAATCCATACCTCATACCGGCAGGCGGGGTAGTCGAGCTGACACAGGGCGGTAACCAGAGGTTCGATGACGGTTTCTTCGTTTTTGGCGGCCACCAGCAGCGAGACGTAGGGCCAAGTTTCCCAGGCCTCGACCTCAGAGGCAGAATGAGCAACAGGGTGATCGGTTGCAGGCAGCGGGGCTGGCGGCAGCACGGGCCGAGTGAGCAGAATGCGGAGGGCATGGGTGCTCAGAATTGCCGTCAACCCCAGCACCAGCAAGGTGCCCCAGGACACCAGGTGCAGCACAATCGTGACCCCCCACAACAAGCTTAGGGTGAGGGCAGCCTTCGACCGACGACCAGAAAAGCCCGGAAAATCTTCGATTTCTAGCTCGTCAAGGGGAGTGAAAAAGCGTTCGGAGGCAAAGCGTTCAGGAAGATCAGCCATGAACTCAGGTAGTGAAGCACGACAAAAACGGCAACGGCCAGGTTGCCACGCCTGGAGAGAATACCTGCCCCCAAGCATGCCCCTGGCCCAGGTCTATCATCCCCGATTTTGCAAGAAAATATTGGTGATACACCCAGTACCATCCTAGGGAATGCTAGCTGTGTGTAAACAATCATCGGTTCACTAGACAGGGTAGGTATTTACTATCCTAAGCCGCTAAACCGGATGAACGCCGGCATAATCGTTGGTTAAAACTCGACCTAAGGCCAGACCCATGAGTATGACGTTTGAGGCAATTCAGCCCGCAGGTAAGCAAGATATCAGCGTTTATATGCCCTACTACCAGGGCAGTAAACGCAATGCGCTGCCCTACGCCATTTCTCTCTACAAGCAGGGCAATCTGGAGGGGGAGCGCCAGATTGAAGGAGGCAACAGCATTGCCTTCGTCGCCACCTGGAATGTCTCGGTGCTACCCGCCGACCTGACCCGCTGTCGCATGCAGTTTGATGGCGATAGCGATCTGAGCTACGAAATCACCATGGCGACCTTTGAATTTGTTGACTTTTTGTTTGACGTCATTGTGGCCCTGCGGCAAAAGCGCGCCGCTGATTTTTCCCAGGGGTTTTACCGTAAGCTACTCCGACTCGACGATTAGGCTATCCCAGTTCTGGCTGGGAAAGGGTTTTGCCAGGGCCGAACGCTACATCCGCTTAAGTGGCAGAATGAGTGTGGTACTGTGCCTACTGGCGTCACATTGCGGAATTTCAATGTGGTGCAGGGTTGCTGCACGGTGACAACGCCCGGCAGTAAAAGAGCAGTGCATTGCCCCACGGAGGAGTTGCAGCGTGCCCAGTTTAGCAAAGCCCAGTTCAGCAAAGCGTTTAGTGATTGGTTCAACCGAGTCCTACAGCGGCAAATCGGCGGTGCTACTGGGCGTTGGGCTCCAGCTGCAGGCGGCGGGCATGGATATTGGGTTTGGTAAACCCATGGGCAGCTCTATTGGCGGCAATGACGCTGACCCCGACCTAGACTTTATTGTTAAAACCCTGAAGCTGTCAGCTGCTCGGTTTTATCCACCGTCTATTTCGCTGACTGAAACGGCGGTCGCCGATCGCCTCGCTCACGGCGGCCAGGTGCCGACTCACTACAGCCTACAGAGCTACACCGAATGCCGAGGCGAAGATCTGCTGCTACTGGAAGGGCCGGGGAATTTGACCGAGGGCACGTTACTCAGTCTCTCGGTGGCCCACATTGCCGTCGAAATTGATGCAGCGGTGCTGCTGGTTACCCGCTACGACTCGCTGCTGCTGGTCGATCGCCTGCTGGCAGCCAAAGCTCAGCTGGGAGCCCGCCTGATCGGGGTGATTGTCAACGATATCCCTGCCGATGCGGCTGAGTCCTGCGCCGAGCTAGCCCGTCCTTTTTTAGAAAGCCAGGGGATTCCGGTACTGGCGCTGCTGCCGCGATCGCCGATTATGCGCAGCGTAACCGTGCGCGAGATTGTGGCTCGCCTCAATGCCGAAGTGCTCTGCTGCCCCAACCGCCTCGACTTGATGGTCGAAACGCTAACTATCGGGGCCATGAACGTCAACTCAGCCCTGCGGTATTTCCGCAAAGCGACCAATATGGCGGTGGTGACCGGCGGCGATCGCACCGACATCCAGTTTGCCGCCCTGGAAACCTCTACCCAGTGCCTGGTGCTAACGGGTCAGATTCCCCCCTCGCCAGAGATTTTAGAGCGCGCCTCTGACCTGGAGGTGCCCATCGTCTCGGTTGACTCTGACACCCTTTCAACGGTCGAGCGCATCGACGAACTGTTTGGCCAGGTGCGCCTGCACGAACCCATTAAGGTGCGCTGTATTCAAGACCTGATTGCTACTCACTTCGATATGGAACGGCTGCTGCAGCTGCTCGATCTAAAGCTGCCCGTATCGGCTAGCTAAGCTAGATCGACGCTCCCTGTAGCCTTACCCTCGCCTTCTGATACAATTAGCGCGTTATTCTCGCATTCGGTGCAGCCTTTGAGTCAGTCCATTGAAGCGTCGTCGCTCGAATCCGCTAAAGTCGACACGTTTTTGCAGGAACTCGCGGCTATTCAACAGTCGGGGTCTAAGCGGGTGGCCATTTTGGGGTCGCGCCATGTGCCTATCACGCACCAGCAGCTGATTGAGCTGATGACTTACGCCCTCGCCCTGGGAGGTAACCGCATCATCACCTCCGGGGCCACCGGCACCAATGCTGCGGCCATCAAAGGAGCCATGCAGGCAGACCCCAACCTGCTGACGGTCATTTTGCCCCAGAGCTTAGCGCGCCAGCCCCGCGAGTCGCGCGATCAGCTGGAGCAGGTGATGCACCTGGTTGAAAACCCGGCCAACGACGCCATGTCTCTCGCCGATGCCAGCTCCCTGTGCAATCAGGAAATTATTTCTCGCTGCCAGCAGCTGGTCTGTTTTGCCTTTCACGACAGCCACACCCTGCTTAAAACCTGTCAGGATGCGGAAGATCAGCGCAAAATTGTCACGCTGTTCTACTTCGACTAAAACGTTATTACGATTGAGTTCTCATGGCATCTGTTTTGATCATGCCGGGATTTTTGCTGGTCAGCATTGGGCTGGCGGCGCTGCTGGTGTACCTCCCGTTTTTGGCCGTTGGCTACGGGCGGTTTACGGTGGGCTATGACCAGGCGGCCCCCAGGGCGATGCTGCCCAAGCTGCCCCCCTACGCCCAGCGAGCCACCTGGGCCCACGAGAACGCTTTTGAGTCGATCATTCTGTATGCTCCGGCGGCGCTGATGGCCTATGTGACCCAGCAGCAGTCGGAGCTGGCTTTGGGGGCCGCGATCGCCTACCTAGTAGCCCGCACCCTGTACCCAGCGGCCTACATTTTCAACCTGCCGATCGGGCGATCGCTGATGTTTGCCGTCGCCAATCTGAGCACCTTTACCCTTTACTTCTTGAGCTGTCGGTCGGCCTTGATGTAGTCTGTTGGTGCGCAGATACCCGACATTGCCCTATGGCTTCTAGCTATTCCTTTGATATCGTCAGCGATTTCGATCGCCAGGAGCTGGTCAACGCCCTTGACCAGACCCGACGGGACGTGACCAGCCGCTACGACCTCAAGGATACTAAAACCACCCTTGAGCTGAGCGACAGCACCATCACCATTGAAACCGCCAGCGACATGACCCTGGATGCAGTCAAAGACTTGCTGCACCAGAAAGCAGCCAAGCGCAATCTGTCCCTCAAGATTTTTGAGTACGGCGATGTAGAAGCGGCCAGCGGCACCCGCGTGCGGCAGACGGTCACCCTCAAGAAGGGCATCGAGCAGGAGATGAGTAAGCAGATTACCAAACTCATTCGCGATAACCTCAAGAAGGTGACCGCCGCCATCCAGGGCGATGCGGTGCGGGTGACGGGTAAATCTAAAGACGACCTCCAGCAGGCCATGCAGCTGGTCAAGCAGGAAGACTGGCCGGTGGCGGTGCAGTTCACCAACTACCGCTAGCGTTGATTTGAGCGTTTAATGGCTCAGGGGTCATAGGCGATCGCCCCAGTTTGGGCAGGCTAAGAACAGCCATCTGCCGGAGCCGCTATGACTGCCGAACTCAGCAAAACCGAACTGGGCACCCTGGGCGAAACCCTAGTGGCCAACTGGCTGCAAACCCAGGGCTGGCGACCGTGCGATCGCCAGTGGCACTGCCGCTGGGGCGAACTCGATTTGGTCATGGCCAAGGGGCCTGCCAATCGCGACGGCCAGCTGGCCTTTGTGGAAGTCAAAACGCGCAGTCAGGGCAACTGGGATGCCTACGGCCTGATGGCGATTACCCGCAGCAAGCAGGCCAAGCTGTGGAAGGCTGCCCAGCTCTACTTGCTCAAGCATCCCCAGTGGGGCGAGGCCACCTGCCGCTTTGACGTGGCGCTGGTGGCCTGCCGCTATCAGGCAGGCGGAGCACCACCAGCATCACCCAACCCAGCTCGCCAGATGGCGTTAGACGATCGCCGCTACCTGGTGCTGCAAGACTACATCGACAACGCCTTTGATGTGCCGGGCCGATAGCGTAGAGCACTCTGCAAATTACTTCAAAGAGCACTTCGCGGCCAAGCCTTAAGTAAACAATAACGCTCTATTAACAGCATCTAGCCGGTTATAGCCTAAGCTGCTATGTAGAGGTATAGTCGTTGGCCTGCCTCTATCCCTAGCGTCTGCCTTTCTTTTGTTAGCTAGAGCAGGCTCAATACCGTACTTCCCAGCCCGTTGTTTCTCTGGGAATACCATGACCAAGTTTGCTATTTTTGTCTGCCCAACCGGCACCCTGGCTGAGCAGATCAAGCAGTTTCTGGCCCAGAGTGGCGATGCTGAAGGAGCCCCCGGAGCTAAGAGTTCTGTGCCTGGCTTTACCCTAGTTGAGGGCTTTGAGGAGCAGGGCAGTGCCGCCCCGGTTTACACCCAAAGTCTCGATCGCGCCTTTAACCGGGGTCTGAAATCACGCCCCTCCCCGGTCGTCACTATGGACGGGCTAGTGACCAAGCCCGACGGTTGCGGGATGGCGATTACGGCCCCCTGGCTGAAGCAGGTGATGGTCAATTTTGCCTGCACGGTCAAGTCACCCACCCGCAAAACGCCCCTCCGCATTCAAGAGGCACTGGATATGCCCCTGGCCTGTGGTGTTGACCAAAAGCAAATTGATGCCATTGTGGCTCAGGCCGAAGCCGCCATCGACTGCCAAACGCCCACCCAGTGGGAAATGCGGTTTTACCAGCGATCGTCGCCCAACCAGGGCTGGGTTTGCCACCGCAGCTGGGATCTAGGCGGCGGCCAACCCTCGCTAAACTAAAGAGGCCCTGCCTGACCTGTAGCCTTGGCGATCGCCCCCGAGTCTGACCCCGCCATCCCCCATACCACCCTGGTGCTGGCCATGAGCCTGGACGGCAAAATCGCCGATGTTCAGCGGGGGGCGGCGCGGTTTTCATCCGCCGCTGATTTGGCCCATCTAGAGAAACAGGTGGCGGCGGCAGATGGCGTGCTGTTTGGCGGCGGCACCCTGCGGGCCTACGGCACCACCCTCAGCGTGCGCGACGCCGAGTTACTGGCCCAGCGACGGCAGCGGGGCCAGCCCGAGCAGCCTATTCAGATCGTCTGGTCGCCCTCGGCCAATCTGGACCCCAACCTGCGCTATTTTCGGCAGCCGGTGCCCAGGGGCTTAGTCACCACAGCGGCGGGAGCCCAGGGCTGGCAGGCCGACCAGTTTCACCACATTTGGCCGATACCTAAAGACAAGACCCAGCCCTGGGATTGGGCCTGGGTTTTAGCCCAGTTCAGGCAGACCGGAACAAACCGTTTGGCGCTACTGGGGGGCGGGGGGCTGGCCGCCGATCTGCTGCGCTGCCACTGCGTCCACGAAATAGTTATCACGGTCTGTCCTCTGATTTTGGGCGGCACAACGGCTCCAACGCCAGTAGAGGGGGCCGGTTTTTTAGCGGATTTGGCTCCCCGACTCAGGCTGATTTCGAACCATACCGTAGGCGATGAGGTGTTTTTGCACTACCGGGTGCTGCCCCTGCATAGAACCGCAAATTCCTTTACCCTGGAGAATAACCAACCGTCTCCTACCGGCTAACCACCTATGGGCTACCCCGCCGTGCCGTCGCTCACCGCTACCTGGCTGCGTTCTATTGAAGAGGTGCCCGAAGCGGTGTGGAATGAGCTGGCCATGCCCCTGGCCACACCCTTTTTGGAGTGGAGCTGGCTGCACAATATGGAGCGATCGCACAGCGTGGGGGCAAACTCTGGCTGGCTGCCCTGCCATCTCGCCCTCTGGCAGGGCAAAACCCTGGTGGGGGCAGCCCCCATGTACCTGAAGGGGCACAGCCGGGGCGAGTTTGTGTTTGACCACCAGTGGGCCGACCTGGCCGAGCGGCTGGGGATAGAGTATTACCCCAAGCTGCTGGGTATGTCGCCCTTTACCCCGGCAGAGGGCTACCGCTTTTTAATCTCGCCCGACGCCGACGAAGCGGTGATTTGTCGAGCGATGGTAGAGGTGATTGACGACTTTTGCGATCGCAACGGCATCTCTGGCTGCCACTTTCTCTACGTGGACCCTCAGTGGCGGGCCACTATGACCCAGCTGGGGTTTTCAGAATGGCTGCACCACAGCTACGTGTGGCAAAACCAGGGCTTTCAGAACTTTGACGACTATCTAAGTATTTTTAATGCCAACCAGCGCCGCAACATCAAGCGCGAGCGCAAGTCGATGGAGACGGCGGGCCTGCGCCTGGAAGCTATTACAGGCGACGCGATCAGCAAAACCCTATGCAACCAGATGTACGACTTTTATGCCGACACCTGCGACAAGTTTGGCTGGTGGGGCAGTAAATACCTGAGCCGCAAATTCTTTGCGCTGCTGCACCACGACTACCGCCACCGCATGGTGTTTTTTGCGGCCTACGGTGACGACGACAGCGACCCGATTGGCATGTCGTTTTGCCTCACCAAGGGCGATCGCCTCTACGGTCGCTACTGGGGCTCCACCATGGATTTCAACAACCTGCACTTTAACGCCTGCTACTATGCGCCGATCGAGTGGGCGATCAGCCACGGCATTACCTCGTTTGATCCGGGGGCTGGGGGTCGCCACAAAAAGCGGCGCGGCTTTCCGGCTCTGGGCAACTACAGCCTGCATCGCTTCTACGATGGGCGGTTGGCAAAGCTGCTAACTCGCTACATTACTGAGGTTAACGAGCTAGAACAGCAGGAGATTGACGCTATCAATGCCGAACTGCCCCTCAAGTTACCCTAGCCAGCGCGATGGTTTGGCGCAGTCGCCCTGGATGGCTAGATCGGCCCAGTAGGGCGATCGCCCCGTAGCTGGGAACCCTAAACGCGGCGGCAGCAGGGCAAGTAATGGACAGGGGCAGTGGCAGAACTGGAGAGCATTGAGCGCAGCCTGCGAGAGCTGGTACCCGCTGACCTCTACGCAGCGCTGTGGGTTGACCCTTCTGCCCAGAGCTTAGGCAAGGTCTTTGACCACCTGCGCACGCTACAGCACGTGCTCATCGACTACGTGCCGCGAGATGTGTCTCAGCGGCCCCCTAGCCGTTCACAGGTGCGCCACCGCTGGCACCAGGGCAGCCTGTTGTTCACCGATCTAGCCGGGTTCACGCCCCTGTTTGCGGCCAACGCCGCCGCTGGGCCAGCCGGAGCCGAGGCTCTGCTGACCATCATCAACCGCTACTTTGCCCAGATGGTGGAGCTGATCAGCAAGGCTGGCGGCAATCTGCTGGAGTTTACCGGCGATGCCATGCTGGTGCAGTTTCGCCACGAAGCGTACCAGTCTGACAACGGCAGTGCAGAGTTGACCCAGGCTATCTACGCTGGGCTGCGCATGCAGCGGGCGATGGCCAACTTTGTCAACCTTGAAACCACCCAAGGCCCGCTGTCGCTGCAGATGCGGCTGGGCATTCACCCAGGGCCGTTTGTGGCGGCTGATATTGGCACCCCTATGCGTCGGGCCCACGTACTGCTGGGCCAAACGGTGCTGCAAGCTAAGCAAACCGAGGCAACCGGAGCCGTGGGCCGAGTCTGCCTCAGCCCAACGGGGTGCGATCGCCTGCAGGCCAACTCGCTGCTGCGGCTGGAGCCGAATTCTGGCGGCGGCGGCCTGGTGGTAGACGATGTCAGCCCTAAAGCCCTGGGCGAATACGACCTAACCCTGAACCGCCGTCGCGCAGCTGGCTCAGTGCTGTTTGACCGCAGCGCGCCCGGCCTGATGCAGGAAATTGAGGCCAGCCTGCAAACCCTGGAGCCGCTGGCCAGCTACCTGCCGCGATCGGTGCTACAGCTGCTGGTCAATACCGCCGCCGCCCGCCGCATTCCGCCCGCGTTTCCGACGGCGGCGGTAGCCTTTGTCAACCTGATGGGCCTGCCCGAGGCGGTAGATGCCGACTACCCCGACGATACCGACGGCATTGTCAGCTGCTTTTCCCAGGCCTTCGCCCTGATCAACGGGGCGGTAGAACGGCGGCGCGGTATTCTGCAAAAGGTGACCTACCACTCCATCGGCTCCGACATGCTGATTCATTTTGGCGTGCTCAATCCTGAGACCGACGCTCCCCAGCGGGCGGCCGAAACCCTGCTGGCCATTCGCGATCTAGTGGCTAACTTGCGCGCCCCTACTTGCCAGGGCCAGCCGTTGCCGATTACCTGTCGCATGGGCTTGACCTACGGCCAGGTGTTTGCCGCCGAAATTGGCGAACCCCGAGGGCGGCGGGAGTTTAACGTGCTGGGCGATACGGTCAACACGGCGGCACGGCTGATGAGTCGCGCCGCCCACAGCCAAATTCTGCTGGATGCGGCAACCTACCAGGCCCTAGGGGCCGACTCTAGCTACGACTGCCGGTTTTTGGGGATGCTGGCGCTGAAAGGTAAGGCCAATCCCCAGGCGGTCTACAGTTTAGCCAGCCGCCTCTAAGCCCGGTTCCCGACTGGAGAAAGCGTTGGGACGATAGCCTGACGCGCTACCATAGAAAGCCTTGACCCTGTACAGGCCGCGATCGCTGCGCCATCCTGCGATGACTTTACCCTCTAGCACTCAGCCCATTGATAAAGCCCAGCGCCAGGCCCTCGATGACCAGCTCTCGAAGCGCTACATCGAGCTAGACCCCGGCGGCTACTTCTTGATCTATTTGGATGTAGCGCAGGGGCTAATTTGCGCCAAACACTTTGCCAACATCATCAACGACAAAGGTCTGGCCTGCGACCCGGTCACGGGCAAACCCCTGCCTGTGCGAGGCAGCGTAGAACGGGTGCCTACCCGCACCTACAGCGGCCGCACGGCCAAAGAACTCTGCATTGCCATTTTTGAAGACCCGGATATCCCCTGCCCCATCACCTATCTAGACCATGCGGCCTACCTGGGGCGCGAGTTTGTGCGGGCCGAAGCCGCCCTGTCAGCGGGCGAGCCCTATATTCAAGATTAATGAACCCGAGTAGACAGCAGCTGTTCTTCTAGCGCCGCAATTCGGTTGTAGGCCGCCGTTAGCTGGGCCGTCAGCCGCTGAATTTGAACGTCTTGGGAGAAAGTAGTCTCTGTATTTTGGCGATCTAAGTCTAAATAACTGCTGTCTAGCAGAACATCTTTGTGTTCGCAAACACTGTCTAGCAGGCCAGGATTCTGCCGAGAGGACTTGCCGTAGGCAAAGCGCCCGGCCCCAGCATCGTCGGGTGTAATGGCACAGGCCTGGGTCGCAATTAGCGCCGAAACCTGATCGTTAACCTGATCAATCATGTGGTGCAGGGCGTCAATCTTGTTTGTCAAAAGAATGACTTGGGTTTGGATAGAGTCCATGTGACGCCTGGTTTTTTAAATTTCCCCATCATCCTAGACTCAAGCCTATGGATTACGGCGGGTCTCCTGAATCATTTAACCTTTATTAGCAAGGGTTCGCACAAGATCTTAAACCCCTGTGGAGGCTATCTCTCATCCTAAAAAGCGTGAAGAGAGGCTTTACTTTGTAAACTTATCTACCAGGATTGTTACATGCTGCCCCTGGCCAACCACAGCCATTTAACGCTTTATTCTACTTAGGAAAAATTAGATATTTAGCTCACAATTCAGTTGTTTTGATGGGTTTGAGTAGCCCTATCTCTTAGCTATGGCTGAGCTAACTCAGCCTGAAAAATGCTGGGCCTCAGCCGTGTTTACTCTAATTTTCAAGAAACTAAAGGGCCGATTAAAATACCGATAAAGGCGATCGCCCCCAGCCCCGCGAGAATGTAGGCCACCACCAGGGCTGGAGAACGCCGCGATCGATAGACCAGATCGTTGCGCTGAATGCGGCGCAGCTGATAGTTGTGATCGAGGGCGGCACTCAATAGGGAAAACGTGCCCAGCGCCACAAACGACAGCCCCAAAATTCGCGACAGGGGCAGAGGGTTAACGGCATCGCCCAGGGTTTGGTAAATAGCGGCAACAATGCGCTCAATGCCAAACCCAAACCCAATCAGCGCCAGTGAGGTGCGAATCCAGGCCATCAGCGTGCGCTCTTCGGCGGCGCGATTGCGCTCTTTGGCCAACTCGGTGGCGGGGTTTGGGCCTCGATTAGACGCACTCATGGCAGCACCGGCCTGAATAAAGCCGCAAAAACTCAACTAGAGTACTGTACTCTCAGATTAGCTAAATCTAGCCCCCAGGCCGTGCTCTGCCGCCATTTTTCCCTGACGATTTACAGGGCCGCAGCCCAGATCTATGCATGACGCACCACCGCCCGAACAGGTGAGCACCACAAACGAACTCGCCCGAGAACGGAACCGCGCCGCCGCCGAACGCACCCTCAACGCCTGGATTGGCCTCTGCCTGAGCCTGATTGGGTTTGGGGTTGCCTTTGAGCAGATCGGCCGCCGTCTAGGACAGCAGGCCGTTCTCAAGCTGGTGCCAGCTAACTCAACCCCGATGGGCATCGGTTTTGTGGGGGTGGGGGTAGTGCTGCTGGGGTTAGCGCTGGTTCAGCATCGGCTGGCGCTGCGGGCTATCGAGCAGCAAGACTACGTGCTGCTGCCCATTCAAACCCTAAATCGCTGGGCCGTAGTCACCATTGTGCTAGCAGGGGTTACAGGGTTAGGGGTAACCCTGCTGTGGCCATAGCCGCCAATGCCAAACATAATGGTGCTGGCCACAGGTGCTGAAACCGCATCTAAGGGAGCAGAGCCTTCACTGGATGCAGTTGGAAGCCTGTCCTGACCATTCTGGCGATCGCCAGGTTCAGGAGATCAGGTCTAAACTTAACCAGCCCAGGGCTACCGCACCGATCGCGAGGACAGCCAAGCCGGTGGCCTCGGCAATGGACCAGCGGGGCCGGTAGCGGTAGGTCGGCGATCGCAGCCGTCTCCGCTCAGTCTGGTAATCGGCGATGGCCAAGACCAGGCTCAGCACCCCCACCCCGACGTATACCAGGCTCAGGCCATAGACCCAGGCATCGATCGCGCGATCGCCCGCCCCGATCGCCGTCAAAATCTGATCCAGCGCAACGCCAAGGCCAATCAGCGTCAGGCTGCTGCGCGCAAAGGAGAGCAGCGTCCGATCGGCGGCCAGGCGGTTGCGATCGCGAGCCAGTTCAGCTTGGACATCGGCAGGGGGGCTGGGCATCGGGCTACTGGAGCGGAGCCTCAGGGGCTTGGCTGGCGCGCTCCACCCAGTCTTGCCCCACCCGAATGGTAATGTCAGAGCCCAGGTCGCCGGTTGACTCCGACAGCGCTCGCCCCGTGCCCAACAGCGACTCAACGACACGGGCGCTATCGACATCGCCCTGCTGAGCTACCACTTCCGTACGTGCTATGGTGCCAGACCAGTCATTGATGGTGTAGACGTTGCTAAACCCGTTCTCGCGCAGGTAGTCGGCCACCGAGGCTGCCTGATCGGGCTGCCCAGAGGCATTTTGAACCGCGATCGCCAAATCGGCCACGTAGCGCTCCGGGGAATTGTTGGCGTAGACGCCAATCGCTTCGGCCTCAAAGAAGTTCTGCATCACCGTGGCCGAAGCTTCCCAGTTGGGCAGCCAGTAGCTGGCGTTAAACTCGGCTGGGGTGCTAAATCGACCGGGCAGCATGACCATTTGCAGCTGATCAGACTCGATCTCGAGGCCAAAGTTGGCGATCGCCAGCATTTCTTCCAGGGTGAGGTTGGTATCGACATAGCGCTGCAGCACCCGAATCGCCTGGGGCAGTTTGGGAATAACGGCAGGGTTGGTCAACCGCTCGCGCAGGGCTTTGAGCAGCATTTGCTGACGCTGCACGCGGCCAATGTCGCCGCTGTCTTTGCGGTAGCGGGCAAACTGCTCGGCCTGATCGCCATTGAGGGTCTGCCAGCCGGGGTAGAGATCGATGTAGAGGCCCTGGGTGCGATCGGTGTACTCCATGCGAGTAGGCACATTGACCTCAATGCCCTCCACCAGATCGACCATCTCCCGAAAGGCGGCGGTGTTGATGCGCACGTAGCGGTCGATCTGAATGTTGCCCAGGTTATAGCCCAGGGTTTGGGCTACCAGCTCTGGCCCACCCAGCACGTTGGCCTGGTTAATTTTATCCATGCCGTAGCCCGGTATCTCCACTCGGGTATCGCGGGGAATTGACATGACATTGAGGGTACCGGCCTCAGCATCAACCCGCACCAGCAGCAGCGTATCGGTGCGGCCCGAAAATACCTCGTCTGAGGTGGGCTGAGCATTAGGCACTTCGTCGATGCCCATGACCAGAATGTTGACTGGCCGCGTCACCTGGTAGCGAAAGCCCGCCTGCCAAAGGTCGCCAAAGCTGCCGGTTCGGTTGGTATCGCCGCCCAAAAAGTCGGGCAGCGGCGCGGTGAGCGCGATCGCCGCCCCCACGACCGCCGCCCCCGCCGCCGTGCCCACAAACAAACTACCCCACAGCAGTGAGTTGAGCAGACGCCGCGCCGCGCTGGGCTGAGGAGTCAGATTGACCACAGTCGTCCCTGGCTGAGTAGGATAGCTGACTGAAACAACCGGCTCGGCCTGTTCAACGGTTGGCTCGACACCGGCCGACGGAGCGGGGTGGGCGGGGCTATCTGGCTGAGACTCAACGTTTTGCAAAGGGGTTGTCATGGATACCTACTTAACCTGCTGCGACGCCCTACCAACATAGCCCCTGTCACGACCTGCCGCTGTAGCCTCAGCACGGGTTTAACGCTAAAGGGCAGGCTAGGGCTAAATTACGCCGTCCCTGTAGGCAGGACCGGAGTCAACCCTGGAGCCCTGCTAAATCTTCGCAGCAGGTGATGTGTTAATCAATATTAAGCGAATTTTACCCTTAACTCTCCCCCTAGGGGATAGGATCAAGCCACTTAATGTCGGTGGATCTACAGGTCAACGAGCGCGCGGTGGTAACGCTGAAGCCCAAAAAGCTGATTTCAACCTGAGGCCAGCTATTTTGGCTATTTCTCAGGATCACCGCTGCACTACTGCGACTACATCATCTTTAAACTCTAGAGACAGAACTATTATGGCTGCACTTATTCCTATTATTTTGGCTGGGGGCAAAGGCGAACGGTTTTGGCCCGTCAGCCGCCTGGCCCGCCCCAAACAGTTTTTGTGCTTAGACGGCAGCGATCGCAGCCTGCTACAGGCCACCGCCGATCGCCTGCTGCCCTTAGCCGAGGGCTGGGAAAATATGTGGGTGATTACCGCTGCCCACCTGGCCGATCGCGTACGCGAGCAGCTGCCCGAACTGCCCGAAGCTAACTTGCTAATCGAGCCAGTGGGGCGCGACACTGCCCCGGCGGTGGCCTGGGGCACGCTAGAGGTGGCCCAGCGCTACGGCGACGATGCCCTGGTGGGCTTCTTTCCGGCTGACCACTGGATCGCCGATCAAGACGCCTTTTGCCAAACTCTAGAAGCGGCAGCAGAACTGGCGGGCCAGGGGGCGATCGCAACCCTCGGCATTGCGCCCACCTACCCGGCCACGGGCTATGGCTACATCGAGCAGGGCCAGGCCACCGGCACCTACGGCGACCTCAGCGCCTACACCGTCAGCCGCTTCACCGAAAAACCCGACGCCCTCACCGCCCAAACCTTTATCGACAGCGGTCGCTTCAGCTGGAACAGCGGCATGTTCGTCTTCCCTGCTGGGGTCATGATCGACGAGCTTAAAACCCACGCCCCCGACCTGATGCAGGCGCTGATCGCCCAAGGGGTAGAGGCCTACCCCAGCCTCGACAAGCTCAGCATTGACTATGCCGTTATGGAGCACACCGATCGCGCCCAGGTCATGCCTGTCACCTTCGGCTGGGATGACCTGGGCGACTGGAACGCCGTCGAGCGCCTGCTGAAGCAGCCCGGCGATCAAAATGTGGATCTGGCTACCCACGTGGCCCTCGATACCGCAGGCAGCATCGTCTACTCGGCTGACCCCGACGAAGTAGTGGTCACCATTGGCCTGGAGGATGTGGTGATTGTGCGCGACGGCAACGCCACCCTGATTGTGCGCAAAGACCGCACCCAGGACATCAAAGCCGCCGTCAAACAGCTCGGCGCTGAAGACCGCTTTCAGCACCTGCTGTAGCCTGGCCACAACCCACGGCTGATCTCCATCCCAAGACCTGTATCGAGACACATGTTGGGATGGAGATCAGGGTCGGGATCCTCAGCCTTTGCATCAGAACGATCCAGGTTGGACAACGGTTGATATAATTTCGGGATCAGCCGTTTATACCTGCGCTATGCTGCGGAACTCTGTGGCGTGCGGCAGCTTTGAGCCATGCATCCAACCATTGACGACATTGACTTCCAGGCCCGCCAGGGGAGTGTAGCCGCCATCATTCAGATTTTGAATGAGCACTTTGCGGAGGAAGGCATTCGCACCCGCGCCATTCAAGACAACGGCATTCTCCAACTGTTAGTCGAAGCGCCCAGCGCCGATGCCCTGCCCCGAGAGGCCGTGGTCGACCAGGTTCGTCACGTTCTGGAGACGATTAGCCCCAGAGGCATTAGCCGCGTCAATATCAACAGCCGCATTGTGCAGGAGCAGCAGCTGCTGTGGCTCGACGAAATTAAGCGCGACCCCGAAAACAGCCTGCTGTGGTCAGAGCCGATCGTGCTCAAGCGCCCCAACCCAGCGGCTCGTCTCTGGCGCGACCTGCGTGCCCCCCGCCAGCGCAACCCTTTCTTAGACGACGTCTACAAAAAGAAACCGACCAGCAGCCGCAGCGCCTTCTGGCGCGGAATTATTGGCGGAGCCAGTTTGGCCCTGCTGCTGCTGCTGGTGGGGTGGGCCACCAAAGACTGGCTAGGGGTCGATCTGAGGTTGGGCGCACAAAATGGCACTCCTAGCGAGGCTGAGCCCACCGCTGCCCCAGCCGCCCCAGCGGGGCAAGACCCCTTTGTGCTGGCCGTACGCATTGCCCAACAGTCGGTCGAAGACGGCAAATCGGCCACTACGGCTGCCGAATGGCTAGACTTGGCCGTGCGCTGGCAGCGGGCAGCTGACTTAATGGCCGAAGTGCCGCCTGAGGATGAGCGCTACCCGGTCGCTCAAGATCGGGTGCAGACCTACTCTGCCAACAAAGCCATGGCCCTAGCGGAAGCCGAAAAGTTCTAGTTTTCTCAGCCTTTTGACATAGATCTGGGGCGAGCGCCCACTTCTATGCAAGACCTAGCCAGGTCGATGCAAAGGGCGCATAACGCCGTAGCTAGCGCCTGGAGAGATTTGTTATATCAGAGCTATAGAAGCTCTGTATATTGCTATGTCTACTTTAAAGTCCTCGCAGCCCGCCTCTGCCCCCTCTACCTCCGCCCGCAACGCCCTCGAAAACCGCGAAGACTTTAGCCTCTGGGCCGAGGCTGTCAAGCAGCAAATGCTAGAAGCTCTGCAAAAGCGTCAGCGCAGCTAGGGTCTGTCATGAGTGCGATGCGATCGCAAGCTGCAATCAGCAATCTGAGCCTCTAGATTTTTAAACTGCTGTGCCACATTGGCGATCGCGGGGCACAGATTACAAGCAGAGGCGATCAGGTACCGGGTTCCTGGTACTGTTGACCAAAACCAGGCGACAGCCGGGGAACCCGGTACCTATAACAACGAGACTTACTCAATCAAAACGGTTTTGGTGAGAATCGCCATCCACGTCTCGGCTCCGCTCGACGACCTCGGCTCGTCTCCGCTCAACGATCGTGGCTCGTTTCCGGTCGCTGAGCGGAGTCGAAGCGACCAGGTTGCGTCACCCGCGACTCCGTCGGGCGGCGCGGGGATGGGTTCGCTCCAGTCGTTGGGGTCGGCGTAGCCCAGGGCGTAGAGGATTTTGATGGTGCGATCGATGCCCGCCAAACTGCCAAAGAGCATATGGCGCACCTTCTCGGGGTTTAGGAGCCGGGTCCCTTTGCCTTGGCCCCCAATCCCTGGCGGCAGCGGTAGGGACCCGGTCCCTGGGTTGGTCTCTTGGTTGTCGCTGGCTTCTGGTTCGAGATATTCAAACATCGGTTCTGTTTCCTTGTATTTGGGGAAGAAAACAGAACGCGAAAACCCTAGCCGCCCGCAGCGCAGGTGCAAACTGAGGGGGCTAGGGTACCATGGGCCTAGCCTCGCAATCTGCTTCGGAGACTTGCGGGGTTAGCTGTCTGTTGGTGTTGCAACCACCTTCAGACAGCGCCAAGATTTTCGAGTTCTGTGAAGTCACCGCTCTGCTGAACGGCTTAACGTAAAAGAGTACTGATACAGACGCTCTCCGTCAACCGTACAGGTTGGCACGATGCTCTAGCGGCTAGTTTTAGGCAAGATAGGTCTACCTATCTACCCTTAAGAAGGCTACTATGCAAATTAGATCAGTCCAATAACTTGTTAAAAGTAAGAATCTTACAGTTTTAGCAAAATACGGGTTTTCTTACTGAATAGAATAGCTGAAAGAATTATCTAGGAAGAGTTTATGAGAAATACGATTAGGATATTCTCCCTTTGACGGAATTGATATGTTTCAGAATTTCATATTGAATAATAGTAATGTGCATGAAGCTAAATACTGCAAAATTACTCAAAGAAATTGAAAAAGCAGCACAAGGATCGTCCTTTGGCAGTGCAAGCGATCACCCAATTCTGCCGTTTATCTGGGAATTTGATCAGAAAGGCATTCTTACACCAGATAAGTTACTGATTTCGGAAGGATTTCTTCGAAAAGAAAATATTGATGATATCTTTCCGCAAAACCTCAAATCAAAAAGGATAGATCTCATTGAGGCAATCCAGGGGGATGATCAACTCCGACAGGAAACTTTTGACTTCTTGTCGTCAAGCAATATAAGTGTTGATGACGTCAATGTCAACAATATTTATCCACAAAAGCTTAGATATCTTTTCTTGGATAAAAAAAGTCTTATTGAGAAAATGCATAAAAATGATCAAAGGCAGAAAGAATTATTAGATTTTTTATCGTCAAATTGCAAATTAGTTGAGGCCTATAAGGCAACGAAATGTGATACTGATGATTACCCAGGCAATGAATTTGAATCATTTCCACTGATTGTTGCAGAATTTTCAGTTAATCAATGGATTGGTTTTGTGCCAAAGATAGATGTAGATTCATCTGCATATAGGGCAGAAAAAATACGTGATGATGCTATATGTTTTTCAAAGCAAAAAGGAGAAACAGATGAATCTCTGGATTTCTTTTTGAATGAGGTCGTGGAACGACTCTCTAGCATGAAATTTATTACTAGACAATATTATGAACCAGACCATGAAGTTGACACATATATTTTGGAGACTGCTAAAAATAAGGAAACATTGCTTTCTCGATTGATGTATTCGAATGGATTTATAAATATATGTCGATTTGAAGATTTTAGTAATGAATTTGAAAATCTGAAGCCTCTAGATGAACTTCTGAGATCTAATCTAACTGACTTGCGAGAGTATGTCGTTGGATGTATGTCCATTTTTTATCTCTATGATGTTGGACAGACTATAAATGGTGATTGGGTGGGTGTTCGGACTGCTGCTGTCTGGACTTAGTATCCTCTGTTCTCCCTCATCGCAAGTAAATTGATTCGACAGCGATCGCAGATCTCCTGTAGGTTGGGTTGACGAAGGAAACTCAACAAGCCCGAAAGGATCTTACTCCCAAACCATCGTGTCTTGAAGGGTAATCTCTATCAGTTCCACAGTCATTTTGACTGAATGGTTGCATCGTTTTTCTAGGTGTTGGGTTTCGCTAGCTCAACCCAACCTACTTACTATCTAAGATAGCTGAATCATTTGAGAAATAAGGGTTAAAATTTGAACATGGCTTTTCTGTATGGAAACAAGCGTATGACTTTGTCTGAAGTTCTACCCTCCGTTCGCCAACTCTCCATCACCGAGAAGCTAAAGCTGATTCGGATTTTGGCAGAGGATCTAGAGGCAGCAGAAGATATCTCGCCCTTAGAACCCTTCAGAACCTACGGTTTACCGACTCCCTACAACAGCTTTGGGGCTGGCGCTACTTTGATGCAGGCTTTAGAGTCAGCGGATCAGGCTTAACGGTTATGCACTTCCGCTACTCCACCATTGATCTCTCCCAAAATGAGTTCGATAGTCTTCCACGGGTACCGCTGATTCTTCGTCGCGAGGGGCGTATAGTTGAAGCTCTGGGCTTAGTTGACAGCGGCGCAACCGTCAACGTTATGCCCTACGAACTGGGCCTACAGCTTGGGGCCACCTGGGACGACAGCAGAGCCATCATTCAACTGGCAGGAAATTTGGGCAACCAACCAGCCACACCGTTCTTCGCGATGGTTCAAGTAGGGGATTTTGCTCCAGTTCAATTGGCCTTCGCCTGGACTCAAAGCCGGAATGCGCCGCTGATTTTAGGGCAGACTAACTTCTTTATAGAATTTGATGTGTGCTTCTACCGTTCCAAGATGGAGTTCGAGGTTAAGCCCAAGTCGCCGTAAACGGTCTAACACCTCAAAGCAGCGGACAGTATAAAAGTTCTGGCTGAGCTGTATATGTTATCTACCGCCGCTGGCTTTCATCGTTAGGACAAAAATTCTGTTGGCGAACGAAGCGCTAGGGAGTCAGTGATGACAGACAGTAAATCTCACAAAACAGGTCAATGTAGATGCGGGCAGGTGCAGTTTGAAGTCAGCGCAGAACCGCTGATGACAATGGCGTGCCACTGCACCGGGTGCCAGCAAATGACCGCCAGCGCCTTTAGTTTGAGCACCCTTTACCCCAGCAGCGGGTTCAAAATAACGCAGGGTGAACCTGCGATCGGGGGTCTGCACGGCGCAACGCGCCATTATTTTTGTGCCCACTGTATGAGCTGGCTATTCACCCGCCCCGAGGGTATGGATGACTTCGTCAACGTGCGATCGACCATGCTGGAAGGTGCCCAATCTTTTAGTCCATTCATCGAGACCTACACCGACGAAAAGCTACCCTGAGCAACAACCCCTGCCGTCCACAGCTTTGAAAAATTTCCACCGCCAGAAGCTTTTCCGGCGCTGCTCGCTGAATTTTCTGAACAGGCTAAATAGTTTGCATCCGTAGGGTGGGTTAGGCGGCACCTTACCCCGCCGCCAATCATTAACCTGTCGCACCGCCGTAACCCACCGCTCACTCGTAGCAAGAGTCTCCATTTGGGTGAGCGGTGGGTCCGGTGATTGGCTACGGCGCAGGGGTGAGTCAACAGCGATGACCCACCCTACGGATAAGTAAGGCGGTGTTGAGCGAGTGAGGTTAGCGATCGCCCCCCGTACTGGCCAGTATTCTCTCCGTCAGCTTCTCAGGCACCGGGTCGAGGTGGTCGTAGGTCCACTTAAAGAAGCCCACGCCCATGGTCAGCGATCGGAGTTCCAGAATCATGGTCTGCATTTCAGCCTGGGGCAGGTGCCCCGTCACCACATCCCAGCCGGGCCAGTCGGCTTTGCCCTCGTAGCCCAAAATCTGCCCGCGCCGCCCAGTAATCAGCTTCAGCACGTTGGAGGTGTAGAGGCTGGGTACCGAAATTTCGACCTGAGCGATGGGTTCGAGCAGGGTGGGGGTGCAGGCTGCCAGCCCCTCCTGCATGGCGATACGGGCCGCCTGCTTAAAGGCATTGTCGGAGCTATCGACGTTGTGGTACGAGCCATTGGTGAGCGTCACCGCCACATCCACCACCGGAAAGCCCAACGGCCCGTGGTCGAGGTACTCGCGCACACCGTTCTCCACGCTGGGAATGTACTGCTTGGGCACCACGCCGCCCACAATCGTGTCGCTAAAGGCAAAGCCATCGCCGCGCGGCAGCGGCTGAATGGAGAGGTACACATCGCCAAACTGGCCGTGGCCGCCGCTCTGGTGCTTGTAGCGCCCGTGTACAGAGTCTTTGGCCTGGCGAATGGTCTCTTTGTAGGGCACCTGGGGCAGGTGGGTGGCCATGGGCAGGTTGTACTTGCGGCTGAGGCGATCGATCGCCAGCTTCAGGTGCACATCGCCCTGGCCCCAGAGAATCACCTCGTGGGTGTCGCCGTGCTGCTCCCAGAACAGCGAGGGGTCTTCTTCGAGCAGCTTGGTGAGGGCGGCGCTGAGCTTAACTTCGTCGCTGCGCTTGGCGGGGGTAATGGCCAGGGCGTAGACCGGGTCGATGACTGGGGCCTTGGGCAGCGGCGTATCGGCGTAGTCGCCTGCCGTGGTCAGGGTGTCGCCAGTTTGGGCACCCTCCAGGCGAGCGACGGCGACAATGCGACCGGCCTCAGCCCGGCTGAGGCTGCTCTGCTGGGTGCCCATCAGGTCGTAGAGGCCGCCCATGCGGTCACCATTCAGGCTATCGCCATCCTTCAGCTCGCCGCACCACACCCGCACCAGCGACAGCTTGCCGCCCTGGGGGGTGTAGTAGGTTTTGAGCACCTGGGCCAGGGTATCGTCATCGCAGGCAATGCCTCTGCGATCGCAGGTAATGCTCGGTTCAGGCGCTTCTTTCACCAGTGCGTTGAGCAGGGGCCGCACGCCGTAGTCAGCCAGGGCCACGCCAATAAACACGGGCACAATCAGGTCGGCCCCCAGCTCCATTTTCAGGTCGCGAACAATTTCGTCTTCCGGGGGGGTAATATCCTCCAGCAGTTCTTCGAGCAGGTGATCGTCGTAGTCGGCCAGGGTTTCGAGCATTTCGGCGCGGGCGGCCTGCTCCTCTGCCTGAAGTGAAGATGGCAGCGGTACAGGGTCGGCGGGGGCACCGGGGTGGTAGTGAAAGGCCTGCTCAGTGACCAGGTCGATGAAGCCCACCAGGTCCTGATTTTGGCGAATCGGGTACTGCTGCGGAATCACCGGGCGAGAGGAAACCTGGCGCAGGGCGGCCAGCACCTCGGCAAAGGTACCGTTGGCGCGATCGAGCTTGTTGATCCAGATCAGGTGCGGAATTTCCCAGGTGTCGAGAAATTGCAGCAGGGGCGAAAGGGTGAGCACCTTGTTGGGGTCGGCTTCGCAGACCACGATCGCGGCATCGACCCCCATCAGGGCATGGTTGGTTTCCTGCTGTAGCTCAACCGATCCGGGGCAATCTACAAACGTAAAACAAATGCCGCCGTACTCAGTACTGGCGGCATTTAATTCGACGGTCATGGCGCGGGCGCGGGCCTCCGGGGAGCTATCGCCGAGGGTATTGCCCTCATCGACGCTGCCCTTGCGGGTAATGGCTCCAGTGACCGAGAGAATGCTTTCGAGTAGGGTTGTCTTACCGCTAGAGTAAGCACCCACCAGCGCCACATTGCGCCGGCCTGAAAGGACGTTTTGGGTCATCATAAACTCCTTGCCATGTAGCGATGGCATGTAGGGAAAGGCCTACAAAATGCAGGCTGGACGAGCTTGATGTGAAGCGACTCAGCTGTGTCTAATTTCAGGTTAACCCGACCCTAAACCCTTGCTTAACCAGGTTCTAGAAAGTTCACCTGTTGAAGTTTTGTGGTGAAGTTTATCGTGAGTTTTATCGGTGTGTAACGGTACATTTAGAGTAACCGTCCCCTGAGCGGAGTCGTAGGCTTTGCCGCCCCTGAGGGGCTAGGGGATATCTCGGGTAGGCTTTGGCTTTCTCCCTTTGGGAGACGCAGAGCGAACGACTTCGCTCAGCCAGCATAATTTTAGGGACAATTACCATTTAGAGGGGCACCTCGGCGATATCGGCGATCGCAGGCAAAACCATTGCCCCTACGTCCCCAAATCGCTCAGTCCACCGCTGGCAGCGCACCACATAGGAGCAATCGGCGCAGTAGCCCTGAGTTGGATCGATCTGAGGCAGATCGCCACCAGAGGCTAGCAGATCCGTGAGCCGATCGGTCAGCCGCCGCAAATCAGCCTCGGTGCGGCGATGCTGGGCCTCGCTGTAGGCGATCGCAATGCTGCTGGGCGGCTCAGAGCGGTCTGCTGCACCGGCCTTTGAATTGGGAGGAGCGACAAACCAGTAGGTCATCGAAACTTGCTCAGGCGTCAAATCGCCAGTTTCGACCAGCAAGTAAAGATACAGACGCGTCTGCCACGCTTTGGTCAGCTGCGCCTGGGTGGAGGGGCGCTGATAGGTCTTCCAGTCGATAATTTGGCCCCGACCTGGCTCCAGCAGCAGCAGGTCGTAAATAGCAGTCAGGAGGTAGCCATTGAAGGCCAGAGTGCGGCGATGCTCGCTCTGGCGAAAGCGATCGCCCTGGGGCGCAAACAGCTCCGGCGCAGCGGTCAGCAACCCCTGCACCGCCGCATCCAGCGCTGCATCTGCCTCAAGAAAGCCCTCAACAGGCAGGCCCAGCTCGCGCTGCTGCATCACCTGGTGAAACTGGGTGCCCCACCGCTGCCGCTCCAGCATTTCCGGGTCGGTAGGCACCGGCACCTGCTCCAAATAGCCGTACTGGTAGCGCCGGGGACAAACTTCTAGCTGACGCAGGTGGCTCTGGGTGAGGGTAAGCATGGCCTGGGACCCTGTGTAGGGGCACAGCATGCTGTGCCCCTACTAGAATGACACGGTGAATCAGACAGTTGCCAGCAGTTTATCGACGTTCTTGGCCGTCTCGAAGAAATAGGCAGCATTTTCTTCGGGGGTGCCGGGCAAAATACCGTGGCCCAGGTTGAGAATGTGGCCCCGGTTGCCCGCTTTTTGAATGGTGTCGAGAATGCGATCGCGGATCAGCGCCTGAGAGCCAAACAAAATCGCCGGGTCAATGTTGCCCTGCACACCAATGCTGGGGCCGAGGCGACGGCGAGCCTCCGCCATATCCACCGTCCAGTCCACGCTGACAATATCGACGCCCGACTCGCCCATCAGGTCAAACACGCCAGCGCTGCCGCTGATATAGAGAATCAGCGGGGTGTCGGGGTGGGTCTGCTTCACCTGCTGCACTACCCGCTGCTGGTAGGGCAGGGCAAAGGTGCGGTAGTCCATCGGGCTGAGCTGCCCGGCCCAGGAATCAAACAGCTGCACCACCTGCGCGCCGCAGTCGATCTGGTAGCGCACGTACTGGGCGATGTTGTCGGCCAGCTTGCCCAGCAGGGTGTGCAGCATGGCGGGTTCGCTAAAGGCCATACCCTTGATGTTGGTGTAGCTCTTCGAGGTCTTGCCTTCCACGGCGTAGGCCGCCAGAGTCCAGGGCGAGCCCACAAAGCCCAGTACCGCTGCATCGTTCCCTACTTCGCTGCGCAGGGTTTGCAGAATGGTGCGAATGTAGGGCAGCGCCGTCTCAGGATCCAGCTCGTGCACCGCGTCGATCTGCGCCTGGGTGCGGATGGGCGGATCGATGATCGGCCCCTTGCTCTCGACGATGTCGAAGGGAATGCCCATGCCCGGCAGCGGCGTCAGAATATCCGAGAACATGATCACCCCGTCGGGGCGAAAGGCGCGCCAGGGCTGCAGCGAGATCTCGATCGCCAGATCGGCGTTTTCGGAGCGATCGCGAAACGACGGATACTTATCGCGCAGATCGCGGTACACCTTCATATAGCGCCCAGCCTGGCGCATCATCCACACGGGGGGACGCTCCAGCACCTCGTGGCGAGCGGCGCGGAGCAACAAAGGTACCTGGTTCACTGCGGTCATGGAAGGCGTCACCAATTTTTTACAGAACAGCGGTTTATCAAGAACAGCGTTGTATAAGCGCCAGTTCAAACGTGAACTTAAAGCGTAACCGTTAGCTTATCACTGTGTGATGCTCTCTAATTCTTACGGGAAAAGGGGTTCAGCACTTTTTGTATCGCAACATTTGTACACAATTAGCCAGCCCCTAGAGAGCACCGTTTTAGCGTCAATAAGCGCCAATTTTCGCTCTAGAAAAGGTGCGCTTCACCGTAGAATTAAAGACTGTGACTATGTTGGCAAACCGCAGATTATTTCCATGGACATTGTGAACTTTTTTGAAAGCCTGGCTGGAAAGTGGTTTTCTCAGCGCACGACCCATAACCTGGCTGGGCAGAGTTCTCAAGCGGGGCAGTCTAATCTGGTGATTGAGTTTTTGGCCGCTACCGATAGCGAGCTCGCCCAGGTCTGTGCGCCCCTGAGCCATGACTCCAACCAAATTGCCTGCGGCTTGCGCGTTCACCAGGACAGCCAGCTCGATGGGCAACCGCAAAAAATGCAGAGCACTGCCCTCATGGTAATTTTTGCCCCTACGGAAGCAGGGGAGGGAGTATTGGTGCAGGCCGCCGGGTCATCGGTCCTTGAGGGACGTTACCGAGTTGAAGACGAGGTGCTTTCCATTACCACCCCTACCGAAACCGGGCAGGTAGAAGAACGCCTGTGGTTTGTAAACCCCAACCTGCGCATGCGCACCAGCGTCGTCAAAGTCGGTGATACCGAACAAATAGCCTCGTTTTGCTCCGAAATTCGCATGGGGGTGAGCAAACCGGCTACCTGACCACTGCGGTCACAATCGTCGTCATGGTAGCGATCGCCAGCAGACCAAAGGCCAGGTTTACCACCCACTGTGAGGCCTGCTGATAGGCCGCAAAGCGAATGCTGAGTTCCTTGGTTTCCTCGGTCAGCTTTTGAATCGCTTCGCTATTGTGCTGAATGGCTTCGCTGTTGTGCTGGATGGCTTCGCTGTTGCGCTCTACCAGAGCTTCAATGCGATCGAGGCGGTCTGTACTGGCGGCCATAGGCTGCTCTCCCTTACCCATTGCAACTATTGCCCAAAAACCAAAGAAAAATCCCCCGGTTATAAGCGGGGGACTTGTGGTGGTGGCTTTGGTGTGCTGGTTTGAGACCGCTCAATTCAACGGGGTGATGGCGGTCTGCTAATTGTTGTGATTCCGCCGTCAGCGGCTGCACCTGTGTAGGTTTGTTATGGCGTGGGCAGCTGGTCGGGATGGCTGGGCTGCGGGCTGGGTAGGGGTCTGATCATCAGTTCATTGCCTTTGCGGCCCAGCACGGCCACCAGATCGCCGGGCTGAAAGTCGACCCCCGGCTCGACCGGAATGGCGGTCCAGTAGGTGGCCTCATACTTAACTTGGTAGCGCGATCCGGGTCGCAGCACGTCGGCCACCTCGGCGGTGTAGTCAGACCAGGTGCCTTCAAAAACCTCCTGAATCTCATCATCGTCTTGTCCCCAGGGCACATGCTCAACGGGGCCTGGCTCTAGGGGAAATTCATCGGGCTCGGGTTGGGCTGGGGAGAAGTTTGTCATGGCGATCGCACCTCAGTGCTAAAAAGATATGGGCTAAGCGAGTATGGGCAAGAAACCGGGGATGATCGATGGCTCATGATCGATGGCTCATGCCCTGATGTCTCCCCAACGTTTGCCGGTCGCGCAGTAGAATGCCACCAGCAAACATCACCATTTATGATGAACCAATTGCGACGGCTGTGACACTGTCGTGCAGTATGAGGCTTGGAATGTGAGGGTAGTGGTTGGCTATGGCAGGGTCTCAAATTGAACAGTGGCAGGAGCCAGAACTCCAGGTTGACGGGGCGGTCGAGGAGGCCGCAACGGCGGCGGCGATTACGCTAGCGCCGCCACCGCCGCTGCCGCGACCCCGCTGGCAACGGCGATTGGCGATCGCGGCTGGCGTCGGTGCCCTGGGCGGGCTCGGTACCCTGTTGTGGTGGTTGTTTGGGCGTACACCGCCCCATCCCTATGTGATCGACCTGTCGCCCTCCCAGAGCGAATATGCGACAGCCGAGGCCGAGTCACCCCGGCTGAGCTGGCAGGTCAGCCATCCTCGCCAGGTCGAAACCATGCTTTTGCGGGGTTATGCCCCCGATGGCACGCTGATCTATGGGCCTGAAACCTACGACTTGTCTGACGGGCTGCCCGTTAACCTGTTGCCCTACTGCACCCAGACCGGTCGGCTGCTGACCTGTCGCGAAGTTCCCCTGGAGCTGCGCGAGCCAGGTCAGTACCGCTTTGAGCTGACTCTGCTGCCCGATATAGCGCTCAACCTGCCCCCCGTGGTGGCCGAGAGCAGCCTGGTGACGGTGGCCGACCTGCCCCAGCCCACCGTGGTCGAACTCGCCCCCGACCAGGTCATTTACTCCGAGGCAGGTACTCAGGTTGGGGCCAGCAGCGCCGATATGGCTCCCCCCGTTACCGAAGCGGGCATTAGCGTCAGCTGGATTGTTACGCACCCTGAAACCCTGCAAGATTTGCTGCTGGTGGTCAAACGACCCGATGGTGCCACTTTGGGGGGCCGTCGCTTTAGCCTGCGCGACCCCGAAAATCCAGGCCAGGTGGCGCTGCCCGATGCGCTGCAACCCTACTGCCAGCTGCAAGACCGTCTGATCTGTCAGGGCGTGCCCACCGGCATGCTTGAGGTGGGTCAGTATCAGTTTGAGCTGACCCCGGTGCCGGTTAATCTGGGCGATCGCGAGCTGCCCGCCGCCAAGCAGAGCGAGGTCGTCACCATTGAACCGCGCCCGGTGCGCATCGCCTCATTCACCATCAACGGGCGCGAGGCCCAGCCTAAATACCTGGTGCCGGTCGAGCCTGGGCAGCCGATTCCTGGGTTTCAGGTGGCCTGGCGGGTAGAAGGCGGTTCTACCGCTAAAGTTGAGCTGCTGCCCTCCCCCGGCACCGTTGGCCTGCAGGGAGCCCTGGCAATGCCGCTGAGCCCGGCGGGCACCACCACTGTTACCCTGCGGGTAACCGATGGCCAAAACCCACCTCTGATACGCGCCGTTACCTTTGAAACCTTCAACCCCCGCCCCAACCAGCCGGTAATTATCAATCAGGGGGGCGGCGGTGCTTCCAGCGGTAGTGAAGACGCTCCAGCCTCCCAGCCTGCGGCCCCCGCTCGGCCCCGCGATCCGCTGGGCGAAAGCCTGCGCGATCGCGATTCATCGGCTGACCAACCCCTATCCGATTTACAGACCCGCCCCCCCGAAGACCTGGATTTGAAGTTTTAGACGGTATTTAGCCTGGGCGGGGTTATGGCAACAACAGATCTTGACTCGGTAGACTACAGCCCGGTCCTGCGATCGCTGATGGCCCAGGCCGGTCTGACCAGCTATCGATCGCTCAGCCGTGCCAGCGGCGTCCCTCGCTCGGCCCTTGATGCCCTGCGCCGGGGCCAGGTCGGTCGGCTCCAGGTATCCGCCCTGCAGCGCCTTAGTCAGACATTAGGGGTGCCCCTGGAGGCGCTGGTAGCCAACTTTAGCTCCACACCATCCCTAGAGGTACCACCTCTGAAAGCAGCCAGCGATGGCACCGAAGGCATCAGCCAAATTAAGGCCCTGCGCCAGGAGTGCGATCGCCTTCAAACCCAGCTTGCCGCTCAGGCCGACGCCGTGCGCCAGCAGGTGCAGCAGCAGGCGATCGCCCAGCTAGAGCCCTGGCTGGTGCAGTGGCCTACCGCCGTCCACGCGGCCCAGCAAAAGCCCGACCTACCCGCTCAAAAGCTAGTGCCGCTGGTGCGGCCCGTAGAAGCCCTGGTGCAGCAGTGGGGCATCACCCCCATTGACTCGGTCGGGGCTGAGGTGCCCTTTGACCCCCAAATTCATCAGCCCAAAGCTGGCAACCCTGCACCAGGGCAGACGGTGCGGGTTAGCCATGTGGGGTATCGGCAGGGCGATCGCCTGCTGTATCGCGCCAAGGTTAGCCCAATTCAGCCCTAGACGTTGGAGTTCCCCTGTTGGTGCCTGCCCACGGCATTTTTCATGCCCGCTTTAAAATTTCCATAAAGTTTTAGATTTGCCTTCGATTTTTTACGGAATTTGGGCCTCAGCGTGGGAATCTTATGCGTGGGTGAGTCAAAACCGGGCAAGCCCAGCTTACGTTGCTATACAGAACTCCACTTTCTAGCCGAACTACTTATATCTGAAAAGCTCCTGGCCCTCGGGCCGGGAGCTTTTCGCTGGGGCAAAGCAATTTTGGATATTAGATTAGCGATTTTGGATTCTCCCCTTACCTCCTCATCACCTCACCTTCCTCATCCACCCATCCACCCTCCTACCCATCTACTCCCCTACTCCTCTCGCTCCGGCTTCAGCAGCGGAAAGGCAATCACATCGCGAATGCTGGGGCTATCGGTGAGCAGCATGACCAGGCGATCGATGCCAATGCCCTCGCCGCAGGTGGGCGGCATACCGTGCTCCAGGGCCGTCAGAAAGTCTTCGTCGACCCCGGTAGCCTCCAGGTCGCCCGCCGCCTTGCGGGCTGCCTGTAGCTCAAACCGCTGGCGCTGGTCAATGGGGTCGGTCAACTCAGAGAAGCCGTTGGCGGTCTCGCGGCCCGCGACAAATAGCTCAAACCGTTCTACCACCCCAGGCTTGCTGCGGTGGGGCTTCGAGAGCGGCGAAATTTCCACCGGGTGGTCAATCAAAAAGGTGGGCTGAATCAGCGTTGCCTCAACCTTTTCTTCGAAAACTTCATTTAGCAGCTTACCCACCGAGTCACAATTATCCAGGCCAGGCAGGTTCAGGTCTTTCACCGCCGCCTTGGCTGCTTCTAGAGTGGCAAACTGGTGAAAATCTAGGCCGGTGTGCTCCTGCACCAGGTCGTGCATTGAGACCCGTCGCCAGGGCGGGGTGAGGTCAATATCGACCCCCTGGTAGGTAATCTTGAGCGTGCCCAGAATGTCTTTGGCCAGGGTCGCCACCAAATCTTCGGTGAGCGCCATCAGGTCGTGGTAGTCGGCGTAGGCCTGGTAAAACTCGACGCTGGTAAACTCAGGGTTGTGGCGGGTCGATACCCCCTCGTTGCGGAAGATGCGGCCAATTTCAAACACCTTCTCAAAGCCGCCCACCACCAGCCGCTTCAGGTGCAGCTCGGTGGCAATGCGCAGGTACAGATCCATCTCCAGAGTGTTGTGGTAGGTAACGAAGGGGCGCGCCTCGGCACCCCCGGCCTCGCTTTGCAGCACCGGAGTCTCAATTTCTAAAAAGCCCCTGTCTTCGAGGTAGCGGCGAATGCCCGTGGTAATCAGCGCCCGCTTGCGAAAGGTGTCGCGCACGGTGGGGTTGACGATCAGATCGACGTAGCGCTGGCGGTAGCGCTTGGCCACATCGGTGAGGCCATGCCACTTGTCGGGCAGGGGCAGCAATGCCTTGGTCAGCATGGCATATTCCTGCACCTTGACCGAGAGTTCGCCCTTTTCGGTGCGCTTGATGGTGCCGCGCACGCCAAGAATGTCGCCCACGTCGGTGAGCTGCTTCAGGTGTTCAAAGGCCTGCTCATCGGTGGCGGCCATCGCATCCTGAATGGTGGTTTTATCTAAATAAAGCTGAATGGTGCCGGTTTCGTCTTGCAGACTAAAGAAGGCGAGCTTGCCAAACACCCGCCGGGCCAAGATTCTTCCGGCCAGGGAGACCTCAACATCCACCTCTTCGCCAGCTTCTAAGTCGGCATACTTGGCCTGCAGCTCGGCGGTGTTGGTTGTGATGTCCCAGCGATAGGCAAACGGGTTTTGGCCCAGCTGCTTGAGATCTTCGACCTTTTGCAGCCGCGCCGCACGAATGTCTTCAAGGCTGGAGGCGCTTTGGCCAGAACGGTTGGAGTCAGACGACATAGCTAGGGGCAGATGAATGGCATAAGGTCACAAACCCCCATTATAGGGAACTCTGGCCTCCGCACCGCCCAACAGTCTGATCTTCTACAGGCGCTCTTTAAAGCATAATCAGCCCAGCCGCAGCACCCTCAACAGCAGGGGAGATGCAGCTAGGCTGATGAAGCAAATAGGGATAGTGGGCTAAAAATAGGCGTAGGAGGAGGCGGTAGCAGCTGCGATCGCAACCAAACCCTGCCGCACAAACGACAGCAGCAGAAACGCCAGAATGGGGGACAGGTCAATGCCGCCCAGGGGAGGAATAATTGAGCGAAACAGGTTGAGGTAAGGATCTGTCAGCTGGCTGAGCACCGAGAACGGAGGGCTAAACCAATCCACATTGGGAAACCAGCTCAGTAGAATACGAACGATCAGCAAGATCGTATAAATCGATAGAAAAGTCGTGAGGGTTTGTACCAATATGTCCATCTGAGAACCTCGGCAGTAGTCGTTTCCAACAATACACGGAACGTCTTTGTCTGTCAGTTAGTGTAACGGTTTGCTTCGCCCAGGGCGTCGTCAACCCGGTAGATTTGCTTAAGAGTTCGCTTAGTCAACGCGAGAGGGGTTCTCCCAGGGGCGTTCAGAGTGGCCGTTAATGCCGCCCAGCTGCTGCCTGACATCGTCAATGGCGTCGTTGAGCTGAGCGATTTTGGCCTCCAGACCCAGGCGGGCAGCCTCAATGCTGTCTTCGTCGGTGTCGTCAAACTCGCCAAAGGCCAGGTTGCTGTTGTCCTTAGGCAGCGAGGGCTTAGCCTTGCCTGCCCCCGACTGAATCCGCGAGGCCGCCAGGGCACCGACAATGCCCCCCAGTGCTCCGCCCACGACGGTACCGAGCAAAAATCCGCCGACAAAGTTGTCTTGCTGACTCATAGACTGCTATCCACCTAACCCAAAGAACCGATGCCTAGGATACTCTATTGTGCCAAAGCCCAGGCCTGACCGCAGCGCGGGCTCCAGATTCCATTGTGACGAATTTTTGGCGCAAGTAGGGCCAAGGGTGAGCCATTGACCACCTATAGCACCTACGCGTCGGCAGCATTTGCGGCAGCTACACCATGCTAAAAACCTATCCCAATACTTTGATTTGTGCTGGTGGGCAGTGCCCACCCTGCGGTACACCAAGGCTTTTGGCAATCTACCCGATCGCTTGTTTGCGGTTCTTGGATAGGCTCTAAGTGCCAAAGGTGCGATCGCCCGCATCGCCCAGGCCCGGCACAATAAACCCGTGCTCGTTGACCGTTTCGTCGATCATAGCCGTGTAGATCGTCACCGTGGGGTAGGCGACCGCCAGCTTTTGCAGCGCTGGCGGTGCCGCCACAATTGAGATGATTCGCACCACGGCGGGGTCAATGCCTCGCTGAGTCAGCTCAGCCATCATCGACATAATCGTGCCGCCCGTTGCCAGCATGGGTTCACTAATGATCACTCGCGTCGCTGGGTCAAGCTGATCGGGCAGCTTGTTGAGGTAGCAGCTGGCCTCCAGGGTTTCTTCATTGCGCACAAAGCCGACGTGGTACACCGAGGCCAGCGGCAACAGCGCCTGAATACCGGGCATTAGCGCCAGCCCCGCCCGCAAGATCGGCACGATCATGGTTGGTACGTCGGGGTTAATAAAGGTGGCCGGAGCCGGGCCTAGGGGCGTATCGACCGTCGTATCCATCGTTGGTAGCCAGTCGCGCACCGCCTCATAGGTCAGCCAGCGGCCCAACTCTTCCATGGCCGAGCGAAACAGCGGCCCCGGCGTTTCGGCATCGCGAGCTACCCCCAGCCAGTGCTTTACCAGAGGATGCGGCGGAACATAAATACGCAGTTGGAACGATGACATAGCCCGGCTACCACAAAAAATCTGCCACATCATAACCTGGAAGCCCTGTTGAGCGGCGATACGTCGGCAGTTAATAGGGCTTTACGGCTTTTGCCCTACGGTCGATTCGGTGTAAAAACCCCGCTTTTACAGGGGTAAGCCACACCTGTATTTGGGCTTTGGTTTTGTCAAGATAGTTTTGTCAGCGAAAGGAGATAGCAATGGCAAAGCGATTTTTTGGTAAGCCTTTTATGAACTGGTACCGTAAACTGCTGCGGAACTCGAAATATCGTTGGGTGGTGTTATTTGGCACCCTGGTTTACCTGGTCAGCCCCATTGATATTTCCCCTGACGTATTCCCCGTTTTGGGTTGGATTGACGATGGCTTAGTCGCCACGATCGCCATCACAGAAATCACCCAAATTTTGCTCGATCGCAAGCGCAACCTGCGCCAGGTTGACGAAGCCGTGAGGATGACAGAAGCCGTGGACAATAACGAGCAAGTCATTGATGTCGATTCTGTCGCAGTAATTTAGTGCCGAACAAATTGAGCTGTAGGTACTTTTTTGTGAACACTCTACAGCTCGTTGTTGAGATGGTTTAGACAACCCTAACCCCCATTTTTAATTAGGAGAAGCCCCCATGACTAATACTGTGCAAGACCGCGTTAAGACCGAGTGGGAAAAAGCCCAAAAAGAGGGCGGTCAGCGCTTGGAACGGATTCGCGACATTGTTAAAGCCGCCGCGATCGAAACGCTGGCTGAGCTTAGAGAAGGCTCGGGCGAAATTGAAACTCAGGGCCGCAAAACGCTGGCCGAAATGATTGAGCAGCTCAAGGCTAACGAAGCTGCCGACGCCGCTACCGCTGAAGCTGTCGCCGATGCCGTAGCTGAGGCTGTCCAGGCCGAGGCCGACCACACTGAGACGGTCTATACCGAGGCTGCCAACGAGACCACGGCCCCTACCTGGGCTCAAATCTTTGCCGACCTGCGCTACTTAGCCAACGATCGCAAGGTGGACTGGGCCCAGCAGCTGCTTGCCAGCCTGCAAACTCACCTCGATCGCTTTGATGCCGATATGGTCAGCGAGTACGGCGATCGCTACAAGCCATTCCGCACGCTGGTGCGCGGGGTGCGCTCCCTGATTGCAATGGCCTACAGCAAAGTTAGCCAGGCGGCTGAACCTACCGCTCACACCCCCGTCCAGATTGAGGTGATCGAGGTGGTGGATGACACTGAGCACCGGGGTGACGCCCAAGCCTAGGTTTTGAGCTGGTTGTGTGATTAACCCTTAGACAAGGCTAGAGCGCTGCGATCGCAGCGCTTTTTTTGTTGCGTCAACTAAAATCCTGAGAACGGTAACAAACCTACAGCATTAATATTGCGCTCTGCGAACCTGTGCAACGTTTCCTGGCAACGGGTTAACGATCCGCTAAGCCGCTTGGTAGAACAATGAAACTAAGGTTGGGTGGCTAGCTCTACCCACTGGTCATCGTCCAAGAATCGGCCTTCGGGCCACCGCAATATCCTCACACTTTGGCGAGTGTTTACCTATGGTTAGCTCTCCTCTCGCCCCGTCGTCTCCCTTTTCCCAGCGCCAGCAGGTGAACCGCCCCGTCGCTACCGACCCCCAGCTGGCTCTGGCGGTCGCCGACGACAGCTTTTTGCGATCGCTCCTAACCGAGAGTTTGCCCGCGATCGCCCATCCCCACGAAATTGGCTCTGTCACCGTTGAGGTTGGCGTACCCCTGCCCAATGCCGCCCAGGGCCGGATGGATGCCGTGCTCACCTTCGAGCACATCAACTGCGTGCTGGCCGGGTCTTACCCCGATGCGCCGCCGCTGCCCGACCTCCACAACCACCGCGAATACCAGGCCATTACCCCCTGCCACTCCGACCTGTCTACCCTGGCCCAAAATGTGTCGCTCTCCGAGGCGGAGGCACTGCTGGCGCGATCGGGCTTTGAGCCAGACGATGTACAGCACATTCTCAACCTGCCCTCCCAGGGGTGGCACAAGTCGTGGTGGTACAGCCTCGCCCCGGATGGGTTTCTCACCCTGCCCTTTCAGCGCCACATTCGCAGCCGCTGCTATGCCGATGGCACCGTCACCCTACAGTTCAAAGATCACTACGCCCAGCAGCGACCCGAGGGCTTTCGCAGCCAGCCCCAAAAGCTGCCGGTGGTGGTGCATTCGCCCCAGGTCAGCTTTGGCGACAATCTGGCCGCCATCAACCTCAGCCGCCAGGCCTTAGCAACTCCCCAAGCCATTTTGATTGCCGACGACCTGACCGAGCTTGAGGTAGAGGGCTACATTCGCCAAAACGTCAGCCTCCACCGCCAGCGCAGCCTGGAGTATTTACTCAACGCCAACTGCCGCTCCTGCGGTCAGGCCAAATGCCCGCTTCAGGGGGTAGGCTCGTCGCCCGTGCTGGCCTGCAGATCGTTTAAGCCCGTAGACGTAGGGATGTAAACTTGCCCCGGCGGCTGTAGCATAACCGGCATTTTGCTCGATGTGGCATGGCGCTGAATTTGCCCCCAGCTCAGGGTTATGGCCCCGCCCGCCAGCAGCAGCCCAAACAGAGCCAGCGATACTTTTTCCTCCGCTGACCCCATTAAGCCATCTACAGCGCCAACGGTGAGCGCCGTAGCCAGCCACGGTTGTTTTCGAAACAGTGCCTTAATGATCAGTCTCCCAACAAATACAAGGGACGGAGGGGAACGGGTTAGAGGTTCAAGGTGTAAGGTTTCGGGTTTCGGGGGTGTAAGGTTTCGGGTTTTGGGGTCGAGGCAAAGCGCCAGAACCTGCACCTTAACCTAAGACCTAAAACCCTTCTACCGCAGCCCCAGCCAGGTTACGATCGCCTGCCCGGTCGCCCACTCAAACAGCACCAGCCCAACAAAACCGAGCATAGCCGCCCGTCCGTTTAGCCGTTCGGCGTAGTCGTTGAAGCCCGCCTTAGAGCGCTCGATGGTGGGGGTAACGGTGGGTTCGAGATTGGCCATGGGTTCGAGTAATATCATTTGTTTTCTTAGACTACCCCATGGGTTGCCCGTTGTGGTATTGCGTGTGCCATAGGCAACGACTGGCCCGCCGGGGCGATCGCCGCCTGCGGTAGCAAGGGGGCTTCAACTCGG
The DNA here is from genome assembly GCF_050565655.1 of Nodosilinea sp. AN01ver1. Classification (NCBI taxonomy): domain Bacteria; kingdom Bacillati; phylum Cyanobacteriota; class Cyanophyceae; order Nodosilineales; family Nodosilineaceae; genus Nodosilinea; species Nodosilinea sp. AN01ver1. Next base: position 111,911 of record NZ_JBNXVS010000010.1, on the reverse strand, counting down.
CCTAGCAGCAGCCACCGCCGGAGTAGTGCCAGGTCGATGGCGTAATCAGCACGTCAGCATGCCCGCTCAGATTTGTGGCGGTTTTGTCGCAGACAGCGGCGGGCACCCCCTTGCTCAGGTAGTGGCCTGCTCCGTCGTCAAAGGCTGAGTCTGGGCCGACATAAACGGCGGTTTTGCCGGTAAAAATGCAGGCCCCATCGGGGGCGATCGGCACCTTAAACGACACCGTGTCCAGGCTTTCTAGCAGCAGGGGCTGATCGAGGGTGTACTGCACCGAGTCGAGCGCCCGGTAGGGACGGCGGGCCCGCACTTCGATCTGGCCAAAGCCGGTGCTAATCAGGTGCTGCGTATACTCGTCGTAGGTGAGCGCCCCCGACAGACAGAGGGCGCGCAGGCGATCGTCTTGCTGTAGGTGGACTGGGATGGGGCGGGTCGCGATCGGGTCGCTCATGATCAGCCTGCCGCCGGGCTTTAGCACCCGGTAGGCTTCGCCCAGCGCCCGCATCAGATCGGCGGGTTCAAAGATGTTAAACAGGCAGTTTTGAGCCACCACATCCACCGACTCGTCGGCCAGAGGCAGAGCAAAGGCATCGCCCAACCGCAGGGTGACAAAATCGGTCTCAAACCAGTCGTTGAGCTGGGCGGCCTCGGCCAGGTTGGCGGCGGCGGCCTGACGCATCTCATCCACCGGGTCGATCGCAACTACCGCCCCAGGGCGGCGCGAAAAGTAGCTAAACTGCAACGCCTCTAGACCACCGCCCACGCCCACGTAGGCGATCGTGGGCTGCCCCGATAGCTCTGCCGGGTGCACGGTGGTGCCGCAGCCGTAGTTCATCGCCTGCATCCGCTTTGGAATTACTAGCCCTGGCATGGTCAGCGGGCTGCTCTGCACACAGCACAGGCCTACCTCGGGCGTGGTGGCGACTTCGGCGTAGAACTCAGCGGTAGCGTCAAGATAAGTCATGGGTAAAGAATTTTAGAGGAGCCCAGCCAATATTTTAGGAGATTTGCAGAAAGTACTGGCCCCGTCATTCCCGCAGAGGCGGGAATCCAGCGGCGCAGCTGGTTGATATCGGATATTTTTTCCAGAGAATACCTTAGCCGTCAACGTCGGGTTGATCGGCCATGCGATCGCGCCCTGTGCTCAGCAGACACCAACCCCTCCCCTTACAATAGGTACTCATCCCCCGACGACTGGAAACCGCTGTGGCAGCCAACCCCTCCCAGGCCGACAGGCCCACCCTCATGCTGGTCGATGGCCATTCTTTGGCCTTTCGCTCGTACTTTGCCTTTGCCAAAAATGCCGACGGCGGCCTGCGCACCTCCACCGGCATTCCCACCAGCGTGTGCTACGGCTTTCTCAAGTCGCTGCTCGACATGATGGAGGTCGAAAAGCCCCAGTATGCCGCCGTCGCCTTTGACCTCGACCAGCCCACCTTTCGCCACACCGCAGACAGCACCTATAAAGATGGTCGCCCTGAGGCTCCCGAGGGCTTTAGCGAAGACGTGCGGAATCTGAAGGAACTGCTGAACGACTTCGGCCTCAATATCTACGTCGCCCCTGGCTTTGAGGCCGATGACGTGATCGGCACGCTGGCCACCAAAGCACTGGCGGAAGGCTTCTGCGTCAAAATTCTCAGCGGCGATCAGGATCTGTTTCAGCTGATCGACCCCGATGAGTGCATTACCGTGCTGCACCTGGGCAGCGCCTTTGCCAAGGGGCCGAAGAATAGCCTGGCCCAGGAGTTCAAGATTGAGGAGGTCAAGGCCAAGCTCGATATTTTTCCCCACCAGGTGGTGGACTACAAAGCCCTGTGCGGCGACTCGTCTGACAATATCCCCGGTGTAAAGGGCATTGGAGCCAAAACCGCCGCCAAGCTGCTGGCAGAATACGGCGACCTAGACGCTATCTACGCCGACATCGACAACATCAAAGGCGCGACTCAAAAAAAGCTGATCGAGGGCAAAGAGTCGGCCTACCACTCGCGCTACATGGCCAAAATTATTACCGATATTCCCGATGGGGAGTTGGCCATCGACCTGGCCACCTGCAAACTGGATGGGTTTGACCCCGATGTGGTGATACCGGCGCTCAAGAAGCTGGAGTTTCAAAACTTTGTCAACCGCTTGGGCAAGCTACAGGTAGCCTTTGGCGGGGCGGCAGCAGAGGAGACCGCCGCCAAGGCCGCTCAGGCCCTGAACGCTAGCAATACTGGCAGTGATCAGCCGTCCACTAAGCCCCGCTTTCACGATACCGGCGGTGCCGATGTGGCCTTCTTTACGGCGGAGGAAACCGACAACGCCCAGGGGGTCGATGAGGTGGCCATTCAGCCCCAAATTATCGCTACCGAAGCCCAGCTCTACGAACTGCTCGACATTCTTTCTGAGCAAAAGAATCCTGAAACTCCTGTCGCCTGGGACACCGAGACTACGTCGCTGGAACCGCGAGACGCCGCTCTGGTGGGCATCGGCTGTTGCTGGGGCACCGGGCGAGATCAGATAGCCTATATTCCGGTCGGTCATGCCGAAGGCCAAAACCTTCCTCTAGACATGGTGCTCGACAACCTGCGCCCGATCCTGGAGAGCGACGAGTTTCCCAAAGCGCTGCAAAATGCCAAGTACGATCGCCTGGTGCTGCGCCACCAGGGCATTGCGCTGGCGGGGGTGGTCTTTGACACCATGCTGGCCAGCTACGTGCTGAACCCCGAAGCCAGCCACAACCTGAGCGACCTCAGCCTGCGCTACCTCAATCTGGTGGCCCAGAGCTACGAAGACCTGGTGCCCAAGGGCAAAACCATTGCCGATATGGCGATCGCCGCTGTGGCCAACTACTGCGGGGCCGACGTACACACCACCTATCTGCTGGTGCCCAAGCTGCAGGCTGAGCTAGACCAGGTACCCGATCTCAAAACCCTGTTTACCGACATCGAAATTCCCCTGGAGCCGGTGCTGGCCGAGATGGAGTGCACCGGCATTCGCGTGGACCCCGACTACCTGGCCACCTTCTCCAAACAGCTGGAAACCGACCTGGCTCGCATTGAGCAGGAGGCCTATGAGCACGCGGGAGAAACTTTTAACCTGGGTTCGCCCAAGCAGCTCAGCGAACTCTTGTTTGAAAAGCTGGGCCTCGACAAGCGCAAGTCGCGCAAAAACAAGTCGGGCGGCTACTCTACCGATGCCGCCACCCTCGAAAAGCTCCAGGGCGACCATGCCGTAGTGGACTTGGTGGTCGAGCACCGCACCCTCTCAAAGCTCAAATCGACCTACGTAGACGCCCTGCCGACGCTGATTCGCCCCGAAACCCACCGGGTACACACCGACTTTAACCAGGCGGTGACGGCTACGGGTCGGCTGTCGTCGTCGAACCCGAACCTGCAAAATATTCCGATTCGCACCGCCTTTAGCCGCCAGATTCGAGCGGCCTTTATTCCAGAGCCGGGCTGGCAGCTAGTGGCCGCCGACTACTCGCAGATCGAGCTGCGCATTCTCGCCCACCTCAGCGGCGAGTCGGTGCTGGTGGAAGCCTACAGCACGGGCGACGACGTTCACGCCCTGACGGCTAAGCTGCTGTTTGAGAAAGACGAGATCACCTCAGAAGAGCGGCGGGCGGGCAAGGTGATCAACTTTGGCATTATCTACGGCATGGGGGCATCGCGCTTTGCCCGCGAGGCCGGAGTCAACCGCGCCGATGCCAAAACCTTTATCGATCGCTACTACGATCGCTACCCCAAAGTGTTTGAGTACCTGCAGCAGATGCAGCGCGAGGCGATCGCCCAGGGCTACGTGCAGACCATTCTTGGCCGACGACGGTACTTTAACTTTACCGATGGCAAGCTGCGATCGCTGCGCGGCAGCGACCCCGCTTCTATAGATTTAGACACCATTCGCCCCGGCGGCTACGATGCCGGATCGCTGCGGGCCGCCGCCAATGCCCCCATCCAGGGCAGCAGCGCCGACATCATCAAAATCGCCATGATTCGCCTGCACGAGTTGCTGAAAGATTACCAGGCCAATTTGCTCTTGCAGGTGCACGACGAACTGGTGTTTGAGGTGCCCCCTGCCGAGTGGGAGGAGCTACAGCCCAAAATTATCGCCACGATGGAGTCGGCGGTAGAGCTGAAGGTGCCCCTCAAAGTCGAGGCCCACGCTGGCCCCAACTGGATGGAGGCGAAGTAGCCTACTGCACCACCTGGCGCATGTAGTTGCCCCACACTGCCGCCGCCTGGCCGCTGCTGCCCCGCGTCGGGGTGTTGTCGTCGTTGCCCAGCCACACGCCCGTCGTCAGGTCGCGCCCCGGCACAAAGCCTACAAACCACAGGTCGCGGTTATCGTCGGTGGTGCCGGTTTTGCCCGCCTCGCCCAGGCCCAAAAAGGCGCTGCGCCCGGTGCCGCCCTGCACTACCCCCTGCAACAGCCCCGTCAGCGTGCTGGCAATACCAGGGTCGATCGCCTGCCGGTTAGAGTCGCCCGCCTGACCAAACTCATAGATTACCCGGCAGGTGCTGATGTCGTTGGGGTCGGTGCAGTCGCTGCTGTCGAGCACCCGCTCAATGCCGTGGGGGCGGTTCCACACGCCCTCATTGGCCACTGCCGCAAAGGCTCCGGTAATTTCGAGCGGGGTGACTTCGCTTTCGCCCAGGGTTAAACCAGGGGAGGCCACCAGCTTAGACTCAATGCCCAGCCGCTGAGCCAGATCTATCACGTTGCGCAGGCCCGCCTCTTGGGCAATTCGCAGGGCTACCACGTTCTCAGAGCGGGCCATACCGGCGTACATATCGAGCGCCCCCGACCCTGAGCGGCAGCCCGCAAACCGCTGCCCGCTCCAGTTCATCGGTGCGCAGGAGAACGACTGACCAGGCGAAATGCCCTGCTCCAGAGCCGCACCATAGGCGAACAGCTTAAAGGTAGAGCCCGGCTGGCGCAGGGCCTGGGAGGCGCGGTTGAACTGGCTTTCGCCAAAGTCAACGCCGCCGACCAGGGCGCGAATGGCCCCACTGCTGCTCTCAAGGGTGACGACCGCCCCCTGAGAATAGGCGAGAGCCGCGCCCTGGGTCGCGACATCCTGGCTGAGGGCACTTTCGGCGGCGGCTTGCAGGTCGAGATCAACGCTGGTTTGCACGTAAAAGTTGCCCTCGCGAGCCAGAGATGTGCCCAGCACGGCATCGAGTTCTTCGAAGACGTAGCTGTAGAAGTAGGGAGCCCGAGTGTTTTGCAATTGGCGGGTGGCATCGGGGCTGATTTCAATGCGCGATCGCCGCGCCCGCCGCGCCTCCTCCTGGCTGACCATGCCCAGGTTCACCATGCGATCGAGCACGCGATCGCGGTAATACACCGCAGCATCGTAGTTCTGCACGGGGTTAAAGGCGTTGGGGCCAGGCAAAATGCCCACCAGAGTCGCCGCCTCCGACAAGGTCAGGTCGCGGGCGGGCTTATCGAAATAAAACTGAGAGGCATCCTCAAAGCCGTAGAGGTTGTCGCCCAGGTAAACCCGGTTCAGGTAGGTGAGCAGCAGGTAGTTTTTGCTGTAGAAGGTCTCTAGCTTGAGGGCTGTCACCGCCTCGCGCAGCTTGCGCCCCGCCGAATCGTCGGTGCCCACATACTCACGGTAAACGCTGCGGGCCAGCTGCTGAGTAATCGTGCTGCCCCCCTGGAGCACGCCGCCGCCGCGCAGATTCACCACCACCGCCCGCAAAATGCCGAGGGGGTCTACCCCCAGGTGCCAGTAGTAGCGACTATCTTCAGAGGCGAGCAGAGCCTGGGGCAAGTAAGGCGAAAAGTCGCCCATGCGACGCAGTTCTTGGTGAGACTGGGTCAGCTGCTCCCGCAGGGGCACGGTCGCGCCATCGTCTTCACCCAGTACCACCACAGGGCCTTGTACCGAGTCGGGCAGAGGCCGCATCGGAATTTTGGGCCACTCGACGCCGACAATCCAGGCTCCTACCGCCAGCGATAGCCCTGTGAACCCGTAGAGGGTGTAGCGGGCCGTTTTGACATACCAGGGGGGCGGTTCGCTGAAGCGTAGCGTAACGGCGTCTTCGAGTTCTGGCGGGCCAAGGGTGTAGACATCGCCGTGGTTCATCACCGCCTGGGTCAGCCGCTTTTTGCCCCGGTAAATGCCGTTGGTTGAGTTGCGATCCTTCATTACGAAGGGCTGGCTGGGGCGATTGGTGTCGCGAGTGAGGGTGGCGTGCACCTGGCTGACGATGGGGCTGGGGGCCACAATGTCGCACTGGGAGCTGCTGCGCCCCATGATGTAGTGCTCACCCAGCAGAGGATAGCTGGTGGGCTTGCCGTTCACCGTGACTTCTAGCTCGGCAGCGCGAGCACCGGGCTTGACCGCTAGCTTGCCAAAGTCGACCTTGGCTTGCACGGCCTGAAACGCCTGGGTAACGGTTTTGAGCAGGGTGCGGGGCGGGGATGGAGGTGAGGGCGACATGGCGAGTGGCAATAAGCCCAACCGAAATACTGCCTTATTGTAGTCATAAGCTCCGCGATCGCTCTGGCAAGTAGGCCACTTTCAGAGATGGTTAATGCCGATATCCCTCATCAAACGACGCTGTAGGGTGTGCTGTGGCGATAGCTCAACGCACCGCAGAGTCTAGGCTCGGTGCGTCACACTGGGCGATGAATTACCCGACGAACAATTGCGATCGCCTATTGATTCAAAGCGCTGACGCTGCGATCGCGCGAGCAGCCTCTGCTCACCATCCAACGCGGAGTACTGTTTGGCAATCCCAAAAGGTTTATTTTGCCCTTGGTCGTTGCGTGCGGCAGTACTGCACTAGAGCGACGAAGATCGCCGTTCCCACCGCATACTTCAACGCGTTTGGAATCCAGGTTTGGGGCGAGAAAAATCCTTCAATCAGCCCAGCAATCACCAGCAGAACAATAACGCCGTAGAGCAGCTGGGCCGCCTGCAGCCCGTAGAGCTTGAGGGCATCGATGCGGCGGTAGGGGCCGGGCAGCAAAATACCTCGGGCCAGCAGCAGCCCCGCGCCGCCAGCCATAAAAATAGCCGGTAGCTCCAGCGCCCCGTGGGGAAAGACAAAGGCCCAAAGGTCGTAGGCCAGGTTAGCCTGGGCCACCAGCACCCCCACGCAGCCAATCATCACACCGTTGACCACCAGCAGAAAAACGGTGAAGGCCCCCGGAGGGGTAAGCATCGGCACCGAGGGCACAACCATGGTGACGCCGCCCAAAAGCGCCCTCAGCGAAACCCCAATGTTGTTGATCATGATGCCGCTAGAGGCGACGGGTTCCACCCCCATGATCGAAACCGTCCAGAGTTCCTGGCTATTTTTCACTTCCTCGACAAACTCCTGGCCCAGCACCAGGGTGAGAAAGGCTGGGTCTTGCCAGGCCAGCCACCAGCCCAGCAGCCCACCAATCACAAACAGAGCCGTTGCGATCGCAATATAGCCCCAGCTCTGCTGCACCACCGCCGGAAAGCCATAGCGGCAAAACTCCAGCAGCGCCTGCCACTCCTGCCGCCGTGAGCCCTGGTAGATCTGGCTGTAGCTGCGGCTGGTGAGCCGCTGCAGGTCTTTGATTACCGCCTGCCCCACGCCGTTGCCCTTGGCTCGGGCCAGATCGGCAGACACCGACCGATAGAGGCTGGCCATCTGCCGCACCTGCCCCCCCGAGAGCGACCTGAGCCCGTTCTTTTCGGCCTGGGTCAGCAAAGCCTCAAGCTGCCGCCAGCTCGCTTCTCGTCGTGCCATCCAACGCTGAACATTCATGAAGCAAAGGAGAAAAAACGGGCATTCTACAGAGCAGTGTAGGCTAACCTCAAAATGAACGAACATCAGCCCGCATTCCAGCACACACCAGCCTGTTTTAACCAACTTAGAAGGCGGCACCGATGAACCCATCCACACAGCAGGGTAGCCAGCTCGGCCCCCTCAACCCCGGCGACGTCGTGAGCGCCGCCCTGCGGCTCTATAAAGATCGCTTCAAAACCTTCTTTCAGCTGGCACTGTTGGCAACGCTGTGGATAGTAGCGGGGCTAGTGGGTCTGGTGCTGGCGATCGCCATTCTGGCGGGCATTGGCGCTGGGGTCGGCGGCGATGTTGGAGCCGTGATCGGTGGCCTGGTGGGGTTGCTGGTCGGGTTTGCGCCCCTGCTCTACGGCTCAGCCAAGTACTACGCCCTCGCTAGCGTCATTGGCCGCCTGTCGTTTCACGATCTCATCAATCAGCCCGAGACTTCCCTCGATGCCCGGCGTCAGGTGGCCCCCCGCCTGGGGCAGTTTTTGCTGCTGGGCTTTTTGCTGCTGCTGGCCTATATGGCCTCGTACCTGGTGGGGACCATCGCCGCAGCGATCGCTGGCGGCAGCGTCGGGTTTTTAACGGCAGGCATTTTAACCGCCCTGATTAATCAAACCGTGGGCGGTGTAGTAGGCGTCTTTTTGGGCCTGGTGCTGGGCCTCGGAATTTTGCTAATCGCGCTGATTTGGGTGGCCTCGCGCCTGTTTATTGCTGAGGTAGTGCTCGCCATCGAGCCCCAGCAAGACGCGGGCGGTAGCATGACCCGCAGCTGGGAGCTTACCCAAACGGCAATTATGCGCATTCAGGTGGTATTTCTAGCCACGTTTCTAATTCAGCTGCCCCTGCTCTCAGTTACCAACTACATCCCCAGCATTTTGCTAGAGCTACTGCCCGCCGACGGCGTTGTCTACGGCATTACCTTCGCCCTCAGCCTGGTGCTCAGCCTGCTGGGCAGCATGGTAGTGCTACCCCTGTGGCAGGCCGTCAAAGGCGTGCTCTACTACGACCTGCGCAGCCGCCGCGAGGGCCTGGATTTGGCTCTGCGCCATGAGGGGGAGCCTGAGGTGTAGATAAGGGGGATGAGGGGATGGGGAGAGGAATGCAAAATGCAAAATTGAAAATTCAAAATGTAGACGCACAGTAGCTTGCCGCAGGATGGTGCTAGGGAGTAGATGAATGCAAAATTCAAAATTAAGAATTCAAAATTTTGCACTTTGCATTTTGCACTCCCCTGCCCTCACCCTCCTCACCTTCCCCACCCTCCTCACCTTCCCCTTCTCCCAATGCCCCTCTTCAACACCGTCACCATCCGCACCCCCGAGAGCGTTGAGCTAGAGTTTGTATTAGCTGGGGTGGGCAGCCGAGCGGTGGCGCTGACCCTCGATTACCTGTGTTTGGGCGCAGGGCTCACGGGGCTGGCTCTGGTCTACAGTTTTTTGCTGGTGCGGCTGCTGGCGATGGATACGGTGCTGTCGATTCCGAGTGAGACGGTGCAGCTGTGGGTAACAGCGATCGCAGCCGTTCTGGCGTTCTTTCTCTACATTGGCTACTTCGCGCTGTTTGAAACCTGGTGGTATGGTCAAACCCCCGGCAAGCGCTACGCCAAAATTCGCGTCATTCGCGACGACGGCCAGCCCGAGCGGCTGCCCCAGGCCACGCTGCGATCGCTGCTGCGACCCATCGACGACATTTTGTTCATCGGCTTTTTCTGCATTTTGCTCAGCAAGACCGAGAAACGGGTGGGCGACTGGCTGGCGGGCACTCTGGTGGTGCAGACCGACCCGGTTACCGCTGGCGAAATTCAGGTGCCGGAGCGATCGCAGGCGATCGGCAAAGACCTGCTGGGGCTGGTCGATATCACCCGCCTCTCCCCCGACGACTTGGCTACGGTACGCGAGTTTTTGCAGCGGCGGCAGGCCATGAGCCCCAAAGCCAAAACCCTGGTCAGCGACCAGCTCGCCCGCCGGTTCAAAGACCAGCTAACGCTGGAAACTTTGCCCACCGAAATGACCACCGATACCTTCTTAGAAGCTCTTTACTCCGCCTATCAGCAAAGTCGATGAGGGGGTAAAGACCGATCAGGTGGGTGAGGGTTCAAAGTACATAATTTAAATTATGAGGAGCACCTTAAAGCTTAGAGAATTCTTATAGTCGGCCTGTTATCATTCGCAGCATGGTTTCGCTAGTTAACCCTTCATTCTGTTTCAGGTCATGTTCTTCGACCCTATTTACATCCTGCTGGTTGCTATTCCCACAGCGGTTCTAACCTTTTGGGCGCAGAGTAAGGTCAAAGGCACCTACCGCAAATACTCACAAGTTCAGTCCAACATGGGCATGACGGGAGCCCAGGTGGCTCAAACTATTCTGGCCAAAAAGGGCGTGCGCGGTATCAAAGTCGAGCCTGTAGCGGGTGAACTGACCGACCACTACGATCCCAGCGCCAAAGCGGTACGACTCTCCCAGGGCATCTACGGCTCCGGGTCGCTGGCGGCGGCGGCGGTGGCGGCCCACGAGTGCGGCCACGTGCTGCAAGATGTAGAAGGCTACAAGTTTATGAACCTGCGGGCGGCGCTGGTGCCAGCGGTGAATTTGGGCTCTCGGCTTGGCCCCATCCTGATTATGGCCGGGCTAATTCTCAACGTTTTGAACCTGGCCTGGCTGGGGGTAATTTTCTTTGCCGCCGTGCTGCTGTTTCACGTGGTAACCCTGCCGGTCGAGTTCGATGCCTCACGCCGCGCCCTGCGGCTGGTCGACGAACTGGGCATTTTGCAGGGCGAAGAGAATAAGGGAGCGCGGGCCGTGCTGAGCGCGGCGGCTCTAACCTACGTAGCGACCGCTTTTACGGCATTTCTCAACCTGCTGTACTACATCATGTTAATCAACCGGCGTCGCTAGGGGCCGTCATCAACTGGCCTCCGAAGGTTCAGAAAACAACGGTTACAGACCCAACCTGTTTTTAAGGTCGGGCGGGGCAATCCTGATAGGATCAGGACTATAGCCAGAATTGATGACACGCCCTGGCTCCGTGCTGCCATGACTGCGCCGTCACCCGCTCCCTCGCCAACCGTTGAGTTTTACGAAGGGATTGCCGAAACCATCGACAATATTAGCCTCAGGCGCGATCAGGCGACGGGCGATCGCATTGTGCTGCTGACCTTCAATCAGCTGCGGGCGATCGAGCAGTTTCAGAGTTTTCGCAGTCGGTTTGCCAAGGCCCTCAAGCTGGTGGATGAGGAAGGCGCGATCGCCATTGAGCCCGAGGGCATTAAGTTTATTTTTGGTGGCCCCGAGGGCGACGACCTGCAGCGGGTAGAGTGCAAGCTAGTCATCGATCGCGACGATCACTGGGATCGCCTGATGCGCTTTATGCAGCGCTATGCCCAGGCAAACGGCATGGCCTATGGTGAATCGCCCCAGGCAGATGGTTTATCCTAGACCAAGCCCACCGCTATGGCAGGGTTTTGTTTACCCAGAATCAGGTGCCCATGAAAATTGCAATTACTGGAGCCACAGGTTTCGTCGGCAGTCGCCTGGTAGAACGGCTCCAGGCCGACGGCCATAGCGTGGTGGTGCTCACCCGCAGCGTTGAGCATGGTCGTCACGTCTTTCCCGCCGCCAATTTCCCCAACGTTGAGGTCGTGGGCTACAGCCCGCTCGAGTCGGGCGAGTGGCAAACGGGCCTGTTCTCAGGCTGCGATGGCGTGGTAAACCTGGCCGGAGCACCAATTTCAGAGCGCTGGAGCGACGAACACAAGCAGGCCATTCTCGACAGCCGCCAGATCGGCACCCAAAAGCTGGTTGAAGCCCTGGCCCAGGCCGACCCAAAGCCGACAGTATGGGTCAACGCCTCGGCTATCGGCTACTACGGCACCAGCGAAACCGCCACCTTTGACGAAACCAGCACCCCGATCGAAAACGACTTTCTCTCTCAGGTGTGCCAGGCCTGGGAAGGGGCGGCTCAGTCGGTTAAAGACTACGGCACTCGCCTGGTGATTTTGCGCTTTGGCATTGTGCTGGGCATGGGCGGAGCGGTGGCCAAAATGCTGACCCCCTTTCGCATGTTTGCGGGCGGCCCCATCGGCAGCGGTCAACAGTGGTTTTCCTGGATTCACCGCGACGATGTTGTCAACTTGATTCTGAAAGCCCTGCAAGATCCGCAAATGGAGGGGGTTTACAACGCCACCGCGCCGAACCCTGTGCGCATGGGTGAGTTCTGCAAAACCCTCGGCAAAGTGCTCAATCGTCCCTCCTGGTTGCCGGTGCCCGACTTTGTGCTGGAGGCGATTTTGGGCGATGGGGCCCAGGTCGTTCTGGAGGGACAGCAGGTGCTGCCCAAGCGCACTGAGGCCAGCGGGTTCACCTACCACTACAACCAGGTGAAAGCCGCCCTCGAAGATATCGTTTGAGCTTAAGTGTTACTCCTTGAAATGAACTAAAGCACGCCATGGATATTGGTGAACTGCGTCGCGACTATACCCAGCGAGGGCTGGATGCCAGCGACCTTGACCCCGACCCCTATGCCCAGTTTGAGCTGTGGTTTCAGCAGGCCCGTGACGCTGAGCTGCTAGAGCCCAATGCCCTGGTGCTATCGACAGTATCGGCGGAGGGGGCACCCTACCAGCGCACGGTGCTGCTCAAGTATTTCGATCGCGATGGCTTTGTTTTTTTCACCAACTACGGCAGCCGCAAGGCCCAGCACATGGCGGCCAATGCCCAGGTTTCGATGCTGTTTCCGTGGTACCCATTAGAGCGACAGCTGGCGATCGCGGGTACCGCCAGCAAAATTTCGGCAGCAGAGTCGCTCCGGTACTTTTCGTCGCGCCCTCGCGGCAGCCAGATTGGGGCCTGGGTGTCGCAGCAGAGCAGCATTATTTCCTCGCGGCAGCTGCTAGAGATGCAGTTCGAGAAAATGAAGGAGAAGTTTCTCAATCAGGAGGTGCCCCTGCCCGACTTTTGGGGCGGCTACCGAGTCAAGCCCACCAGCTTTGAGTTTTGGCAGGGGCGACCCAGCCGCTTGCACGATCGCTTTTTATACAGCTTTGACCAGGGGGAATGGAAAATTTCCCGGCTATCGCCTTGAATGTTGGAACTAACCCTATACAAAAAACTCAGCAGACTCTTCTCTAAAGAGAGGATACGAAGCCGAAAATCTGTTATTTTTTGCCTCTGAGTTCATTTGCCGTACCAGTAAAAGCCACTGCCATAAAATGTTTAGCAAATTGTCAGATATATAACTTATCTTAGCAACTCAAGAGGAGAGAATTAACTAAGACGGTTCAGCTGTCGATCTCTAGATTCAGCTTTCTGCTTTAAGCAAAAGCCTTGCCTGTTTTACTGATCAATTCTATATCAATAAGAGGATGAGCAAACGCGGAAGGATTTTTATTTCGTATAGACGAGCTGATAGCCTCTCCGAGAGTGGACGAATTTACGATTGCTTGTCCTCAGAGTTTGGCGAGAATTATGTATACAAAGATGTTCATTCTATTTCAGCCGGGTCAGATTACAGAAAACACATAAAAGATGCCCTTAAGAAATGTGATATTTTGATAGTTATCATAGGTAAAAGCTGGCTAACCGTAATGGAGGCGGATGAGCAAACGCGACGATTAGATAATCCGGAAGACTGGGTTAGACTTGAAATAGAAACAGCTCTAAAGCGCAAAATAGTTATTATTCCCGTTCTTGTGGGCGGAGCAAGTCTACCTAAAGCTCATGAGTTGCCTAAGAGCTTAAAAGATATCACGTACTTAAACAGTGTTTGGATTCGTGAGGATCGAGATTTTCGCAATGATATAGACTATTTAGTTGAAAGCATTAAGGATCATTTTTCTAAGCGAAATCTTGCCGTCGGAAACTCTCAAAAGACTGAAAGAAATCAGAACACAGAAGTGGTTCAGGTCGCTTTTCGACTGCCCAGAATAAAAAAGAAAAGCGATATATCTCAGGGAGATAGAATAGCCTGTTTTGTATTTACTGTTTTAGCTTTCGCTTTTCCAGCAGTTGCCTCTAATATTGTTAGTGCCATGTTTGGCTGTGTTTTTCTTGCCATGATCGCAGTTACATGTATCTACCGATTAGAAAAATAAAGCCAAAATGTAGCAATCAGGATTGATTTATACAGGTAGGACGGGCATCTGATCGGTGTAGGCAAAATGCCTTCCTACAGGTTTTCGCGATTTACAGAAATAATCGTCATCGCTACAATGTAGGCCAGTTTAAATTGACCACCAGGTCAAACCCACCAGCTTTGAGCCCTAGCAGGGACAACCCAAGCGTCCTTAGAATCGCTTTCTATGCAATCTAGATGCGAAAGAGTGGGAATTTTCTCGTCACTCCCTAAGCCAGCAGGCTAAAGTCTACCCGCTCGTAGATATCCATCATCGGCAGGCGAGCATCGGTAATCGCCAACTCCACCACCGAGTCAAGACCAGTCTGCGCCGTCATGCCCCACAGGTGTTCCTCGGCTCGATAAAATTGCTCAACCCGCGGCTCAGTCTGGTGCACGAATACATAGGCCTGTAGGTAGGGAATAGCTCGGCAGTAGCGAAAAATACTTTCCCGCTCGGGCAGCGTAGTCGCCTCTGGACCGTAGCCAGGGGTAGGATTGGCCAGAATCTCAAACATGACGCAGGGGTTGAGCACGCGATCGTCCTGGCCGTTGTGCAGCAGCGGCTCTCCCGCCACTACTATCAAATCAGGGTAGATGCCTTTACTCCGCTCTGGCAGCCACACCTGCACCCCTCGAGGCAGCACCTCGTAAAGACTGTGGCCGCAGGTGACATCCATCAGGCGCATCAGGTTGCGCAAAATGCGGCCCTGGTTAACCGAGCCGTTACTCATACCAGTCTTCGGCTTCGCCCCCTACAACCACGTTGCGAATCCGCAGGCTGGGGCCGCCACAGCCTACCGGCAGCCCATTTTGCCCACCCTTGCCGCAGCCGCCCGATTCATCCCAGTAAAAGTCGTCACCGATCGCCTCGATATCGGCCAGAGTGCGAAACACGTTGCCCGACAGAGTGACATCGCGCACGGGCTCGGCAAGCTGCCCATTGCGAATCATCCAGGCTTCCCCAGCCGTAAAGGTAAACATTTCGCCGTTGGTCATGCCCTCTAGCCAGTTGCGGGCATAAACCCCTTCTTTGATATCAGCCAATAGATCATTAACCGGAGTGGTGCCGCGCTCAATCCAGGTGTTGGTCATGCGCACCAGGGGCGAGTAGTGATAGTTGAGGCAGCGGGCGTTGCCGGTGGGCTGCTCGCCCAGCTTACCTGCCGTCTCGCGAGAGTGCAGCCGACCCACCAGCACCCCATCCTGAATCAGCTGGGTGGTGGTAGCAGGGGTGCCTTCGTCGTCGTAAAAATAGCTGCCGCGATGGCCCTCTGGGGCTGCCCCGTCGAAAATTTGCAGACCGCTGGGGCCAAATCGGCGTCCCATACTCATCGATTCCAGTAGGTCGGGGTTCTCGTAGGCCATATCGGCCTCCGAAAGGTGACCAAAGGCCTCGTGCACAAACAGCCCAGACAAAATGGGGTCAATCACCACGTCATAGGCCGCTCCCCGCACCGGGGGCAGCTCCAGCGCCGCCACAGCCCGCTGAGCCGCTCCCATTACCTGGGTATCCAAATTCTCCAGGTCCTCGTAGGCTTTGCGTGAGCCAGTCGTTTCGCGCCCGGTTTGTACGGTATCGCCATCGCGGGCGGTAGCGGCAAACCGCATTTCCATATCTGACCAGGCCTGATCGATCAACGTACCTTCGGAGGTGGCTAGCAGCACCCGTTGTGCGACATCGGTGTAGCGTACGGAGGTGGTAGCAATGCGATTATCTACGCTCTGGAGTAGGTCAGCGTAGTGGCTACACAGTGCTTTTTTGCGGGCTAACGGAATAAAGCGTGGGTCACTACCCGTCAGGGGTAGGCGACGGGCAACTTGCACGGGGTCAATGGGAGCCAGCAGGGTTTCATCATGGCCGACCAGACGAGCGGCTGCTACAGCCGCCTCCACGCAGGGAGCCAAACTCTCTAGGTCGTTAAAGCTGGCAAAGCCCCAGCCGCCTCTATAGCAGGCTCGCACATGACCACCGATCGCGATCGCCTCGCTGAGGGTCTCGGCCTGCCCGCCCCGCAAAAAAATATCGGTGCCCTCTGACTGCTCCAGGCGAATCGCCAGGTAGTCTACCTGCCCGCCCCAGCGATCGCACAGTTCCTGCATTCGGGTCTTAGCCTGATCAATCGCCTCTGTCATGCCCTAAAACCCCCGACGCTTTACCCAAATGTATCATTCAGAAGCCCCTGCCCAGGCTAAGATCACAGGTATGACTACAGACTTCGACTACACCCTACCTCCCGCCGTGCGGCGCATCTCAGGCTCCTTTCGCCTGGTAGGCTGGATCAGCTTTTGGACGCAAGTGGTGCTGGCCGCCATCTCTAGCCTGGTGTTGATGTTTGCCCTGGTAAATTTGGGGGCGCGATCGGGCCAAAACAGTAACCCTGGCACTGGCGTCGGGCTACTGTTAGCGGCCCTCGGCCTGGTAGCGGTTTATCTCAGCGCCTTTTGGGCCTTTCGCTACACTCGCTTAGGGCGGCGGCTGCGCAGCCGTGACACCGCCAAGCGCCCCAGCCCCAAAGATGCCCTCCAGACCCTACGGCTAGGCACCGTCATCAGCATGGCAGGCATGTTGGTAACCCTGTTTGGTAGCCAGGCGCTGATTGGGTCACTGTTGGGCAAGGCTCTGGCTCAGCCTCAAGGGGGTACAGTGTTTGTGCCCGGCAACGTAGGGCAGTACGTCGAAGCGTTCGATATTTTTGTCGTGCAGGCCAACACCAACACGCTGCTGGCCCACTTTGTGTCGCTGGCTGCCACGCTCTGGCTGCTGCGCACCGTCAACCGCGCGTAGGAAAAACCGGATTTCTACTCTTGCTGTTACCGGCCAATAGCGCCGCTGACCCAGAAACCCAGTTTCTTAAAGCATCGCTAAGCCATCACCATGCCGCCATCGACGTTAAAGACCTGCCCAGTGATGTAGGCCGCCGCCGGATCTGCCGCCAGAAATCGCACCATACCGGCAATATCTTCAGGCTGGCCAAACCGCCCTAGGGGAATGAACTTGAGAATGTCTTCGGTGTTGTTGAGCTCGCCGGTCATATCGGTTTCAATGAAACCGGGAGCAACCGCATTGGCCGTTACCCCCCGACTGGCCAGTTCTTTAGCCACAGTTTTAGTAAAGCCGATCACTCCAGCCTTAGCG
Organism: Nodosilinea sp. AN01ver1; assembly: GCF_050565655.1. Lineage (NCBI taxonomy): Bacteria > Bacillati > Cyanobacteriota > Cyanophyceae > Nodosilineales > Nodosilineaceae > Nodosilinea > Nodosilinea sp. AN01ver1. Next base: position 94,897 of record NZ_JBNXVS010000010.1, on the reverse strand, counting down.
GCGCTGTAGTTAGCCTGCCCAGGGTTACCCATCTGCCCGGCTACCGATGCGATATTAATAATGCGGCCCGATCGCTGCTTCAGCATAATTTTGGCTACAGCGCGGGTACACAAAAACACACCAGTCAGGTTGAGGTCAATCACGGCCTGCCAGTCTTCGGGCTTCATGCGCAGCAGCAACGTATCGCGGGTAATGCCGGCATTGTTGACTAAAATATCGACCCGGCCGAATTTCTCCAGGGTACCAGCGATCAGCGCATCCACCTGATCTGCCTTGGAGACATCGGCTTGAATCGCTACAGCACTGCCACCACCCTTCGCTATTTCGGCCACCACCTCATCGGCAGCAGCGCTAGAGCGGGCATAATTGACAACGACTTGAGCACCAGCAGCAGCAAGCGCTATTGCCACCGCTCGACCGATGCCGCGTGACGCCCCCGTAACGACAGCAACCTGGCCCTCTAAAGATGGGGATGATGCGCTCATAGGGTCACCTCGCTCAGCAAAACGTGCCCATTGTTTTTATCACAAAATGGGGGCCAGGCGAGAGTGGGCAGCCGCAGCGCCGCGAGTTTCACTGCTTGAGAATTTGCCTGCGTATGCAACAGTTTAGTCTCAGCTAGTTAAGGCCAACTCTGGGGTTGTCGCACTCGGTATTGTTGGCGGTTTTGAGACTGCCCAGCAGATTAGCCACAATTACACACTGCTGAATTGTGCCTGGGCCGCCACTAATAGTAATTACAAAGGGGAGCCTAGTTCTATCGGTAGGTAAGCCCTGGTGGTTGAAGGCGATACTGTTTACCGCCGTGTTTTTGGTACCGTTTGGCAGTACCGTATATGCGCTCAGCGTAATTTGCCCTGTTCGGCTAGCTTCTCCCCCGAGCACCTGCTCCCTACCGTTAAATACCGAGCTGCCGCTACTAAAATCTAACGAGCCAATTCTGAGGGTGGGTGGGGTACCCGGAGTTGTAACAACCTCTATCTGTCTAGCCTGTCGCAGTTGGATAGCATCTTGCTGGGCGTTTTTAACGGCTTGAATAACGTCGCTGCGTACGGCGATCGCCCGCTGACGGCTGGAAAAGGCAAACCAACTCGGCGCTGCGATCGCAGCTAAGACCGCAGCGATCACCACCACTACCAGCAGCTCGATTAGGGTAAACCCTGCTTCAGACTGTTTAGCCGACGTGCTCAGGCGTTTCATAGCAGGCACCAAAGTAAAACAACTCAATTTGAACTAACCTCAAAACGCACCCAAGCGGCTACAGCCCAGGCTGCTTGTCTAGCACACCCCGAATCAACACCTCAGACCTCAGCGTGGGCAATCTGCCAGCTTGTGAAAAGGTACCAAGAGCAGGATTCTCAGTATCAGCATTGCCCCGCAAAAACACAATTAGCGTTTGGTTGCTGCCCACAGTTAAACTGGCATCGTCAGGGTTAGCTTGCGTAGTATCTTGCAGTACGCAGGCATAAAAGTTGTTGGCATTAGCTGGAGTTTGCAGATAGCCGACTGGACAGAGGCCAGTCGTGGTTGCCCCTGGGTCGCTATTATCGACAAAGTCGGTAAGTACCGACCGGTTGCCTTCGGGAGTCCCTGTTCCCTTAGTCCAGTTTTGAAAATTATTAGTGCTTCCTGTCGGTTCTGCATAGCCGGGTGTGATGGGTAGGCTAGTTGCCCCAATTGCAGTGTATTTAGGTAGCTCGTAGCGCACAATTCTAGATTTGCCACCCCAAATGTCGTTGCCGGTATTTTGTTGCTGAGCATAGATTACCAGGGTGTAGTAGCTCTGACGAAGCTTCAATGTGTTGCATTCACTCAGTCTGCTCGCAAAAGCCGTAGAACAGCTGCTATTAAAAAAAGCTCTCACGTTTGCATTGTTGGGGTCTAGCGGGTCTAGCCGCCAAAAGGCCAGCACTGGCACTTCAGTAGCTCTGGGAAAGTTAGTCCCTAACTGGCCAATAACCGCAGCAGGGCTTGAGTAGATATAGACAGCTTCACCAGCGTCGCGGGTAATGTAGTCGATCGCGCGACGCATATCTTGCTGAGTTTGAGTGAGGACTTCTTCTCGGCGGTTGATTTTTAGCAGCTCAACCACCAGAAAGAGCATAGTGCCAACAATGAGCGACCCCACTACGATCGCAACCAGCAGTTCAACCAGGGTAAAGCCACGCTGCCCGGTTCGTTTAGCCCGTAGTAGCCAAGCAAGCATTGAGTTCATAGCGGCTTCTTTAGCCATAGGGTGTCACCCTCAAGAGACGATTGTAGATCGCACGATTCGTTGCAGCTAGTTACAGCCGGTAGGTACCGAAGCTGTGGCATTGATATGCTGAATGTACTGGCAGAGAGACGTACCCCCCTCACCTACCGTGACATTTGTGTAGAGCGCAACTAGGGGGCGTCGGCCCCGCTGCCCTACACCGTTGACCATACGTAAAGCAGCGGGGTTTTTGTCTAAGTTACCGGTGCCGTTTAGGACGGCATCGTAGTCATACACGCGCACGCCCATGCCAAAGGTAACGGGCACACTGCCTACAAACCTGCCCGGCGTCCGGTAGACCTGCACCGCAAACTGGTTGCCATTGAGGTTTGCGGTGCGAGTTTGAAAGGCCGTCGTGGGTGCAGCTACAGGGGCACCGTAAGCTGGACCTGCGACCTCAGCCACCCTAGTATCTGGGTTGGTGCCTGTAATAGGTGCTGAGGGAGGCAGGTTAAAGGTGTTGGCCTCAGACCGCTCGACGAGTAGGCGCACCCGGTCAATTTCAGACTGAGCCAGCTCTAGGGCCTGCTCGGCCTTTTGGCTTTGTACCCGAGTGGCTACCGAAATAACCAGGGCGGGGGCAATGGCGCTGCTAACCAGACCCACAATAATAATGGCGACTAGACATTCAATCAGGGTAAGGCCCTGCTGCCCCTGGGCTGGGGAGCACCCCCCAGCCTGGTAGTAGCGTTTGAGACGGTTAATCATCGTGCGGTCTCCCGGTATGACAGTGCGAGGGCAGTGGTTAATTAGGCTCTTGTACAGAGATTGGGCATCAACCTTGCACCAGCGGCATTCCTTGCGCAGCGCAGATTGACGATGTAAGGATCGTCGGCGGGCAGCTCGCGGTAGTACTCACTGCGGGGGGTGCCAATGCTGACAAAGCGACGGGCAGCTGGGGCAGGAGGCACATAGAGCAGCGCCACATCGTAACCCCAGCGACGGCTAGGAGGCTTGTAATAGCCCAATGCCTCGTCGGTGGGAGGCAGAGCGGCACTTGGGTGCCAGAGGTCATGCTCGAAGGGGCCAGTAGCATTGGTCGAAAAGTTGAGTTGAATCAACGACCCGGCAATGTGTAGCTCAACATTGTCATTCCAATCCTCCAAAAAGCGTAAGAAGTTGTGAAGGCCACCGTAGCCCTGCTGGGGTCTTTGAGGGACTAAGCCACTAACAAAGGTGCCGTTGACAAAGGTTTCGGTAGCGCGCTGTGTGTTTCGATGTCTCTCAGAGGTTGCTGTAGAGAAATTAGTCCAATCACTATTGCTGTTGTACACACTATAGAAAGGCTGGATTGGTGAACCAGTCGTCATGTTGCTGCGGTAGTAGGTGCCGTTGCGGTCAACCCACACCGGAGCGCCTGTAGCTGCACTCTCACGCACCCAGTTCGTTTGGTCAGCCGTCAGGGTAGGGCGATTTTGGTTCATGTAAGACGAATTAGCACCCCCTGCGCTTGCAGGCCTAGCTTTGGTAAAGGTGTCTTCTACAGCACCGTCTTTAAAGCTGCCCGAGAGAACGGTAATGGCATCGGCCAAAATCTCTACGGGTCGCCAGTGGTCTGAGGTCAGTGTGGCAAAGGTGCCGGTATTGAGCTCGTTAGCAGTTCGATTGTTGTAGAAGGGCAGGCCAAAAGCGGCGGCAGGGGTCTTGTCGTAGAGGGTATCCGTAAACTCCTCAATGATGTTGTCAACTCCTCCAGTGGTGCTGTGGGGGTTGAAATCGCCCTGAATGTAGACGCTGTTGTCGGTGACAAAGGTCATCCCTACCCGGCGAGCAAAGGCAGTGCCGCTAAAGTCGGCTGGGTTGCCGCTAAAGGTGCGGAGCCTAAAGCCATGCGCTCGGCGTTCTGGGTCGGCAAAAAAGTCTACAGGTTTGAGACTAATTAATTCTGTCGTTAAAGGAGGATCCTGAAAGACAGGAGTTGTACCAGGCTCAACCCGCATGTGGCAGGTTTGTTGGGTTTCGATATTGAATCGTACGGGACCAGAGCCGTCTTGGTTTTGGCAATAGGCAGCAGTGACGGTGGCAGTCGCGTTCTTAGGCCGCGTAATTTCGTCTTCTCGCACGGCGTCTTCTCTAAAGGCAAAGACCACGCCCTCACCCCTATTGTCTGGGTTGGCCGAGAGCCAGAAGTCGCCACCAGAAGTAGTACGCCTGGTAAGCGCTTCAATGTCAATGTCGAGCACCCGAGCATTCAACTGCTCGCGACCGTTGTAGACACCTTTATCTAGGAAGGGAACCCGAATGACCGCGCCACTAGGGCCAAGAATTTTGAAGGCTTGAGCCTGATCGCTGATGTTGGCGGTTGTGGGTGCCCCAGTAGTACTGGCAGCAGGTATAGTCCAGGTGCTAGCAGTAGCCGAGGCGGGCACCGCTGCAAGGTTGTCGACATCTGCGACGGGGTCAGTGCCAGAGCCTACTCGGCGGAAAATAACGGTGGTGGAGCCAGGAGGATTAACTGCCCTTACATACGGGTTAGTGATGTACTCCTCAGCACCCTGGGGGATAGGGAAAACAGTGCCATCGGGTTGCTGGGTGCGGCCATCGCCATCGAGGTCGTGGTTGACCAAGGGAAACAGGTAGTACAGCGACGGATGGCGAACAGCCATGACTGTAGATTGGCTACAGCCAATGTAACCAAAGACCGCGACGTCATCTCCTCCTCCAGATCCCCCAGCAACTGTTTTGCTATAGAAGTTGGGGTCGCACCGCAGTTTAAATTTGGCGTCGTAGTTGGGAAGTTGAATGGGGGCTGTGTAGCCAGTTGTACCATCCCAGTTTACAAAATTTCCTGGAGCAGTTGAAGGACTAAGGGAGGTCGCTGGCAATCCTTGTCTAAAGCCAAGTTCGCGATCGCGAATAGTGCTAGTGAGAAAATCAATCTTTTCAGCGAAATTAGCAATTAACGTGACTTCAGCAGGGGTGGCGGTGGTAGCATCGCTGCTGAGAATTTTAATCCAGTCTTCGCGGGTGTACTCGGCGAAGTATTCGCCAAAATCACACTCTCTTTGATAGCCTGCGGCATCGGTAAAGCCAGTTTCACAAGCGGCATTGTCGATGTTGTTATCTACCCAAGGCCTGCTTTTGCCCAAAATGGCAAACAGCTCAGAAACCCTTAAACCTGCCCTAATTAAAGGGTCGTTAGAGGTAGACGACATGTAATTGCTGATGCGCATCACCGCGTTGCGCATGTTGGAACCAATATTTTGGAAGTTAAAGCCAGGATTGTCTGCCAGGGCGCGCGCTTCTAGAATGTCGCTCTGGATGTTGTAGGCCAGCAAGCTGACGGTGCAGGCGGCGCTGTGCAGAGTCGCTTTATCAGCGGGGCTAAGGTTGGCATAGGTAACGGCTGGAGACGCATCGAGATATTCAGCAAAGACGCGGCGCAGCGGGGAGAAGTCGCCCCACATGTTGAGATAGGGGGCCGGATGCACCTCAGAACCAACGGCACCAGCTACATCCTGCACTGGCTTAAACGAGGGAGCACCGCCCTTGGGGTCGCCCGCGAAATAAGCCAGGTTTCTGAGGGCGTTGCCCAGAGGTTCGCCAGAGGCAATAGCCCCAGCGAATTCGCTTTCGGTGTTGTAGGCTTCAGGGAACTTAAACTCCCAGCCGTTGGTACCCGTACCGGTTAAGAAATCGGCTCGCAGGCGTGTGGTAGCGGTGGGGTAGTTGGCAAAGGTGCGGCTGTTGAGAATGGTCTGAGCTGTGCCAGGGTGCGCCGTTGAGGCAACACAGGCCGCGGGAAAGGTGCCATCGTTGATTTGGTAGTGGTAAACCACCATGCCTTGTACAGCAGCCAGATTGTCGCGCAGAGCTTTGCGCTGAAGGTACTCGTGGGATAGACCAAACCGGTTATCGGCGGCGGGTCTCACTTTTGCGGGGTAGAGAGGGTCGGCCCCGTTATCAGCCGTGAGGGCAGCACCCACAGGGCTAGAATTCCAGACGTTGGCGTTGCCAAGCTCTAGACGCTGGCCCACAATTAGTCGCATACCAGTTTTAATGGCCTGGCGCTCCCAGTAGCCGTCGAGGCCATTGTCGGTATCGGTGAGTCGCCCCAGACCGGTAATGCGATCGCCAATAGTAGCCGCATTATTGGTGACGTCTAGGGTGGTGTCGCGGCTGTCGTAGCGGGGTTTTGGCCCCCAGCGGTTGTCGGCTCGGTAGAAGTCGTCCACAAAGGGGCGCGCTACCTGATCATTGATAATGCGTTCCCGAGTTTTGAAGCCGTTTGCATTGTTTGCATCCCAGTTGGGGTCACGCTGCCAAGCAGACGGGTTGATGTGCTCAGTGACATCTCGCGTAAACAGGGCCAGCGGGTTCATGGCAACATCCGAAGGCCGCACGTTGTTATCTGAGCCACTCGTTCTGACAGAGTCGTTGTTATTGCCGAGGGTAAGGTCAATTTTGGCGGCCACCCCAGCGCCGTTCCAGACGTGGATGATAGAAGGGCTGCCACTGGTGGTGTTGTCAAACCGCATGGTGCCTCTAACGGCCTGTCCCTGAAACTCTTGCTGACCGTTGACGACGGTACCTGGTACACCTCTATCGTCGCCGTTGAGGTCAACCTCAGACAGTGAAATCTCAGAGGCTTCCTGGCTGTAAAGGCAGGAATTGTGGGAACTGATCATGTGCGATCTGTAGCCATCCCCCGCACCAGTACCGCTGCCGGCAAAGGTAAAGAAGTTGCCATCGGTGTGCATGGCCCCGTTCCAGTTAAATTCTGGACCAGGGGAAACATCTAGGTCGTAGCGGAACCAGGCTCCCCACTTGTTGGCCCGGGCGGCAGTGCGAGACTGCTGAAACTCTAGAGTTTCAAAGGTGCGGTTGGCGTCGTTGAGGTTGGCGACAAAGGCGTTGACCTGAAAGTTCTTTTGTAGGGTAGAGTTGTTGCCCTGCTGCACGACCTGCCAGCCGCCTTCTGCCAGCGCACCCGCGCAGGCCGCGCTAGCTTCGGTAGTAGCCAGCGGCCCGGTGCGGGTTACCAGGGCATCGGCCTTGGCCTGGTTTACGGGGCCATCCACACGAACGGTAGTAGCGGCTTTTGGCCCCGCTTCGTCGACCAGAATGGAGTAGACAACTAACTCGTTGCTGGCGACCGTACCATCGCCATTGAGGTCAATGTTGAACGACCAGGCGTTGTCTAGCTCGCCATCGCCGTTGATATCAACCCGGGTTTCATCGGGCAGGGTGTAGGGGTCATTGGCACCTGGCAGGCGCGTAACTCGGCCTGTATAACCCGCATAGGTGTTGGTAATAAGCATGAGGTCAGCCAGAATGTCGCTGGCAGGCACCCCACTGGGAAAGCGGTTATCGGTTTGGAACAAAAACTCAATTTTGGCCTTAGCTCGGTCGACAGCAGGCGTTGCCGCGTTAGAGATAACCTGCTGCTCGCGCTGGGAGATGGCCATATCGCTACGGGTAAAGGAGCGATAGGTGAGCGCAGTAGCGGTGAGTACCACCATCAGCACCAGTAGCACCGTAGTCGGCAAGACAAAACCCGACCGGGCTAAGCGGGCCGGTCGGTTGGCTAAAAGCACAAGTTGTAGCAGCCCGGTAACCAATCGCTTAACTGCTGCTTGAGGAAGCCGCAAAGCTTGTCGTAGTAGATGACGACTCATGTTTCTAAGACCAACGTGCCAAACAACAAAACCGATAACTCGCGCGGGTAAGGCCCAAATGGGAGGCATTAGCCTTACAGCAACAGCAAAGTAGACCTAAAACGATTAGCCATTGCCCGGTGAGGACAACTGGACAAGAGAGGGAAACGAGGGTACTCCACTAGCCGATATAAAGGCCAGCAAACGTCATGGGCACTTCTACGGAAGCGACAGGCGTTTACTGACTAAAATACCCAGCTATTGTAACGGAGCGATCAGAGTTGTAAAGTCGCTTGACTTACCCCTGCGATCGCTGGTTATCGTTTTAACCTCACTCCAAGAGGGCTGAAGGAGAAAGAATAAGCCTAGGGGGTGTGCACCTCAGGCTTCTATCTTATTGAGAACTTCACAGTCTGTACTGAGTATTTTCTCGATACTTAATCGAAATTGAGTAACTTTTTTATGCTCGTACAGGCTAGATACTGAGATCGCTAGTGCTCTACGCCAGCAATATCGGCCAGTGCATGGGCGTAGGCTTCTAGGCCCTTTCTGAGTTGACTGAGTTCTTGGCGCAGGGTGGGCTCTAGCTCCCATCCCTTTTCATGGGCAACGGCGCTGACACCCTGGGGCCTTTGGGCTTCCCACTCCTGCAAAATCGGGTGCCACTTAGACATGAAGGGGCGCAGGCCGTTGTTGAGGACAGCGATCGCAATGCCCCCCACCGACTCTTTAGAGGCTCCCACTTTGGGGCCAGCGGTGCGCAAAATCTCTCGGGTAGAGCCAAACAGGCTGTAGAGCGAGTTGAGCGCTTCCCTTACCAAACCGGCATCGGCGTCGAGGGGCTGCACGGCAACGCGAGTGACCAGCTCAATGTAAAGCTCCCAGGCGGCAGCGCGCTCGGTGGTATCGGGCTTCCACTTGGCCCCGCCAATACCCCAGGGCAAATTTACGGAGACCTCTGTAAGCTGAACCGCATCAAATTTGGTCATGGGGGCGGGGAGAATGTTTGGCCCTCATTATATAGGGTTCAAGCTGGGGGACGCTGCGATCGCAGCATCCATTTTCTTGTCGTCCCTAATCAGGCAGCTTGTACTGACTGACGATGCGCTTGGCAAACTCTGGCACGTGGGCGGCCAGCTTTTGCGGGTAGTTGCGCTTGACGTACAGGTAGTTGCGGGTGAAGTGGGAATCGATGGAAAAGCGGGCGTACTCTAGCCCCTTGGGGCCGATGCGCTCGATCACCACACCCATTAGCTTGGCCGCCCACATGGGCAGAGTCACGGCCTTGTCGTAGGCGGGAATACTCTGCTGCACGGCGGCCTTGCGATCGCCCTGCGACATCACCGGCTGGGTATCGAGCTGATCCATCACAGTATCGAGCATGGTTTGGCCGCGATCGTTGCGCACCACGATCCACTGCCAGCCAAAGGGAGCCCCCATATAGCCCACCACCAGGTCGGCCAGCCCATTCACGTAGTCAAAACAGCTCATGCAAGAGGGGGCAAACACATCCTTGAGCTGGTTGGTCTTGAGGCCAAAGAAAGGCACCGTTTCGGTGGAGCCGTCTGAGTGTTTGAAATGCACCCGAAAGTCCTGCATAAACTCGTAGTGGACTACCGTATCGGGCGAGCGGCTGGTGGTTTCGAGAAATTTTTGCAGGCCTGCCCGGCTGACGTTGTCGACGCAAGGGGTACCCAGCACGTAGAGCTGCTCCAGGCCCAGCTGCTTTTCGATCGCCCGCAGCGCCTGAATTTGGCAACCGACGCCAATTACCAGCAGCCGCTTCATGCCCGACTGCTCAACTTGCTCCAGCACCGACAGGTTGGGCGACAGCGTGGGCTTGTTAACCCGCGCCGCCAGAATTTCCTCAGGGGTAGTAGCGAGAATGGGCTGGGGCTGAAAGCGATCGCTCTCGGTATTTTGCACGCACACCACCCCTTCAACTAGGCCCCGGGTCAGCATTTCGATCGCGATCGTGCTGACAATGCCCGTCCACTGGGCTCCCTCAATGGGCTGCTGCTTGCGGGCAGCCATCATGTCCTGGTGAACGCCGAAGTAAACCTCATCGTCGGTTTCCAGATCGCGGCTGCGCCCGTGGCTCTGCTGCTCCAGGGTCGGAAACTGCTGATTGAGAAAGGCACAGGCCTCTTTGACGTAGTGGATGTAGTAGGTATCGCAAAAGCCGCACTCGCTACAGAGTTCTTTGGCCGGGCGAGTGGCTCCTGGGCGCAGGGCTTTGGCTTTGTTGTGGGGAGGCTGGGCCAGGGTCATAGGGGCGGCAGCGCATTGCTCAATTAACGACTGTTCTTCACGATACCGCAAGGGTTTGGGCGGATTGGCGCGATCGCCCTAAATGTTACGAAATATAGCGTTGTCAACGCAGCAGCAAAATCCCCCTTCTCCGTCCGATTGCAGGTTAAATGGAAGTAAGCATAAGCAAAAACTATGCCTCTGCATCCCTGGGTTTACCGTTGTGATGATCTGCTGTCTCAATCCCCACTGTACCCAGCCCAATCACGCGACCCTGGCTGCGGTTTGTCCCACCTGCGGCACCCCCCTAGAGCACCGGCTGAGGGGCCGCTATCGCCCGCTAAAGCTGATCGGGCGGGGAGGGTTTGGGCGCACCTACTTTGCTCTCGACGCCGATCGCCTCAACAGCCGCTGCGTGATCAAGCAGTTTGCGCCTCAAACCCAGGGCACCAAGTCATTTCTAAAAGCCGTGCAGCTGTTTGAGCAAGAAGCCGTGCGACTGCACGAGCTGGGGGAGCACCCCCAAATTCCCACCCTGCTGGCCTACTTTGAGCAAAACAAGTACCTGTACCTGGTGCAGCAGATGGTGCAGGGCCGCACGCTGCACCAGGAAATTGCGGTCCAGGCCGCCTACAGCGAAAGCAGCCTGCGCCAGCTGCTCGAAGATTTGCTGCCGGTGCTGCACTTTATTCACCAGCACGGCGTCATTCACCGCGACATTACGCCCTCCAACATCATTCGCCGCAAGGTTGACCAAAAGCCCGTGCTAATTGACTTTGGCGTGGCCAAGCAGTTTAGCGAAGCCATTCGCTACGAGCCAGGTACTCGCATTGGCACCGAGGGCTACGCCCCCATCGAACAGCTGCGCAGTGGTCAGGCTTACCCCTCCAGCGATCTCTACAGTCTGGGAGCCACCTGCCTTCATCTGCTAACCGGCTGCAAGCCCGAAGACCTCTACAGCCCCCAGGAAGGTCGCTGGCTGTGGCAAGAGTACCTGCAACACCAGGGACGCACCATTAACCCCGGTCTGGCCGCCGTGCTCAACTGCATGACTAAAGATTTGGTCAGCGAGCGCTACCAAACCGCCCAGGACGTGCTGGATGACCTGCAACGGCTGCCCAAACTGGAGGGCACCGTGCCGGGCTGGGTTTCAAACCAGTCAGGTTCGAGCCTGTTTGCGGGGCTAGATCGCCCGCCTCTGAGCGGGCCAGGGCAATCCGCTGGCTTGGCCATGCCCATTACATCGCTGCCGCCACCTGCGGAGAGAGCAGGGCCAACGTCAAAACCGATCTCACAATCCGGTTCAGAGCCAGCCTCCAAACCGGTTTTAGACTCTGTGCCGAGCCGTCCGGTGAGCCAAACCCCTTCCAGCCCGCAGGTAAGCAAACCGTCTTCCAGTTCCCCGGCAGCCACTCCTAATTCTGGTACGTCTAGCACTCAACCCAGCAGTTCTAGATCACCTAATTCTGGTACGCCTAATTCTGGAGTGCCTAGCTCGGGGCCTGCCACAGGTGGGGGCTGGCAGCTGGTGCAGACTCTCGCAGGCCACCAATCATGGGTAACGACTGTCGCCTTTAGCGCTCAGCAGTCTGTGCTGGTCAGCGGCAGCCTCGACGACACACTGCGCATTTGGAATTGGCAGTCGGGAGATTTGCTGCACTCGCTCAAAGGCCATGCCCGAGGGGTAAACGATGTCGCGATCGACAGGCGTGGTCAGCTGCTGGTGAGCTGTGGCGACGATGCCACCATCAAAGTCTGGAGCCTGGGCGATGGTACCCTGCGGCACATACTTAAGGGACATCTGCGGGATGTCACCGCGATCGCGATCGGCAGCAGTAATCTGCTATCCAGCGCCAGCGAAGACGGCACCCTCAAGCTGTGGAGCCTGAGCCAGGGCACTTTGATCAAAACCCTGCCCGGCTCGGCGGGAATGCTCAAAACCGTAGCCCTAACCGATGCCGACCAGCGCCTGGTTAGCGGCGGTTTCGACAATACCGTACGGCTGTGGAATGCCCAAACAGCACAGGCGTTAAAAGTCTTTTCGGGCCACACTAATACCGTTAATCAGGTGGCGGTCAGCCCCGATGGTGGCATCATCGCCAGCGCCAGCAAAGACCGCACGGTGCGCCTGTGGAATGTCGCGACCGGAGCCCTGCTGCACACCCTACAGGGACACACCCAGGAGGTGAACACGGTGGCCTTTTTCCCCGACGGCAAGCGGCTGGTCAGCGGCAGCAGCGACGGCACCCTGCGGCTGTGGAGCAGCCAAAGCGGCACGCTAAAAGAGACCCTGTGGGCTCACATCAACCCAGTGCATCAGGTGGCCGTACAAACCAATGGCAAGCTGATGGCCAGCGCCAGCGCCGACAAAACCATCAAGCTGTGGCAGTGGCAGGGTTAGCAGAGCCGCCTGCGAATTTGCTTAAAAAATAGCCGCTCCCTGAGCGGAGTCGATGGGAACGGCTATGGCTGTTTTGATTGTTGGGGGTGCTGCACTAGCGGTATGAACGATTAGGATTAGATCGGCTTTGACGTCAGCACCAGCCGCAGCTTGGCATGAATGAGGTTGAGCTGTGCCAGGCCCAGGTCAACATCGCCTTCAACGACGACCCCTGTATCTAGCAGGCGATCGAGCAGCTCTAGAATGGTGGGATTCTGGTTTTTGGCCCCAGGGTAGTAGCTGCCTTCCTTAGGCAACAGCGTGCCAATTTCTCCCAGGTCGATATTGAGATCGGCGGGGTCAACATCAAAGATTTCGCACATATTCACAACCTGCTCTTCCAGCTTGCGCAGGCTGTCAGCCGCTCGTTCCAGATCCTCATCCCCGAGATCGCCCGATTCCATGCGGCGAATAACCTGGGCCTCCATGAGCTGACGCACCAGCTCAATCACAGTGAGCAGCAGGGGCGCTAGGCCCGCGTCGGTTTTGGCGGGGGGCTGTAGCGCCAGGCTGGGCAATAGGTCTGGCTCGACGTTTTCGGGGGTCATAGCCACAGTCTAGTGCATCTCAGAGCTTGCATTTTTGGGCTGGCAATTCTGGCGGTTAAGGGGGCTAGGGGCGATTTCTCCACTGCTGCTGAAGCCACTGGCGGCGGGCTTCTTCGGCCTGGGCACGGCTCTGGTGGTGACCCATGCGCCCTTGGTCAGCCCAGCGAGGGTGATTGCCCTGACTACGGCTGGGGGCCGAGCGAAAGCTGGCAATCGTGCGGCTGGTGGCAATCTGACGTAGGGTGCGGAGCGTCAACATAGCGGTTCTCATAGCGTGCAGAGTGAATGGCAAAGCCCCGAGTTCCAATGAAACCCGAGGTTTTAGCCTAATTTGAAAGATGCCGGATTGACCTGGCGATGGCCTAGCTAACGGATTCAGCGGGGCGCAGAGTTTTTAGTTCAGCCTCTAGACTCTCAAGCCGAGTTTGAAGCTGTTGATTGGCCTCTAGCAGCTCGTTGGTGCGGCTGCTCAGGTAGGGATCGCTTTCCCACCAGTTGATGCCGATTTCGCGGGCCTTATCGACCGATGAAATGATCAGGCGAATGCGAATGCTCAGCAGTTCGGTAGACCCAACCGAAACTGAGATATCGCCAGCGATCACGATACCCTTGTCGAGCACTCGCTCAATCACATCCACCAGGGATGATCCCTGGGTAGCGGTAGCCATACTTCGACCCATTGGGGGACGGGTGGGGGCGGGGGCGGTGGAAGTAGACACAGTCAATTATCTCCAGTGAGAACTTAGTTGATAGCCCTGTAGCTGGCCGTCGGTTTCCTGCTTTTCTACCAGACCTTGATCGAGCATGGATTTGAGGGCGTTGACCACCTGAAAGCGGTTTAGCCCCAGGGCAGCCTCAATTTTGACCAGGGACACCGTACCTGTAGCATCGAGGAAATCAAAAATACGGGTTTCAATGTCGTCGCTGGGGCTGTCCACCTTAGGGCTGGCTTCTACCTGGGTATCAGGCTGAGGTTCAGCTTCTGGAGCGTCGATTGTTGCCTCGTCGAGGGCGATCGCCTCGGGCTCCAATAAATTAGCAGGTACAGCGTCCGGTTCAGCTGCCGGGGCATCTTCCAGGATGGCTTCGGTAACGTCATCCAAACGGGGCACCTCCAGGGGCACGGGCACCGAATCTTCCTCTTCTTCACCGTGCAGACGAGCCGCAGGCTGAGTCTCGGGCTTGAGGGTGAGGTCGTTGACCAGGGTGGCCTGGGATACTACGAAGCGGTTAAACAAATTCCACAGGTGGCGAGTCGCCTCGGGCGTGGATTCTTTAGAGCGGGCCAGCAAAATATCGCCGCAGACATCGCGAAAGTCGGCATTTTCGGCCAGGGGCAAAATACCGTGGTCGTGGCAAATGGTCGCAATCATCAGGCTGGGGCGCAGGCTAGAGACCATGTCTGGCGCTGCCGACGACTGGAAGGCCTTGACGAGCTGCACAATCTGTAGTGCCGCAGAGCTATCAATGCCGACTTTTTGCACCAAAATTTGCTGCTGGGCCAGTTCGTCGGGCTCGGGCATGTTGATGGTGATCAGGCGGTCTTGCAGGGCGTCCTGAGTGCCATGAACGCCACAATACTCTTCAGGGTTAGAGGTGAGAATGGCGCGAAAGTGAGGGCTGACGCGAATGTACTCAGCCCGGTTGTTGCTGGGCGGCAGCACCAGCAGTTTTTCCTCAAGGGCCGAGAGCAGCACGTTATTGACCTCGGGGCGCGAGCGGTTGAACTCGTCGTACACCATGGTGAAGCCTTCGCGGCAGGCCAGGGTGAGGCGCGAGTCAGTCCAGTTCTGGCGCAGCTCGTCTTCTACCTTCACAACGCTGTGAATGTAGTTGTCGACCACTTTTTTGCGGGTGTAGCCCGACTGGTTGCCGATTAGGTCTGAGGTTTTGAACTCATCATCGCCAAACAGCAGCATGATTGGGCGGGCCAGCAGGTCGGCCAGGTGCAGAGCCAGGGTAGTTTTGCCGGTGCCAGCTGGGCCTTTGAGGTGGATGGAGTACCCCGATTGTAAATACCGCAGGGCTCTGAGAGTGGTTCGCTCCAGGGTGGGGGTAGAGACGAAGTTGCGGGGGCGGGCTTGTAGAACGGTGTTCACAGAACGGCTTCCTCTTGGACGAGATAGGTACGGTCTTGCTTAATCACGAGATCTTTTTGAACCAGCGATCGCAGCGCATCTACCGCCTGAAACCGGTTGATGCCTAGCTCCGTCTCAATTTCGCTGAGACGGGCACCCTGGGCTAGGTGCAGGTAGTTGTACACCACCTCTTCGAGGGAAGGGGTTTCGGGGGCAGGGGCTGAAACTGGGGCGGTGGAAACCGCCGCTGGAGCCGCTGGAGCGGTGACAGTAGCGACAGGCACAGCGCGCTCAGCCGCACGGACGGTCGCCGGAGCAGCTGGGGTCGCCGGAACCGTCGCTGGAGCGGTCGCCGGAGCCGGAACAGTAGCGACAGGAGGTTTTGACGGAGCCGTCGCTACCGCCTTAGGCGCAGGTTTGCTCGAAGCGATCGGACGGCTTGTGACCCTCGTGACTGCGGGCCGAGTGACTGCGGGCCGAGCGGCAGGCGTGGCGACAGGCTGAGCGGCTACTTTTCCACCCCATACGACGTGGGAAAGCTGGGCTCGCTGGGCCTGCAGCTGATGGCGAAAGTCAGCCAGTTCATCAAATATGGCATCGACAGAATCGGTCAGCGCCTGGCGATCGCTCTGGCGTTGGGCCTGGTTAACCACCGCCGCCTGCTGGCGCACTGCGGTCAGCTCTTTGAGCGTGACCTGCACCTGCACCTGCAAATCTTCAACGTAGGCCGTCAGCTGGGGCAGCAGTTCGGCTCGCACCATCGCCTGCTCCTGGCGGTAGCCAGCCAGATCGACCGCTGTTTTAGCCTGAATCTCAGCCACCTGCTGCTGCACCCGGCGCAGCTCCTGGGCAATTTCTAAGCGCAAATCGCTCACCGTATTTTGGAGAACCTGGCAATCGTGCTCAAGCTTTTGCCGCACTTCGGCAGCGCTCAGCTTGCGATCGGCCTGGTAATGGGCTAGCAGCACCTCTGTATCGACCTGGAGCTGCTGAATGTAGTCTTGGCGAGCCTGCTGCCGAGGCAAAATCTGGGCCTCGCGATCGACGGTAGTTTGGGCCAGCCACAGGGCCGTGTTGGTGCGCAGGTCGGCCATGAGCTGATCGAGGTTTTGACGCAGCTGCACAGCGTGGGCCAGCCGGTCAGCCTGCCAGCGCTCCAGGTCAGTAAAAACCTGGTCGCGCCGACTAACTACCTCGCTCTGGCGCAGTTGTCGTGCGGCTTGCCACTGGTCATAAAGTGCTGTCACAGGACTGCTCTCCCTTGGGCGAAAATGAAACGTATTGAATATTGCGGAGAATCTTTTGAGTAAAAAAGAGAAGGAATAGCGTCAAAAAAAGAAGTTTTACCAGGCCTTGAATCTAATTATTCTTAAGCATTTGGCATCACTATGGAACGCTATCTTCAACCTTTTCGACGGCAAACTTGCAATTAACAGCCAGCCGGAATATTGACCCATTGGATCTATGGGGCAGCTAAACGAGGGTCAGACCTATAGTTCTACTGCCCCATAGGGTTGCATTTGCTAGGCAGCGGGTACGGCAGCTTGAGCAGTCAGGCCAACGGCCTCGGCGTACTTGAGGTAGGTGTCTACAGAAGCAATGACGACACGAGCTTCAATAGCCAGCAGTTCAATACCAACCAGAGAAACACGAACCCAAGCATCTACAACGATGCCTTTGTCCAGAATGCGGTCAACAACTTCAGCCAAGCTAGAGGAAGAGTTTACTTTTTCAACAGCCATGATTTTGAACCCTTAAACAATTAATGTGCTCAATGAAACTGCAAGTATAGTTCCCTCAAATGCACCTCGCTGCTACTGCAAAGAAGCGGTAAAAACAGTCTCAGTACGTAGGGATTATGTCTTGCACAGTTGTAGTCTGCCCATCTGCTTAGAACAGCTCACAACTTTTGAAAAAACAGTTCATTTATTGTTACCCGTAGGGGTTTGAGCTGTAGCCCAAACGGCCCTAATGCCTTTGAGCAGCTAATTTCAGCCGAATGCTGGATAATAGAGGCGCAACGCTACAGCCAGGCTCAGGCATGATGGATGACTCAACGTTAGAAGTGCTGCTGCAAAGCCTGAAGCAAGATGACGAATATCAGCGGGAGTTGGCCACTGCCGCCCTCTGGCAGCGCTGGTTTTATCAAAAGGGAACGGTGGGCAACCAGCGGCTGCAAGATGCCCAAGCCCTGATAGACCAGGGCCAGAGCGATGCGGCAGAGGCGCTGCTATCGGCCCTGGTGGTCGAGCTGCCCGACTTTGCCGAAGCCTGGAACCGGCGAGCGGTGCTCTACTTTATGCAGCATCGCTACCTGGAGGCCAAGGCCGACTGCCAGCAGGTGATTGAGCTGGTGCCTTACCACTTTGGTGCGCTCCACGGGCTGGGGTTGTGCCATGCTGCCCTGGGAGAATACGAGGAAGCGATTCAGGCGTTTCGACGGGCTCTGGTGGTGCAGCCCTACGCGCTAGTTAACCAGCGGCTAATTTTGGAATGCACGGCTCAGCTAAGCTGAATGTCGTCGTTGGTCAGGGCGCTGGCTGACGGTAAGACTGGAGGGCCTACAGGTATCTCAGCCCGGGTTGGGACGTTATCTCGCCGCAGCCGTCACTTCAGGTATTCTGCTGTTGTCAGGTCTTAACCTAGACGGCGATGCTATATCTGATCAAACCTATCTCGTCAGAGCCTGCTATGCCTGAGAACACAGCCGCCATAATGGCCCGTTTACAAGAGAGCAACACTCGCTTTGTCCGGGTGGTGTGGTGTGATAACGGCAACGTCATTCGCGGTAAAGCCATTCATATGGATGCCCTGGGGCGGCAGCTGGAGAGGGGCGAGGCCTGCGCCGTAGGGCTTTCAGCAGCGCAGCAGGCGATTCCGGTGGTGGCGGATGGGGTGGCTCCCGGCAGCGGTTTGGGGCCGGTGGGAGAGGTGTGGCTGGTGCCTGACTGGAGCACGATTCAAAGCCTGCCCTATGCCCTTGGGCAAGCGCGGGTGATGGGCAGCATGGTCAAGGACGGCCAGCCCTGGCCCTGGTGCGCGCGTCAGTTTCTGCTCCGGATGGTGCAGCGGGCTACCGCCCAGGGGTTGACGATTAAGGCGGCGTTTGAGCCAGAGTTTTACCTGCTGCGTAAAGATGGGGAAAAAATTCTACCTGCGGATACCACGCCCTTTGCCGCCACGATGGCGATGGATGTGCATGGGGAGGTGATTGGGGCGATCGCCGCTGCTCTTAGCGATCAGGGACTCGCGGTGGAGCAGTACTATCCAGAGTCGGGGCCGGGGCAGCAGGAAATTTCGGTGCGCTACACCGACGCTCTAGCCGCCGCTGACCAGCACATTGTCTACCGCGAAACGGTCAAGGCTGTGGCCCAGCAGCACGGACTGTTGGCCTCCTTTGCACCAAAACTGTTTGAGGGTCAGGCGGGCAGCGGCTGTCATTTGCACCTGAGCCTTTGGCAGGGCGACCGCAACCTGGTTCCCGATGGTGCGGGCGGCCTGTCGGGTATCGCCAAGGCTTTTGCCGCCGGGCTGCTGCACCATCTGCCCGCGCTGGTGGCCATCACAGCGCCTAGCCCCAACTCCTACCGTCGCCTGCGCCCCCACTGCTGGAGCGGAGCCTACTGCACCTGGGGTATGGACAACCGAGAGGCGGCGCTGCGGGTGCCGAGCAATTTTGCTCAGCCCAGCCCCACCCACCTGGAGCTAAAGACCGTAGATGGAGCGGCTAACCCCTATCTGGCACTGGGGAGCGCGATCGCCGCTGGCCTGGACGGTATTACCCAAAACCATCCCCTGCCCGACCCGGTTCAGCAAGACCCAGGGGTGCTGTCGGAGGAGGAGAGGCGTGATCGCGGCATTGCCCTGCTGCCCCAATCTTTGACCGCAGCCCTGAGCGCCTTTGAGCAGGACACCGTACTGCTAGAGGCCTTGGGTAAACCGCTAGCGCAAACGCATCTGGCCGTGCGTCGGGCCGAACTGGCCGCCATGGAAGGCATGACCCTGGACGCCGAGGTGGAACTGCTGCGCGATCGCTACTAGCTGTTTCGCCGTAGACGCTTTGGCCATTCTCAACAACCTGAGTCTTACTGACTGCAAGGCCTCTGGCCCCAACTGGGGCTATTCAACGGTGAGCTCATGGATATTCCACAGGGCACCACCTAGGGCCGTGTACTTCACCCCATCTACCCGATTGCGTACGGCAGTCAGCGACAGGTTGTTGATTAAATAGGTAAAGGGCAGGTACTCCTGGGTCAGCTGCTGAGTCTCTTTATACAGCTCAAAGCGCTGATCTTCATCGATCACCTGAGCCGCCTGAATGTAGAGATCGGCGATCCGGCGCTCCCAGTCGGCAGCCTGCCAGCCCTCTAGCGGATCTTGGCCGGGGCCAGCATTTTGGTTAAAGGCGTGGAGCGCCCCGTCGAGCAGCCACACGTTGGCCCCGCCGTTGGGTTCAGTACCGCCGGTCAGGCCCAGCACCAGGGCTTCCCACTCCAGGCTGTCGGTGAGGCGATCGACTAGGGCATTAAAGGCCAGGGGTTGAAAATCGACCTGGATGCCTAACTTAGACAGGTCGTTTTTGATCTGGGCCCCAATCGATTCGCGAATTTTGTTGCCCGAGTTGGTAACCAGGGTAAAGCGCACCCGATTTCCCGCTTCATCCAGCAGTTGACCAGCGCTGTTGTACTGAAACCCGTTAGCTTGCAGCAGTTCCTTGGCCTTTTCGGGGTCATAGTCGTAGGTGCGAATACCCATTTCAGGCGGGGCGTAGAAGGGACTGGGCACCGAAATTGGCGAGGTCTGGGGCTGACCGAGCCCCTGGAAAATGTTGTTGACCATCGTCTCGCGATCGATACCGTAGGAGATCGCCTGGCGAAAGGCCACGTTGTTGAACCAGGCCGATCGCACCGGGTTGACCAGGGGTTTACCGTTGCGGCTAGCCCGGTTGAGGTTAAACGCAAAGAAATTGGTGCCCAGGCCAGGGCCGCCGTTATAGATGGTAAAGTCGCCCCGTTCTTCTTCACGCTTTAGCAGCGAGAAAAAGTCGGGCTGCACGCTATCCATATCCAGCCCGCCGGAGCGGAACTGAAAGAAGGAGGTATCGGTAGAGCCGACAATTTGCCAGACAACCTGCTCAATATAGGGTTGAGGGTTGCCCTGGTCATCCTTCTGCCAGTAGTAGGGGTTGCGCTCAAAAACCACTCGCTCGCCCGGCACATACTGAGCTAGCACGTAGGGGCCATTGCCCACAATTTGACGAGGCGGTGTATCGGTACCCCAGGTGGTGAGAAACAGCGGATTGCCCTGAGCATCAAGGTTTTCGACCGTAGGCCGGAGAATGTGAGCTGGAATAATTTCTAGCGCTGTGTTGCCCAGCATGGGCGCGAAGGGCTCGGGCAGCGTAAAGCGCACGCGGCGATCGTCTATTTTGCTGACCTCAGGCAGCAGCCCCTGGGTGCCAATGCGAAACCCATCGCGGCTATTAGTCAGAATGGCCGGGTTAAACAGGGTGTCGTAGGTAAACAGCACATCATCGGCGGTCAGCGGTTCGCCATCGGACCAGCGCAGCCCCTCGCGCAGGGTAAACTCCAAAAGCTTGCCGTCGTCAGAGATCTCCCAGCTTTCGGCCAGGGCGGGCACCGTTTCACCGCTGATGCCATCGGTGGTAGTCAGGCCCTCAAAGGTAAAGCCAAAGATATTCGGCGACTCTTGACTGAGGGTGGGGTTGAAGGTTTTGGGATCGCTGAGGGTGCTCAGCACCAGCCGAGGCACATCGGCACTGGCCTGGGCAAACCGGGCGGGGTTGCAGCCGGTGCTCACCAGCCCGATCACTAATGCCAGCATCAGGGCAACGGTCTGCCTGGCTCTGGTCATCCAGATGCCTGTCGTCTGCCAGCGATTGGTTGCCCCAGGTGCAATGGCCACGGTTGCGAGTCTCCTACTTGCCAAGACAATGCCTAAACACTATAGCGATTAACCCAGGGCGATTGACATGTCTAGGATCTGGCTGGGCGGCGATCGCAGGTCAGGTTTCTCCTTAGCGCTGAATAGGCACAAGGAAGGGGCAGAACCGCATCAGGGGCGATCGCAGCGCCTGTCGAACAATCCCAGGGTTTGGGGCACCCTAGGGGCGTTCTCCCATCAGACGCCCCCGAAGAGAGACCTATGGCTGATCGCTACTACTTGTACGGCATTTTTCCGGCCCCTGGCCCCGCTGAGCTGCCCCTGGATGGCTTAGACGCACAGACGGTACAGGCCCAGCAGCTGGGCGACTTTACCTTTCTTTATTCCATTGCCTGTCAGAAACGCTACCTGTCGAGCCGCAAAAACCTGCTGGGTCACGAAAAGGTGCTGGAAGCCGCCATGGAGCAGGGCTACCGCACGCTGCTGCCGCTCCAGTTTGGGCTGATTGTCGACAGCTGGGAGCAGGTGCAGGACGATCTGGTCGCCCCCCATTCTGAAGACCTGGCGCAGTTGTTTAAGCGCCTCGATGGCTGCCGCGAAGTGAGCATCAAAGTGCAGTGGGAGCCCTCGACAGAACTTGAAATGATGATGGCCGAAGATGCCACCCTGCGCGCCCAGCGCGACCAGCTGGAGGGCACCCAGCTGGGCATGGAGCAGGTGATCTTTATTGGTCAGCAGATCGAAGCGGCGATGGAGGCGCGCAAGCAGGGTATTGTTGACCAGTTTCGCCAGGCGCTGACACCCCTGGCCAAAGACGTGCTGGAAAATGCTCCCCAAACTGACGTGATGATTTACAACGCCGCTTTTCTGATTCCGTGGGAAAGCGAGGCAGAGTTTAGTCAGGCTGTCGATGCCGTAGACGCTACCTTTGGCGATCGCCTGCGCATTCGCTACAACAACTTTACCGCCCCCTACAACTTCGCCCAGCTCAACTAGCTGCCGTCTCCTATGCTGCTGAAACTTCTCTTTGCCCCCGTGCTTGGCCCCATTGAGGGGGTAAGCTGGGTGGCCAACAAAATGCTAGAGCAGGCCGACTTTGCCACCAACGATCTGGAAAGCCTGCAAAAACAGCTGCTCGCCCTACAGCTAGCCTTTGACATGGGCGATGTTTCCGAAGCCGATTTTGAGGCCCAGGAAGAAGAACTCCTCCTAGCTATTCAGGCAATTGAAGACGAGGAAGACGACTATTGACTTAAAACTGGGGTGCTAGGATTCGAACCTAGGAATGCCGGGACCAAAACCCGGTGCCTTACCGCTTGGCGACACCCCATCGTTATCGCTTTGACAATATAGCAGGTTAGGCACTGCTGATGTCAAGCAGTCAGAAAAAATTAGAGCCGGGCCTGTGCCTTTGCTACAAAACAGGCCCAATCGCTGCGCTCCCAGTCGGGTAACTCCCCCCTGGGTCAGGTGGTGTATTCGGCGTTGATTTTGACGTAGTCGTAGCTGAGGTCGCAGCCCCAGGCCTGCCCTTTGCCGGGGCCATCGCCCAGGGTGACGTGGATGGCCACGGTGTCGGTCTTCAGGTATTCGCCCTGGGTAGCTGCCGTCAGATAGGCGCTGGCGGCGGGGCGATCGAAGGCCAGGGGCTGGCCGTGCTCCATCAGCAGAAAGTCGCCCAGCTGCACCCGCAGGTCGCTCTGGTCGAAGGTAACCCCTGCCCGTCCGGCGGCAGCGGCAATGCGGCCCCAGTTGGGGTCGTGGCCAAAGATGGCCGACTTGACCAGGGATGAACCAGCGATCGCGCGGGCAACCTGGTTAGCAGCGGCGGTGTTGGCGGCCCCGGTGACGGTGACCTCGATCAGACAGGTGGCCCCTTCGCCGTCGCGGGCGACCGACTTGGCCAGGTGCTGGCAGACGGCGGTGAGCATGGCCTCCAGCTGGTCAGACTCAGCCCCCTCGTCGGTGATGGCGGGGGTGCGCGAGGCACCGTTGGCCAGGGCAATCAGGGTGTCATTGGTGCTGGTGTCGCCGTCGACGGTGATCTGGTTAAAGCTGCGATCGGCGGCGCGGCGCAGCATGTCTTGCCACAGGGTGGGCGACACGGTGGCATCGCAGGTGACAAAGGCCAGCATGGTCGCCATATTGGGGTGAATCATGCCCGAGCCTTTGGCGATACCGCCGATGCGCACGGGGCGATCGTGGATGGTGGTTTCCATCGCCACCGATTTAGGCACCAGGTCGGTAGTGATAATTGCCCTGGCGGCGGCATCAGAACCCTCAGACGACAGGCGTTTGACCAGCTGAGGAACGCCCGCCTTGAGCTGCTCCATCTTGATCCGCTGGCCGATCACTCCGGTAGAAGCGATTAGCACGGCCTCGGGAATCAGGTTGAGGGCAGACCCAACAGCAACAGTACTCTCGATCGTGTCAACCCACCCCTGGTTGCCAGTGCAGGCATTGGCCTGACCCGCATTGACCAGAATGGCGCGGGCGCTGGGGCGAGCTTCGAGCCGCTGACGGCAGTAGTCAACACAGGCAGCCCGCACGTGGCTGGTGGTGAACACACCCGCTGCGATCGCCTCAGCGTCTGAATAAATCAGCGCCAGGTCGGGTGCGCCTGAGGGTTTAAGCCCGGCTGCAATACCTGCTGCCTGAAATCCTTTAGGGGCCGTAATGCCGCCCTCAACTAGCCGCCAGTCTGCCATGCTGCTGTCATCCCATAGGTATTGCCGGGGATTATATAGCAGAAGAGGGTAGAGAGTAGACGGCAGATAGCAGAATGACCAGCAGGCTATCCGCTCGGCTGTATGTGAACAAAATTGGTTATCAACAATACCAATACTGAGGCTTAATGCTTGGCCTATGGTAAGGAACACTATCGCGTACTTTCCCTTCTTGCTTTAAGCACCAAACCAATACTTGCAAGAACCACATGTCTTGAGTGTTGCAGCAAAGTTCTGGGAATCCTATTGACAATAGTATCGCAAGTCATTCCTTCGAAAGATTGCGAATGACTAAGCACCAACAACGTTGACCAGATGATTTCAAATAGCCACAACCAAAACTCTTCAGAAGGAATCGCTCTCGAAAATCATTCTTCACAATCGTTTTATAGACCAGAGATAGATGGACTTAGGGCGATCGCGATTATCGCCGTCATCATCAACCACTTCAACAAAGAATTCTTGCCGAGTGGCTTTCTAGGAGTAGACATCTTTTTCGTCATCTCTGGCTTTGTCACTACCAATTCCCTAATCGCCAAATCGAGCATCACGAAACCTCATAATTTTTTAGCCACTTTTTATGCCAAGCGAGTAAAAAGACTAATTCCCGCGCTCATCGTCTTTTCGCTAATAGCCGGAATTGCAGTTTGCATGTTCGACGAAAACCCAGATGCATCATTGTGGACAGGTATATCTGCATTATTCGGCATAGCCAACCTGACTTTATTCAATCAATCTACCGATTACTTCTCTGCTCCTACCGAACTAAATATTTTCACCCATACTTGGTCACTAGGGGTAGAAGCCCAATTTTATCTTGCATTTCCACTTCTAATCTATATAACTGGCATCAAATATCGAAGGCTCGAAGTTCAAAAAATTTTAGTGGCAATAGTTAGCTTCCTATCCTCAATCTCGCTAATCTCTTTTCTCTATTTTTACCCAATCAACCGCTCGGCAAGTTACTTTCTTACTACAACACGCTTTTGGGAAATCGGCTTCGGCGTTCTTCTGTTTTTTCTCATAAGTAAGAAAAAATTTATTTCGCATAAGTCAGCAAATGGGTTGGCGCTGCTGAGCATCTTGCTGATGGTGGCTACATTCTGTCTACCTGTCACTTTGGCTGCCTTTTCAACCGTGCTAGCTGTTGGGCTAACTTCAGTATTGATTATTTACCTCGGCCCAGATTCCGGTCTCTGTCGTATCCTATCCAACCCTAAAATTGTTCACATTGGCATCATATCTTACTCGTTATATTTATGGCATTGGGGTATTCTGTGCATTAGTCGTTTGACGATTGGCATTCATTGGTGGTCAATTCCAATTCAGTTGGGACTGACAATGATTGCGGCAACTGCGTCCTTCCGTTACGTTGAAAATCCTCTTAGATTATCTAAATGGCCAAGTGGGCACTGCCGATCCATTGCTTATTGGCTATTGTCATCATCGGTCATTTCAATTTTGTTCCTAGCACTCATAAAAAACCCTGCTTTTTCTATCTACACAGGTAATAATCCATCGCCAGTTTTAGGGGGTGTTTTGTCGCTAATGGAACCCTATTACTTGCCAGGGTCTAAAACTTATTGGCAGGGGGATCGTTGCATCTTATTCGACAATTCTCAAGCTAGGTTGGGGAAAAAAATCTTGGTTGAGGAATGCACTCTAGGAAGCTTTTCCGAAGGAGAAAAACGAGTAGCAGTTTTTGGGAATTCTTTTGCTGCTGCCTTTGTCCAAGGCTTTGATGACCTGGTGGCATCAGACAAATATGCTGTCACAATAACCTCATCCTGGGATGCTTCTCCCGTCAAAGAAGTACCTAACGTCGGTGGATATGCTGAGGCGAGCAACTACTACTGGGCTGTCATAGTCCCTTCTATCGTTGAAAATCTAAGATCAGGCGACTGGGTTTTTCTCGTTAACGATTTAGCCTGGCTCTCCCCAAAAAACAGGACTCCTGAAACTGAGACATCCCTTGCTCAGTTAAGCACTGGATTAGACAGTTTTTCAGGTGCTCTTGCTGCTCAAGGGATCAAGTTGGCTGTATTACACGGCAACCCCTTTGCCCGTGAAGCCTACTGCAAACCTTCGGCGGCAGCTAAACAATGGTTCCAGCCGTTCAAAGACTCTTGCAAATTGCCTGATAAGAATGAATCTTTAGTTAGAAGAGATGCGTTAGATAAAGCACTTAGGGCTTTAGAGAACAAGGGAAAAATTCGAGTTGTAGATCTATTTGATGTTTTTTGTCCAAACGATCGCTGTACCTATAGCGCCGCCAATGGTGAGATGCTGTATAGAGATGAAAATTCACATCCTTCAGTCGAAGCAGCTCGTTTGTCTGCACCTATAATTCGCGAAATTTTGACCTCTTCATGAGGAAAAGAGCAAAGAGATAACTCTTCCAAGATTTTATGGATTTACTTTTCTAGAGTTCTCATCCAAAGGATACTGCAAGAAGGCAAATTCCTCGACCACCTGGCCGCCGATCAGGTGCTCTTGAATGATGCGCTCGATCACCGCTGGGGTGGCGCTGTGATACCACACGCCGTCGGGATAGATCAGCAGGATGGGGCCTTTGTGGCAAACCCGCAGGCAGTTGGCCTTGGTGCGAAAAACAGATGTGGGTCGCTCTGCCGTGGGCCGATCCAGTCCTAATTCCTTCAGCCGATTCTTCAGGTAGTCCCAGGCGACGATGCTGTCGGCTTTGTCAGAGCACTTGGGCTTAGTCTGGTCGGCGCAGATCAACACGTGGCGCTGAATAGTGTTGAGCGCCAGGGCTTCTACACAGGCGGCCAGAGAATCACAGGCGTCGGGGGCGTTACTCATTGGGGGTGACAGCAGGTTTTGTGGGGTCAGTGGACGCCTGTGATTCGGTGGAGGCTGGAGTTTCGGTGGCCGCTGCGGATGCTTCAGGTTCTGAAGACGTTGTTGCCAAGGGTTCCGTTTCGGCAGATTCAGGGCCGGTGACGGCAGGCGCTGATACCGGGACAGTTTCCGGCCCAGGAGTAGAAACCGCTTCGATCGCAGGTAGCTCAGGGCGCACCCGGCGAATGGGCAGGTTGGCGATCAGTGCCGTCATGCGCTGATCGCTTTCGAGGGTAAATTCGAGGTGATCCTGGTCCAGCTCAACGTAGCGGGAGACTACTTCGAGAATTTCCTGGCGCATTTTTTCGACCATTTCGGGGGTGAGGTCGGCGCGATCGTGGGCCAGCACAAACTGCAGCCGCTGCTTTACCTCGGCCCGAGGGGTAATGGTGCGGCTGCGGTTAAACAGCTTGTCGAGAAGTTCGCTTAGCATCGGCACTGGCGGCTAGGTAGAAATAACATCAAACACCGAGATCGTTTAGGAGAACGTCAGCCGCGAAAGAAGCGGCGCAGGCGGCTAAATAAGTCATCGTGGGTAGCGGTGAGGTCGATCAGGGGTACCTCTTCACCCGTCAGCCGCCGGGCGATGTTGTTGAAGGCGACCCCGGCCAGCGAGAGCTGCTTGTCGAGCACCAGGGGTTCGCCCCGGTTCGACGACACAATCACCCGTTCGTCGTCGGGCACGACCCCGAGCAGGGGCACCGCCAGAATATCGAGCACGTCACGCACGGACATCATCTGGTCTTCCTGCACCATTTTGGGCTTGATGCGGTTGATCAGCAGCTTGGTGAACTTGACGTCGTTAGCCTCCAGCAGGCCAATCACCCGGTCGGCGTCGCGCACGGCAGAGATTTCGGGGGTGGTGACAACGATCGCCTCTTTGGCGGGGGCGATCGCATTCTGAAAACCCATCTCGATGCCCGCCGGGCAGTCGATCAAAATAAAGTCGTGGCTGGGAGCCAGGCCCGCCACCAGCTCTTTCATCTGGTTGGGGGTGATGGCCTCTTTGTTGCGGTTTTGGGCGGCGGCCAGCAGGCCCAGGGTGGGCTGGCGCTTGTCTTTGACCAGGGCTTTTTCAACCGTACAGTCGCCCGCCAGTACATCGAGGGCGGTGTAGACAATACGATTTTCCAAACCCAGCAGCAGGTCGAGGTTGCGCAAGCCAAAGTCGGCATCGACGACGGCGACCCGCTGGTTGCGCTGGGCCAGGGCCATACCCAGGTTGGCGGTGCAGGTGCTTTTGCCAACGCCCCCTTTGCCCGAGGTCATTACGATAATGCGAGTCATGGCCGAACCCAATCCTTAAAGAACCAACTACCCGACGAAAACAACCGTTAATAATACGCCATGGTCGGCCTTAGAACGCATCGGTGGGCTGTGCTCCCTGCCCCAGGGTGGCGTCGAAGTGCTGGCGAGCAAAGGCCTGGGCCTGGGCAATGCGAATGGCGTTGTTGCCGACGTAGGCTACCTCTGGCAGGTAGTGAGCGCTGGGGCTATCGGGGGCGCGGGCGACCAGGTCGGCCAGGCGCAGCTGGGTGGGCTGCATCTGGAGGGCCATAATGTAGCGATCGCGATCGCCCCCAAACCCAGCATGGGCAATGCCCCGCAGCCTCCCCCACACCAGAATGTCACCCTCGGCTACCAGCGAGCTGCCGGGGTTGGCATCGCCCAGCACAATGATGGTGCCGGGATGGCGAATTTCGACCCCCGATCGCACCGTAGTTTGCAGGTACAGCGGCTCGGCCAGAGGCTTGCCCGGCGGCGGGGGCGACTGCACCAGCGTATCTTCGGCCTCCAGCTGATCGACCGAATAGCCCACCGTTACCGCGGCCATCGCGGTTTGGCGACGGCTGGTCATCACCCGCTTGAGGCGGAGCTGGGCCGCCGTCAGAACATCGTCTAGCGCCTGGAGCTGGCGGGCATCGAGCAGGCGATCGTTGGCCGCCAGATGCACCACCGTATTGGGTTGCCAGAAAGGTTCACCGCCATTTAGCCGCTGTCTGAAGTGCTGCAACAGCTCTCCCCAGGCCAGGGCACCCCCTTCAGTGTCGCTCTGCGGCCCGTTGGGCATCAACAGCACCAGGCGATCGCCATCGTTGCGCAGCCGCAGCTGGGTGCGGGGGTCAACAGGTGGAGCGGGCTGGGGCGCATCGGGTGTCGAGGCACCCTGCTCTGCCTCCACCGCCTCGGCTGGGGAGGACAACTCAGATACGGGCACATCTGGCGTGGAAGCAGAGGTGTCTGTACCTGTAGTCGGATCGGAGCCAGGGTCAATGGCAGAATCGGTCACGGCAGCGGCAGAGTCGTCAGGAGCCATAGGTGCTAGCAAGGAATGAAAAGACCGGGACAAGCTCGGTGCTGCCATATTAGATCACGGCGGCGGGGATGACAGGCGACCCGATAAAAGAAGGTCGGTTTTCCCCTTGCGGTTTACCCCAGGCTGTTGGTTATAGTGAATGAAGTCTCACTACGGCGTTGGTGACTGCCAACAATGTTTGTCGATCTATGTTTGTTCCGAACGGGAGCCAAGCTGCATCGGCGGCAGTAAACCGAGCTTGTACTCGGAAACTTTAAGCCAAATGCCACGGCACCCCCCTGGTTTTCCCAGGTCGGAAACTGAGGCAAGACGGCGCTGCGGTGAGACCCTTCAATATTTTTGACGTTCCCCTGTCTATCTGGATGGGGGAATTGTTTTAGGAATGTGATTTAGCCTACTTGAGCGCTAGTATTGACAACAGAGCTAGACCCGCAACTGGATCAAGCGGTGGCTGACCAGTCTGGTTGAGGGGTTGCTGAGTATTTTTTGTAGGGCCTGCGCCGTTGAATTCGGTTGATTTTCCCGCCAGTGTAATTCGTTTGGAGAATGGGCTGACCCTGATCCACCAGGAGATTGCGGCAACGCCCGTGGTGGTGGCCGATGTGTGGGTGAGGGCCGGGGCGGTGAGAGAACCGGCGGAGTGGGCGGGCATGGCCCACTTTCTAGAGCACATGATTTTTAAGGGCACCGACCAGCTACCGCCGGGGGTGTTTGACTACGCGATCGAGACCCAGGGGGGCATGACAAACGCGGCCACCAGCCACGACTACGCCCACTTTTATATCACCATCGCCGCCGACATGCTGCCCCAGACGCTGCCGTATCTGGCCGATCTGCTGCTGCACGCTGCCATCCCCGCCGATGAGTTTGGCCGCGAGCGCCAGGTGGTGCTCGAAGAAATTCTTCAGGCCCAGGATGACCCCGACTGGCTGGGCTACCAGGCGATGTCGGAGCTGGTGTACCAAGACCATCCCTACGGTCGTCCGGTGCTGGGCACGGCTGAAATTTTGCAGCAGCGATCGCCTGAAGAGATGCGCTGCTTTCACCAGGCCCACTACCAGCCTGACCAGATGACGGTGGTGATCACTGGCGGCATTCCGCTGGAGCCCACGGTGGAGCTGGTCAAGCACGCCTTTCGCGGCTTTGCCCCACCGCCCCCCTGCCCCCCGGCGGCGAGTGCTCGAGTGCCCTCTCTGCCCGGCGTGCGGCGCGAAATTTTGCACCTGCCGCGCCTGGAGCAATCGCGGCTAACCATGGCTTGGATTGGCCCCGGCATTGGCCAGCTCGAAACCGCCTACGGGCTCGATTTGCTGGCGGCCATTTTGGCCGAGGGGCGCTCGTCGCGGCTGGTGCGCGAGCTGCGAGAAGACCGTCAGCTGGTGCAGGACATTGGGGCCGGGTTCTCGCTACAGCGAGAGTGCAGCCTGTTT
Organism: Nodosilinea sp. AN01ver1; assembly: GCF_050565655.1. Taxonomy (NCBI): domain Bacteria; kingdom Bacillati; phylum Cyanobacteriota; class Cyanophyceae; order Nodosilineales; family Nodosilineaceae; genus Nodosilinea; species Nodosilinea sp. AN01ver1. The sequence continues at coordinate 64,491 of NZ_JBNXVS010000010.1, read as the reverse complement.
ACCATTCAGGCCTGGCTAGAGGGCGACGATGTAGACCGGGTGGAGGCGATTGTATGCGATCGCCTCAGTGAGCTGGCCGCCAAACCCATCAGCGAGGCCGAGCTAGCCCGCGCCCAGCGCCTGCTGTGCAACGACTACGCCTTTTCCACCGAGGCCCCAGGGCAGCTGGCGGGGCTGTACGGCTACTACGGCACCATTGCCGCCGCCGATCGCTGTCTTTCCTATGTGCCTACTCTGCAAAGCTACACGGGCGATCGCCTGCGATCGCTGGCCGACCAGTACCTCACTCCCCTGCGCTATGTCTCCACCATTCTGCACCCCGCCTAGCCTGCCGGGCGCGATCGCCTGGGCAGACTATAGCCTGGGCGGTCTATAGTTAGACTGGCCTGCCAGTCAGCTTTGTTCTCTACACCGCTTATTTCTTGACCTGTGACAGCCTCCCTTCTTCAAGCGCCCCGCCTGCACCGCACCGTTCTAGCCAATGGTTTAACCGTTCTGGTTCTAGAAAACCCGGTGGCCGATATCGTCTCAGCCCGACTGTTTATTCGAGCCGGCAGCACCTTTGAAGCGCCCCACCAGGCCGGGTTGGTGAGCTTTTTAATGGGCCTGCTGACCAAAGGTACCGATACCCTGTCGTCGATGGCGATCGCAGAAGCCGTTGAGTCGGTGGGGGCCAGCCTGGGCACCGATGCCGCCGCCGACTACAGCGTCATTAGCCTCAAAACCGTCTCCGCCGACTTTGCCGAAATCTTTGCCCTGGCCGCTACCGTGCTGCGCCAGCCCAGCTTCCCCCTCGACGAAATTGACCTGGAACGCAAGCTCACGCTGCAACAAATTCGCTCCATGCAGGAGCAGCCCTTCACCGTAGCCTTCAACCAGCTGCGCCAAGCCATGTACGGCGAGCACCCCTACGCCCTGCCCGGCATCGGCACCGAGGCTACAGTCAGCGCCATTACCCAACAAGACCTAATTGACTTCCACCGCCAGCACATGCGCCCCGACAGCGTGGTCGTCACCATCGTGGGCCGCATTGCCCCCGAAGCCGCCCTGGCCCAGGTCGAGCAAGCCCTGGGCGATTGGTCAGCCCCCGCTACCCCGCTCCCAGCCCTCACTCTGCCCACGGTAACCACAGCCCCCGCCTGCTCAGTAGTCACCCAGGAAACCAACCAGGCGATCGTCATGGTGGGCTACCCGGCGGCCTCGGTCAAGCACCCCGCCTATCCTGCCCTCAAGCTGATCAACACCTACCTGGGCAACGGCCTCTCCAGCCGCCTGTTTGTAGAGCTGCGCGAAAAACGTGGCCTCGCCTACGATGTGTCGGCTTTTTACCCCACCCGCCTCGGGCTATCGCAGTTTGTCGCCTACATTGGCACCGCCCCCGAAAACGCCGCCACCGCCCTGGACGGGCTGCGGTTCGAGGTCGAGCGTCTGCAAACCACAGTGCTCTCTGATGAAGAGCTACAGTCGGCCAAAAACAAGCTGCTGGGCCAGTACGCCCTGGGCAAGCAGACCAACGCCCAGATCGCCCAACTGCTGGGCTGGTACGAAATTTTGGGCCTGGGGGTCGAGTACGACCAGCAGTTCCAGGACATGGTGGCCGCCGTCACGGTTCTGGATGCCGAAGCCGTGGCACAGGAATTCTTCCAAACCCCCTACATCTCCCTGCTAGGGCCAGAGGAGGCGATTCGCCCTGTAGCAAACGCTCAAAGCTGACCATCAATTTGACTGCACTCATGAGATTAAAAACAGCATGAGCAAAGCTATTTTTATAGTGCCTAAAGCTTGGCCAGGTAGAGTTTTTGTGTTCGCAAAGTCTTTACTAATCAGTCAATCAAAAAATCTGTAAGTATCCCACGCCTACAGCGATTAGCAGACATAATGTCAGACCCTTTGGCCGCTACTCTCTTGTAATGAGAGAATAGCTTTCGCAGCCTCTCGTCCAGCTTCATCAGGAGAAGCCGCTTTCGATCCGACATTCCGCAGGTTGACAAAAAGGATATTTGGGGGAGCTGAGGTAAGCTCAGAGCAAGCTATGGGATCGCGCCTTGGAGATAGAGAATCTGGACCACTTAGGGTTGGTGGCGGCCTTAGTTGATGAGATCGGACTGGTCGAGCTAACCGACGAGCTTCTAGCCCCGCATCCGTTGAACTACATCAGCCCCGGGCAAGTGGTGAAAGCGATGATTCTCAATGGGTTAGGGTTTGTTAGTGCACCGCTGTACCTGTTTAGCGAGTTTTTCGAGGGCAAACCGGTGGAGCACCTGCTGGGGGCGGGGATTAAAGCGGCGCACCTGAACGACGACCGTTTAGGACGGGTGTTAGATCAGCTGTTTGAGTACGGGACAACGCTATTTTTTCTCAAGGTAGCGATGCAGGCTGTGCACCGCTTTGGAGTGAACATCAGCCAGTGCCATCTAGATTCGACCTCCTTTGCCCTGGATGGGGAGTATCCCATCGTAGCTAGGGCTGAAGGCGCATCAGAGGCTGAAGCACCTCAAGCGATTGAGATCTGTCGGGGCTATTCGCGAGACCATCGGCCCGAGTTGAAGCAGTTTTTGCTCAACTTGATCTGTAGTGCCGACGGCGGCATACCGGTGTGGTTCAAGGTCGGCAGCGGCAATGAGACCGATAGCCAGAGCTTTGCGGGGCTGATGCGAGCCTTTGCCGAGCAGTGGCAGATGCCTGCTTTGATGGTGGCCGATGCGGCGTTCTACAGTGAACCGAACCTGCAAGCGGTGGGGAGTTTGCCCTGGCTGAGCCGAGTGCCACAAACCCTCAAGGCGGCTCAAATTCTGGTGGATAGCGCTCCCGACCCGTTAACAGAGATGCCCTGTGACCTCGACGGCTATCAGCTCTGGGAACAACGGCAGCGCTACGGCGGGGTAGAACAGCGCTGGATTTTGGTAGAAAGCCCGCACCGGAAGCAGTCAGAGGATTGGCTCAAACCTCTGGAAAAGCAGGAAAAGGGGTTGAAACGGTCGTTGCGCCAGCTCTGTAGCCAGGTGTTTGCCTGTAAGCCCGATGCTGTGGATGCACTCCTGCGCTTTCAGGACTCTCTCACTGGCTACACCCTGACTCAGGTAGCGCTGGTCTCGGTTGCCGCTAAGCGACCCCCCGGTCGCCCCAAGCGCTCTCAACCCTCGGGCTTACCGGCTTTGGGCTATCAATGGCAGGCGACTCTGGAGCGCACTGCTGAGTATGAGGCCCAGTGTCAACAGCGCCATCGTCGCTTCATTTTGGCCACCAATGTCCTGGATGAAGACACCTATCCAGCCGAGCGGCTACTGCGCGAGTACAAAGCCCAGCAGCATGTCGAGCGCGGCTTTCGCTTCCTCAAAGACCCCCTCTTCTTCACCAGCAGTGTCTTTGTCAAAAAGCCGCAGCGCGTCGAGGCCCTCGCCCTCGTAATGGCTTTGACACTGCTGGTCTACAGTCTCGGCCAACGGAAACTCAGAGCCCAACTCGCTCAAGCCGACGACACGGTGCTCAACCAAAAGCAGCGCCCCACTCGCAATCCGACCTTTCGCTGGATTTTGCAGAAGTTTCAGGCTATTCACCTGGTCTCAATCGGCTCATCTCAGCAGGTCAGCAACCTCTCGGAAGAACGCAGCAGAATCGTTCGCCTTATGGGCTTTCCGGCCTGCCAGTACTACCTCCTAAATTAACCCCTGTCAACCTGCGGAATGTCGGTTCGATAGCTGAAATTGACGTAGTTGGATCGGCATCTCTTGGATATCAAGATCATTTATTAATACAGGAATAATTTGCTTTTGATCTGCGAGGGCAGCCCCTAGCTCAAAGAAAATGAATTGGTTTTTAACGCTAGTGCTACTAAGGAAAACGATTAGTGTCTTGCTAGTGCGAAGCGCTTCCTGAACCTCGTCTTGCCAACGTGAGCCTGGTGGCAGCTCAGCTACATCAAACCAAGTCGTAAGACCTTCCTCTTTCAGAGCATTTGAAAACGCTTTAACCCATTCCCGATCGTTGCTCGCGTAGGAAAGAAAAACGTCGTATTTTTTTTGATTATTCACTTTTCTGCCTCCATGATGCGAGTTTTGAGCTGAGAAAAATACTGATCTATTTCGTTCAGCTCAACCACATCTCTGCTCTTCAAGAAAACAGGTGCATTGGGCTGAGATAGGAAGTCTTTACGGGTAAGGCCATGAAGAACAATAACGATTGGTATTCGACGGATCCATGCCGCGCCAATTTCAGTCCAAACGTAGGGCCTCTATAGAGCCCAAGGTGTGATGAGTACTAACAGCTCATCGGCACGATCTAAAAAATCCCGAAGCGCTTCCTCAAATTCTGCTCCAATATCGATGTTTGCCTCGTCGAGAAAAGCTACTCCTCCTTGTTCCTCGATTGCCCATGCAATTTGGCGTGCGACTCAGGTATCTTGGCCTGCATGACTGACAAACACAAGTCTCATCTTTAACAGCTTCTCCCCGTTAACCCATCATAGTAGGTTTAGAGAGGTGCCCCGACTCAACCTGGAGCGGGTAAATGCTAGACTTGCTCGGCTACTTCTTCGACAGGCTGCATTATCCAATGCGATCGAATCGATGAGGCCTAATCGTAGCGATTGGGGTAGAAGCTACCTGCCGCACTCCCTGGCAGAGAAAATCTCAAAATATACCTTTATGTAGGAGCTTGCAGTGAGCGGATTGATCTTAGCGCTGGTGGGGCTGCTGGCCGGGGTGCTGGCGGGTTTTTTGGGTATTGGCGGCGGCACGGTGATGGTGCCCGTGATGGTCGCTTTGGGCATGACGGGGGTGCAGGCGGTGGGGACGAGCACCCTGGCGATCGCCCTGATTGCCCTGGTCGGCAGCGTGCAAAACTGGCGCATGGGCTTTCTCAAGCTCAACCACGTGGCCATGCTGGGCCTGCCCGCCCTGGTCACTGCCTACCTGGGCAAAGAGCTGGCCACCGCCCTGCCCAACTACGCGCTGCTGGGGATTTTTGGCCTGTTTTTGCTGCTCAATATTTACCTGATTGGTCTCAAAAAGCAGGTGGTGCGCCAGGCCCAGCGCAGCGAATCCGCAGGCCTACCCGCAGCAGAGTCTACACCGCTGCCCGTGTCGCCCGCGATCGCGCGACTCGGCATTGGCGGGCTGGCTGGGTTTCTAGCCGGGCTGTTTGGGGTGGGCGGCGGCGTGGTGATGGTGCCGCTGCAAATTTTGCTGCTGCACGAGCCGATTAAGGTCGCGGTACAGACCAGCCTGGGAGCGATCGTGATTACCGGGCTGTGGGCCTGCCTGTGGCACGCCCTGGCGGGCAATGTGCTGCTGACAACGGGGCTCATTTTAGGCGCAGCGGGGGCGATCGGCGTGCAGGTCAGCACCCGCTACCTGCCTCGACTGCCCGATCAGGCGGTGACCATTATGTTTCGGGCGCTGCTGGCGCTATTGGCCGGATACTTTTTCTTCAAAGCCTGGGCTGGCTACACCGCTCTGTCTGCGTAGGCCTGTTCTAGATGAATCGAATTGCGTTAGGGCGCGATCTAAGGTTAGTTTTTCACCGTACAGAATTTTTTGATCACTGCGGCTGAAGAATTACGCCAACCAGTGGCAACCAACGGCTAAACGGGCTAGCGTGCGGAGGATGCGTTTTCATTCCCTATGCGCCCCCTGTTCACTGGCCCTCTCACTGTGGAAACGGTAACTGTTTCGATTTGTGACCTGCCGGGGCGGCTAGAGGGGTGCCGCATTGTGCAGCTATCTGACTTTCACTTCGACGGTGAACGCCTCTCGCTGGGGCTGTTGCGGCAGGCGATCGATCGCGTCAACGACCTAAAACCCGACCTGATTGCCCTCACTGGCGACTACGTCACCCATGACCCGGCCCCCATTTTTGAGCTGGCCACCTACCTCAGCCAGCTCAAAAGCCGCTACGGCACCGTGGCGGTACTGGGCAACCACGACAACCGCCACCTGGGGGGCCGCCGCACGGTTCTGCGATCGCTGCAGCAGGCGGGTATTTGCACCCTGTGGAACGACATTGCCTACCCCCTGGGCGTCGATCTGCCGGTGGTGGGGCTGGCCGATTTTTGGTCGCGTGAGTTTAGTGCCGCCCATCAGGTGCTCAAGGCTCTGCCCCCGTCTCAGCCCCGCCTCGTGCTCTCCCACAACCCCGACAGCGCCGAAGTCTTGGCTCGCTGGCGGGTCGATTTGCAGCTCTCGGGCCACACCCACGGCGGCCAAATTGTGCTGCCCGGCATTGGGCCAGCCGCCGCCATCATCCAGGCGCTGCAGCTATCGCCGCTGTCGAAGCTATCCTTTGTCCCCCACCGCAAGCGCAAACGCCTAAAAACGGTGCACCACTGGGAATGGGTGTCGGGGCTGCACCGGGTGGGGACAAATCAGCTGTACATCAACCGAGGCTTGGGCACCTATGCACCGGGGCGACTGGGGTGCCCGCCGGAGGTGACGGTAGTGGAGTTGGTGCGGGGGGAGTGAGGGAGGTGAGGAGGCGGGTGGATGGGTAGGCGGGTCGATGGGTAGGCGGGTGGGTGTTTGGACGTTTTCAATATTTGTCGCAGCTTTAGATTGATAGCTTTCCAGGGAATCAGGAGGCGAGAGAGGCGGGTTGATCGCTTGAGGGCAGTTTTTCGCTATCGCGGGTTGGGCTGGGCAAAAACCCTACCGCGCGCAAAATAGCTCCCAGATTAACGCCGTCTTCGAGCAGGCTGGCGTGGCCGCTGTGGGGCAGGGGATATATGCGGGAGTTGGGCAGCAGCTCGGCTAGGCGCTGGGCTTCTTCGAGGGAGGGCAGCAGGCGATCGCCCAGGGAAGCCACCAGCAGCGTAGGCGCAGTAATCCGCTGTAGCTGTAGCGGCTCCAGGCGAAACTGCGTCAGCAGCGCCAGCCGCCAGGCCGCACTGCTTTGAGTAACCGCCGTCATGGCTCGCATCAGCGCCTGTCGGTTGACCTCACCAATGCGGCTGAGGTTGGCCAGCATCGGCAGGCTGAACAGGTTAGAGCTCTGGTACAGCGGCGGCGCTACCCAGGGGGTGAGGTTAGCTACCCAGTGCAGCCACGGAAAGCGATGAAACGACGAGGCCGAATTGATCAAAATCAGGTGGCTGGCTAGAGTTGGAGCCAGCGCCACAACCCGCAGCGCCAGACAGGCCCCAAACGACTCGCCGCAGAGATAGACCGGGGCTGTACCCGCCTCTTGGCGAATGAGCTGCACGGCCTGATGGGCCAGACGCTCCCACGACGACAAATCATCGCCCGGTATGACCAGGCAGCGAATATCAAAATGAGATTTGAGGCCAGCGCTCTGCAGCGCAAAGAGTTCGCCGCTGCCGTCCATACCTGGCAGGTAGACAAACATAGGCCGGTTGGGGTGCTTGCCGGTTGGAGCGTAGAGCTTGAGCGGAACAGGTTCAGCCATAGGTGATTAGTGCAGACAGCGGGGCAGCCCTGAGACTGGCAACAGCGGCCCTAGCGCCGTGCGCCTCCCAACGCGGCAGATCCCAAAAGGACAGCCCCCAGACATCAGTAACACCCCTGTTTTAACAGCTCGGCAATTTCATTCTCGCAGCACTGGGTTAGCTCGTTAGCCACATCGTTTGGGCCTTTGGCGCGATAGCGCGATCGCAGCCGCCCGTCCACCCGCACCGGACGGCCAATCAGCAGGTCAACCTCCTGGTAGAAGACCGCTGGATGCCATCCCGGCTGCTGAAATAGCGGTTCTGAGGAGTCGAAAATACTCAGCCAGCGCAGGGGCACAACCGAATTGGTCGTCTCTCGGTGGGCCGCGATCGCCACGGGCACAATCGCCAACTCGTCGACCCGCGCCCGCAGGGCTAGATGGGCAAACCCCCGGTGAAAGCTGTTCAAATTGTCGGGGGTGGTCTTATTGACCATGGGGGCCGCCCCCTCAGGAAAGATGCCCACGGCCTCGCCATCGCTCAGGGCATGCATGGCGCGGCGAAAGAAGGCGGTCTGGCCCTTGTTGGGGGCATCGAGGGGCAGGCAGCCCAGAGCATTGACAATGTTGCGTAACCCCGGCACCTGGCTCATGTAGTGGTGACAGGCAAAGCGCACCGGGCGACCCACGGCGCTCATCAGCAGCGGCGCATCCATAATGCTGCGGTGGTTGCTAACCACCACCAGGGGCTGATGGGGCGGCAGGCGATCGCGCCCGTGTACCGACATTTTCACCTGCGACAGAGCCAGCAGCCAGTTAGACATATCTAACGGGTTTGTGCTTAGAGAGGTCAGCGGTGGTACAGGAGCTAGAGCCATTCGAACCTACAGAGATGAGGACGGCTGAGCTACCCTGAGCGATGGGCAGCAAAACCTTACTTCTCATAACGTAACAAAATCTCAGGTTGTTAGAAGGCGGCAGACCCACCCTTCTCAGCGAGATCTCCCCATCGGTAGATCGCTAGGGTTGAGAGGCGCGCAGCTGTCCACAGGCTGCATTCTCGTCTAGCCCGCGAGAGTAGCGCACCGTCACGGCAATGCGGCGCGACTCTAGCTCGGCCACAAAATTGCGAATGCTGGCCTCGCTGGGGCGTTGATAATCGGCCTCGCTGATGGGGTTGTAAGGAATCAGGTTGACGTGGCTCTGGAACCCGCGCAGGTGCTGGGCCAGCTCGGCGGCATTGGCAGGCTGGTCGTTGAGCCCGGCCAGCAAAATATACTCAAAAGTCACCCGCCGCCCGGTGATTTGCACGTACTCGCGGCACTCGTCGAGCAGCACCGCCAGGGGGTAGGCCCCGGCGCTGGGAATCAGCTGCAGCCGCTGGGGCTGGTTGGAGGCGTGCAGACTCACGGCCAGAGTCACCTGAAGCTGCTCAGCGGCCAGGGCGCGAATGCGGCCCGGCACCCCCACTGTAGACAGGGTCATAGCCCTTTGGCCAATGCCCACATCGCGGTTGAGGCAGCGAATGGCGGCCACCACATTGGGCACATTCAGCAGCGGTTCGCCCATGCCCATAAACACAATGTGGCTGACCCGCTGGCCAAAGTCTTCCTGCACCGTCAGCACCTGGTCCACAATTTCGTGGGTAGCCAGGTTGCGCACAAACCCGCCTTTGCCCGTAGCGCAAAAATCGCAGGCCATAGGGCAGCCCACCTGCGACGACACGCACACCGTCAGCCGCTTGGCCGAGGGAATGCCCACGGTTTCAATAATTTGACCATCGGCCAGCTTGAGCAGATACTTCACCGTGCCGTCGCTGGCGACCACCCGGTGGTGCAGAGCCGATCGCCCCAGGTCGACCGACTCCATCGCCTGCCGCCAGGCTTTGGGGAAGACGGTGATATCCTGGAGCGATCGCGCCCCCTGCTGATAGATCCACTGGTAGAGCTGCTTGCCGCGATAGCTCGGCTGCCCCTGGGCCTGCACCCACTCGGTCAGCTCCGCCAGCGATTGGCCCAGCAGCGGCCCGGCGGGCGATCGCGTCTCATCCGAGGCAGACAGTCCAGCGGAGGAATTTGTAGCAGAGAGGGGAGTGACAGCCATGGCAGCAGTAAGGTAACTGTCCCCTGAGCGGAGTCGAAGGGGACGTATTGGAGGGGCGTTGGCTTCGACTCCGCTCAGCCAACGTAGTGCCAGGGACGTTTATGCAGTAAGGGCACAGTCTCTTATTTTAATAGACAGCGCCCTAGCGCCGCTGACGGCTGGGGAAGTCGCCCGAGTTGTCGTTAGACCCGGAGTTATCAGACCTGGGGGTAGTGGTGTCGGTTTGAATTAGCTCAACTAGCCCCTCGCTCAAAAACTTGGGGTCCATGAACACGATTTTAGAGTTGTCGCTGCCGCCGAGCTTTTCGTTGGCTTCCACGTAGCGCTGGGCCAGCAAATAGTTGAGAATGTCGCCAGTATCGCCCCGATTAGCCAAGGCCCCAGACAGCATTTGAATCGATCGAACCGTGGCCTCGGCCCGTTTAATAGCGGCCTCCTGCTCCCCCTGGGCTTCGAGTACCGTAGCCCGGCTTTTCAGCTCTGCTGCCTGCTGCAGCTGCATCGATCGCCGCACCTCGTCGGGCGGGGTAATCTCCTGTACCTCCACCCGGGTCACTTTTACGCCCCAGGGTTCGGTGGCTTCGTCGAGCTGAGACAGCAGCGCCCGGTTAAGCTCATCCCGCGAGGAGAAGGTCTTTTCAAACTCCATCTTGCCGATTTCCGATCGCAGGGTGGTGACCACCAGTTCTTCGATGCCCTGCTCCACGTTTTCGATCGCGTAGTAGGTCAGCTCCAGCTCCAGAATGCGCCAGTACACTACCGCATCGACATCCAAAAAGACGTTGTCTTTGGTAATCGCCGCCTGCTTATCGACATCGAGAATTTGTTCGCGCACGCTGTCGCGCAGCACGATGTAGTCGAGCACCGGCACAATAAAATTTAGCCCCGGCTTGAGCTTGCGGTGGTACCGCCCCAGCCGCTCTACCAGAGCTTCGGTGCCCTGGTTAATGATGCGCACCGAACCCACGGTGTAACCAATAATGATGAGCGCCAAAATTCCAATAATCGACGGCACGGCTAGCCCTCAGGACTAAAAGTTGAGTAAACCTGTTCTACCCCCAAGTGTACCGAGTTCTTCCCCAAATGAGCCAAATCCTTACCCTTCTTCCCTGCGAGCCACCTGCTCCAGCACCGTCATAGGCCCCAGGGTCTTCAGTAGCTCCAGCTGCTCCAGATTTTTCACCAGCAGCGACCCGGCAAACCCCAGAGAATTCACCGGAATCGACTGGTATTGCTCCTGCTGGCGGGCTACCGCAACCATCCAGCGGCGAGTGACCAGCAGGTTATAGGGAAAGGCTGCGGGCGACTGGTGCCAATCGCCGCCGAGGTGAGTCAGCAGCGACTGATAGGCGGCCAGCAGCACTTTGCCGCTGGCCCCAGGCTCGGCCAGGGGCAGATCGATCAGGGGCAAAATGGCGTGGTGAAAGGGCAGCCTGGGCGATCGCACCGGGCCATCGACATCGGCGATATCGCCCAGCGCCGCAATGATGGTAGCTAAAGGCAGGGGGCTGCGATCGGGGCAGAGCGGCGGCGGCACCAGCTGCAGATGCTTGTGGCGCTGGCTGGCCCCGGCCAGCCGACCGCCATTGTAAAACGCCAGCCCGTCCATGTCGGCCATCGCGATCGCCAGGGCTTCAAAATCGGCCAGGGTCAGCCAGGTATCCTGGTCTTCAAAGGCGCGAGTGACAATCAAAATATGGTGGTCAACCACGTTGTACTTATTCAGCAGGCACAGGTGAGTCGCCGACAGGTTGGCCACAAACAGGTCTGGGTCGTAGGGCAAAAATGGATTGACAGGCTGACCAGCCTGCTGCTGTTTTTGCTGCACCAGGTCGGCTTTTTCTTTGCGGGTCAGGTTGGCCAAAATTCTGACTAAGAAGCGCATCCCCCCCTGCTCGACAAACTCGTGGCGGGTGTCGATGGGCTGCAGAGCACCGCGATCGAGGGCGTGGTGGGTCTGCTGCTGAATTTTGCTCCAGAGGTCACCGGGGGCCAGCCCGGCCTCAGGGGAAGGGGCCATAGAGACAATAGCGGAACGTTACCCCACCGACTCTAGCAAACCCCTGCCCCCAACAACAGAGGCAAACGGCGAGGAGCAAGACCAAAAAAGACAGATTGATTGACGAGAAGCCGCGTTATTGCTCAGATTATTGCTCAGGAACTTTGAAGGGATTCTCAAACGCAGCCCTTAAACGCAACCTTATCCAAAACCTTTAAATGCAACAACACCCAATCTACTATCAAAGAACTTCCTACATCACGTCGAGCCTATGTGGAGACTGGGAATTCAATTTATTCTCAAAAGAGCATAAATTGCAAACCCCTCAAGCTCCCTTTTGCCTACTTCAGGAAGGATTGAACTGTATCTTGGGTGCTGCTGTTTAGACGAGACAGATGTAAAAGTAACAGCGCTTTCACTCCTTTTTGTGTGTGGACAATTGGCTGTTTTATCTGCCAGGGGAGCCTCATCAGCTCCACATTCAATATAACCTTCTCCTCCCTGTGATCCCCGCCGGTGAAATGATAGTTAACACTGAATTAATCGCTCTTTCAACCCAGGCGAAACCATCAGCAAGGGGGCTGGTCATTTGCGTCTACGCTGCCGCTCTAGCGGGCAAACTCGTATGGGCCGCCCCGTTCTAGGGCCCGCTGATAGGCTGGGTTGGCGTGGATGCGATCGCAGAAATCGAGCAGCTTGGGATAGCTGGCGTCTAACCCACCTCGGGCCACCGCTGCCTCAATAGGGAAGCTCATTTGAATATCGGCGGCGGTGAAATCGCTGCCTGCGAACCAGGGGCTCTGGGCCAGCTCTGCCTCTAAGTAGCTGAGGTGCTGCGTAATTTGCTGCATGATAAACGACGCCTTGGTGCGGCCCGTAATTAACTTGGCGATCGGTTTAATAAAAAACGGCATCGGCTGCTGCTCAATGCGATCGAAAACCAGCTTTAGCAACAGAGGCGGCATTGCAGAGCCCTCGGCATAGTGCAGCCAGTAGATATAGCGCAGCCGCTCTGGGGTATCCATGGGTGGGGCCAAGCGACCGTTGCCATACCGATCGACCAAGTACTCAATGATGGCTCCCGACTCTGCCAGGGTCAGCTCGCCATCGGTGATAACGGGGGACTTACCAAGGGGATGAACCTGCCGCAGGGAGGCGGGAGCTAGCAGCGTCTGGGGGTCGCGTTCGTAGTACTTGATGTCGTACTCCAAACCCAGTTCTTCTAGTAGCCAGAGAATGCGCTGCGATCGCGAATTATTCAGGTGGTGGACAACAATCATGCGGTGCTTAATCTGTCCTATAGCCGCTACAACTAACTAAACCGTAAATCTTAAAGAACAGTCATTTGCCGCTTGCTCAACCCACTCAGAGTAGACGTCAATCGGCAAATACGCTTCTACCCAATGCAGGAGAAACTACTGCAACTCATTTAGCAGCCCATCAGCACGTTGCTCTACCCGGGCCAGAGGCTCCCAGCAACCGCCCCTGGGTAGAAGACAGGCACCTCAAGTTTTGAGAGGCTTTTGTAGATGCTTGTCAAGTCATTGCGCAGGTTAGAGCATTCGTGTGACCCAAACAGCCCCCAACTCAGTTTCCGTTCTCCCCATGGACACCTACAACCAAGCGCTGGTGTCCAACCTGCATCCTGCCGATTGGCAGAATCCGGTTGCCGCCGAACGCTACAACCTGGTGGTGATTGGGGCCGGTACAGCAGGGTTAGTCACAGCCACCGGAGCCGCCATGCTGGGGGCCAAAGTCGCTTTGATTGAGCAGCATTTGATGGGCGGCGATTGCACCAATGTGGGCTGTGTGCCCTCCAAGGCGATGATTCGCTCGGCTCGGGCCGTGCAGGATGTGCGCCAAGCCCACCGCTTTGGGGTGCAGGTTCCCGACGGGGTGCAGGTAGACTTTGCCCAGGTGATGGAGCGGCTGCGGCAAGTGCGGGCAGACATTAGCCAAAACGACTCGGCTCGTCGCATTCAAGATGAGTATGGCGTCGACATCTTTTTTGGTAAAGCCGCGTTTTCTGGCGCAGATACGGTGATGGTAGACGAGCAGCCGCTGCGCTTTCAAAAAGCGGCGATCGCAACCGGCTCTAGCCCCGTGCAGCTGCCCATTGAAGGGCTAGACGAGGCTGGCTACCTGACCAATGAAACGGTTTTCGAGCTAACCGAGTGCCCGCCTCGTCTAGCCATCATCGGCGGCGGCTACATTGGCTGCGAACTGGCTCAAACCTTTCAGCGCCTGGGGTCGCAGGTAACGCTGCTACAGCGGGGCGATCGCATTCTAGAGAAGTCTGACCCCGATGTTTCTGACCTGATGCAGCGCCTCTTTAGAGAAGAAGGCATCGATCTCAAGCTCGACGCCCAGGCCCAGCGCATCGAGCGGCACGGCCAGGAGAAAGTCATTTACTACCAGCAGGAAAATGCGACTCATACCGTGGTTGTGGACGAAATTTTGGTGGGAGTAGGGCGGCAGCCCAATAGTCAAGACCTGGGTTTAGAGCAGGTTGGGGTGGAGGCCGACCCCAAGCAGGGCATCTGCATCAACGACTATCTGCAAACCACCAACCCTCGCATCTATGCCGTTGGCGACTGCTGCATGCGCTGGCAATTTACCCACGCCGCCGACGCTGCCGCCCGCATTCTGATTCAAAATGCGCTGTTTGCTCCCCTTGGCATTGGCCGCCGCCGGCTGAGTAGCCTAACCATGCCCTGGTGCACCTATACTGACCCAGAAGTGGCTCATGTGGGCCTACCCGCCAGCGAGGTAGCCCAGCGGCAGGATATGCGCACCTTTACACTGCCCCTGGCGGAGGTCGATCGAGCCGTAATCGATGGGGAAACTGAGGGCTTTGCCAAAATTCACCTGGCCGCTAATCGAGACCAAATTTTGGCGGCGACAGTAGTTGCTCGCCACGCGGGGGAGATGATCAATGAAATCACCCTGGCCATGGAGAAGAGCCTGGGGCTGGGCGCGATCGCTCAGGTCATTCATCCCTACCCCACCCAGGCAGAGGTGATGCGCAAGGCGGCTGACGAGTACAGCCTGAGCCGATTTACACCCTTAATCAAAAAATTAGCGGCCACCTGGCTGCGGTGGCGGCGATCGCCGTAACCAAAGAGTGAATAAGCTAGGCCAAGCTATGGGGGCGATGACATAAATTTATAGGGGCAGGGGCAAGCGGCCGTTAAGGAAGTTGATATGGGTGGGTATTCTAATCAAACCTTTTGTCAACTACCGGAATGTTTATTCAACGCGAAAGAAACACCATGTTGTGGAAAGCTACCCTGGCGATCGGGGCGGGCATCCTTTTGGGCGGCAGCGCCGCACGGGTTGAGAACCAGGCCTGCATTAAATCAGGAGCACAGCCCATGTACTGCCTGACGGCAGCGCCCAGGGTGCGGGTAGCTAGTGGCATGGCCAGCGGCGCTTTTGCCAGCGGTGGTGCGGTGCTAATGATTGAACTCTGGGGAAGATTACGCAAACCTGACTAACACATATCCGAAAATTACCCTTCCCAAGCGAAAGCTCCAGGGGGTACAGAGCGTTTTCGGATGGGTTCTAGGGGCAGCTAGGATTGTGAGAATCTGACAGCGGTGCAGCTCCGACTGCACGCGATCGGGATGCTGCTGAGTATTTGCAGTAGCGAAGACCTTATTGGCTCGACCACACAGCTTGCGGGTGGCGGGATCTACAAGCTGGTATTCTTCTTCAACGCCAAAGGGTGTAAGCATCAGGCATGGTTTTGCCCTACCTCTAATAAGTTCACAATGACACTTCCTGAGGCTATTGTGCGTCTGTCTACAGGTCCGTCTATAGAACGATAGAGGCGAGGCCACCAGAACTTCGTTAAGTTAAATCTTCTCCGTTTATAGGGTTGGCCCGAGAGCCACACCTGGAGACTGCAGTTTTGCTCGTTAAGGCACAGGCTATGACTCCCTCAAACCCCGTTTCGATCGCTTTCGATGAGGGAGGGGGTGACCTGGCTCTCGTCTTTCTGCACTATTTTGGCGGTGCGGCCGAAAGCTGGCAGTGGGTCATCGACGCTCTTCCCGACAATGTTCGCAGCATTGCCTTTGACCTGCCTGGTTTTGGTCATGCCCCGGCCCTACCAGAGCCTTCGATTCAAAACTACGGCGACTATGTGCAAAAGGCCATTCAGTCGCTACAGCTTGGTAAATTCATGCTGATTGGTCACTCAATGGGCGGCAAAATTGCCCTGCAGGTTGCGGCGGACCAGGCTGATGGGCTAGAGCAGGTCATTTTAATTGCCCCCTCGCCGCCGACTCAAGAACCGATGCCGGAGGAAGAGCGCGATCGCCTGCTCAACCACCACCCCAGCCAAGCAAATGCTGAAACCACCGTGCAGCAGGCCAGCGAAGCTTCCCTCTCGGCCCATCAGCGGTCAGTAGCTCTGCAAACCCACACAGCCGTCGATCAGTCTGCCTGGCGCTGGTGGCTGCTAGAGGGCATGAACCACTCCATTGCCGACCAGATGGCGCAGGTACAAGTGCCAGTTACCGTGATCGCCTCTAAAGATGACCCAGTTATTCCATTCGAGACCATTCAAACAGATGTCATGGCGCTCCTGAGTGGCGCAAACCTGGTTGAAATGGCTGGGTTCGGACACCTACTACCGCTTGAGTGCCCTGAGTTGGTGGCTAAAGAACTCGACAAGCTTCTACAGGCAACCTGATTTGCCCGAAGTATGCCATTCCCAAAATGTCCCCTTCCAAGGAAACGCACTCGGGCTACAAAATGCTTGCTTACATGAGCTTCCCGTTGAAGTAGTCAACTACCCAAAAACCCCTAAAACCTCTTAGCTTCAAGGGTTTTTGAGAATAAGCTGGTGACAAGACTCGAACTTGCGACCGGCTGATTACAAATCAGCTGCTCTACCAACTGAGCTACACCAGCAAAAGCATACCTAGTATAGCAACCTTACCAGGGAGCTCATAACCTATATGGCACTATCTCTACGACCTCACTTCGTCAGCAGTTTCTAGCTCGGGGGCGGGGTCAGCAGTCGCAATCTCGCCCTCGTCTTCTTTAAACACAACCCGCAGCAGGGGCGGAGCTAGGAACGTGGTGAAGATCACCATAACGATAATAGCTGCATCAAGAGATTCTGTAAGTACACCGCTGGCGGCTCCGACCCCGGCAAACACCAGGCCCACCTCACCCCGTGGAATCATGCCGACCCCTACGGCCAGGCGGTTGATGCCGGGTTGCCCAAAGATGACGAAGCCAGCGATCACCTTGCCGATGATGGCAACGACCACCAGAAACGAGGCGATAATTAGCCCGGCTCGATTGGCGGGTTCTAGAGGGTTAAGCACGCTTAAATCAGTGCGCGCCCCCACGGTAATGAAGAAAATCGGCACCAGCATATCGGCAATGGGGCTAATTTGTTCCTCAAGCTCTTTGTGCTTCGACGTTTCAGCCAGAATGAGGCCGGCCGCAAAGGCACCCAGGATAGCCTCTAGCTGAATGGCAGCGGCAATGTAGGCCAGCACAAAGGCAAAAATCAGCGAGCTGATGATCACCTGGCCTCGAGTCCGCATCTGGTTGACCACCATGACAAAGTAGGGGCTCAGCAGGCGGCCAATAAAAATTGACCCAACCAGAAAGGCGGCGGCTCCAGCAATTAGATAGACCACGTTGAGAATTTCGATCTCGCCGGTTTTGGCCAGGCTGGCCACAACGGCCAGCACAATGATGCCGAGCACGTCGTCGAGGACGGCAGCCCCAATAATGATTTGACCTTCTTTAGAGCTGAGCTGCTGCATTTCGGCCAACACCTTGGCGGTAATGCCAATGCTGGTGGCGGTGAGGGCGGCCCCGGCAAACACCGCTGGAATGGTGTCAATGCCAAACAGCGCGATTAGCCCTGCTGTACCGGCGGCAAAGGGCGCGACGACCCCAACCACAGCAACCACCGCCGCCTGAGGACCAACCCGAATCAGTTCTTTGAGGTCAGACTCCAGGCCAATCTCGAAGAGCAGAATGATCACCCCCAACTCAGCCAGGATAGAGATAACTTCGCTTTCGCCCTGGAACACCCGCAGCAGTCCCTCGGGTGATTGACCGGCAGTCATGCCCACCAGCTTCATCAGCAGCGACGGCACTTCGCTACCGCCTTCGGGAAATACAATCAGGTGCATGGCCGAGACGCCCACAATGACGCCTCCCACTAGCTCGCCTAGCACGGCAGGCAGGTTGATGCGAGCACACAGCTCACCGCCGATCTTGGCGGCCAGGTACACCACAATCAGGCTAAGCAGCACGCTGGCCAGCACCAGGGGCTCTAGCTCCGCCTCCGATTCGGCGACTTCGGCCAGCCAGGCACCGGGGCCAGACAGGGGGGAAAGAAAGGGGCTGGAGAAACTAACCAGGTCGCTGCCGATGAGGGCACTCATCCAATTCGCCATGCAGACCGCTACAACTCGTCCCATACAATGTACATGAGATTTCTCCCCGTAAAGAGTTCGTGGGGATCGTTCTAGCCGTAGTTTTACCTAAGGAAACTAGCGTCAGGGGAAGACCCGATGGGCTAAAGAGGGCATTTGGCGGCGCACCTGGGAGATGCGATCGGGGTTGATTTCGGCGATCGCAACGCCCGTGTCTACCCCAGCATCGGCCAGCACCATCCCCCAGGGGTCGATGATCATGGCGTGCCCGTGGGACTGGCGGCGGGCGTTGTGAAAGCCGGTTTGGGCGGGGGCAATCACGTAGCAGGTATTTTCGATCGCGCGGGCCTTGAGCAGCACTTGCCAGTGGTCTTTGCCGGTGAACTCGGTAAAGGCAGCGGGCACCACCAGCACCTCGGCCCCCTGCTGCGACAGGTGACGGTACAGTTCTGGAAACCGCACGTCGTAGCACACTGACAGGCCCAGAATGCCAAAGGGTTTAGAGGGGAACACATCGGGCAGTAGATGACCCGAAATGACGGTGTTGGACTCGCGGTAGGTGTTGCCGTCGGGCAGATTGACGTCAAACAGGTGCACTTTCTCGTAGCGCAGCAGTTCCTGCCCTTCGGGAGAAACTAACAGCGCGGTGTTAAAGACTTTGCCCTCTTTGGCAGGCACCGGGTAGCCGCCGCCAATCAGCGTCACCTGGTAGCGCTGAGCCATCGTTTTGAGAAAGGCTTCGCTGGCGCGGCTGATGGTATCGGCCTGGGCAATTTTGGCGGCCTCATCGCCCAGAAATGAAAAATTTTCGGGTAGGCTGACCAACTCTGCCCCCTGGCGCGCGGCCAGGTCGATTAGCTCTTCGGCCTGGGCCAGGTTTTTGGCCAAATCTGGCACACTGGTCATCTGTACAGCGGCGGCCCGATACGCTCTCATAAATTACCTGACTGGATGTGGAGGAATGTGGAACAGATCTGTTCCCTACGCATCAATTTTATTCGCTCGGGGGAACGGTTTGCCCAGTTACACCAAAACAGCCGCCAGAATCGCTGCCGCCTAGGGATCGCTGACCACGGTAATGGCAAGAGTCTCTGGTTCGGCACTCACGGCAACGGGTGCTCCAGCGGGGATCGGTAGGGGCTGATTGCGTTGCGCAGCGCGCAGGGCGTCGAGCAGCCAGGGCTGGGCGGCGGCCTCAGGGGCAGCCAGGGCGACAAACTGGTTGGCGTAGACGACCTGAGCCATGGTGAGCGCAGCGCCATTCTCACTGCGCGGCAGCCGTAGGGTAGCCCGATCGCCCGCCAGTTCGACAGTAGCCAGGCCATCAGCCGAGCGGCCCCGCACAGAACTGGCCGGGCCAGGGGCAAAGGTAAAGGCGGGTTCGGTACTGGCTAGGGCTGTTTGCAGATCGCGAGCGGCAGGGGAACTGGGAGCTGGGCTGGCCTCAGCCATACGATCGCCCGCGATCGCCCGATTGCCCCGGTATTCCTCAGCCTTAGCCTGGGCCTGGGCATAGTTGGCATCGGCGGTGGGCACGCGCTCCAGGGCGGCGATCGCCTGCCCCCACAGATCGCTCACCCGCTGCCAGTCAGCCTGGGTTTGGGCGCTTTGGGCCGCTACCGCCGCCTGCCAGCCCAGGCCGGTGCCCTGCTGCCAGGGCGACACCGAGAGGTTGTTGAGGGTCAGTTCGGGTTCGCCAGTATTGCTCTGTCTGTTATTTTCTGCCAGATATGACAGGGCGATCGCCGCGGCGGCGATCGCCCCCACCCCGCCAATACTCCAGGCCAGGGGCGACTTTGCTAACTGCTGCACCATAAACACCTCGCGCCGTAGGTAGACCCTTAGTTTTTCGGCAGAGCCAACGCCACAGCCGGGAAGTTTTATAGCCGTTGCCGCGAAGGTTAAGGTGGTTTCACCTGACCAGAAACCTCAAATCCGGCTTAGGTTAAGCAGCTCAGATCGCCCGCTTTCTGGCTGAACAGCAGGTTTTCGCGGTAGTCCACTGGGCAGTCAATCACCGCTGGCACATCGTCTTCTAGCGCCGTTTTTAAGGTAGGAATAAAGTCTTCGGTTGACTCAATTCGGTAGCCCTTTAGGCCCATGGCTTCTGCCAGTTTGACAAAGTCGGGGTTGGTGAAGTGAATGTAGGTCGACTCGCCGTAGTAGTTCATCTGCTTCCACTCGATCAGCCCGTAGCCGCCGTCGTTAAAAATAATGGTGACAAAGGGCGTGCCCACCCGCAGCGCGGTTTCGAGTTCCTGGCAGTTCATCATAAAGCCGCCGTCGCCGGTCACCGCCACCACCTTGCGGTTGGGGTGCACCAGCTTGGCCGCCAGCGCCCCTGGTAGGGCAATGCCCATGGCCGCAAACCCGTTCGAAATCAGGCAGGTGTTGGGGCGCAGGCAGTGGTAGTTGCGGGCCATCCACATTTTGTGGGCCCCCACGTCCGAAATCACAATGTCTTCGGCGCTCAGCACCTGGCGCAGGTCGTAGATCAGCTTTTGGGGCTTAATGGGGAAGCCGTAGTCGTCGGCGTATTGCTCGTAGTCGGCGCGAATTTCGTCGCGCACCTTGAGGCTAATGGGGTCGGGGTGGCCCTGGCGCTTTACCCGCTTCAGAATTTCTTCTAACGAGTCAGAGATGTCGCCAATCACCTCGACTTTGGGAATGTAGCTACTGTCGATTTCGGCGTGGGTAAGGTTAATGTGCAGAATCGGCAAATTGCCATCGGGGTTCCATTTTTTGGGCGAATACTCGATCAGGTCGTAGCCCACGGCAATAATTAAATCCGCCTGTTCCATCGCGCAGCTAATGTAGTCGCGCTGCTGCAACCCTAGGGACCACAGCGCCAGCGGATGGGTGTAGGGAATCACCCCTTTGCCCATAAAGGTATTGGCCACTGGAATGTTGAGCTGAGTGGCAAACTCGGTCAGGGCCTCGCTAGCGCTGGCCCGAATCGCGCCGTTGCCGACTAAAATCATGGGATTGCTGGCCTGGGAAATGGCCACCGCCGCCTGCTGAATGCTCTGCAGCGAAGCGTAGGTTTTCTCTTTGCTATCTTTACGCAGGGCGGTGCCCTCAACCGCCATTTCGGCAATGTTTTCGGGCAGGTCGATGTGCACCGCACCGGGCTTTTCGCTCTGGGCCAGCTTAAACGCCTTGCGCACAATTTCGGGGGTAATGCTGGGCCGCACAATCTGGGCATTCCACTTGGTGACTGGGGCAAACATCGCCACCAGGTCTAAATACTGGTGCGACTCGATGTGCATGCGATCGGTACCCACCTGGCCGGTAATGGCCACCAGCGGAGCGCGATCGAGGGTGGCGTCGGCGACACCAGTCATCAGGTTGGTCGCCCCTGGCCCCAGGGTTGAAAGGCATACCCCCGCCTTGCCGGTCAGCCGCCCGTAGACATCGGCCATAAAGGCCGCCCCCTGCTCGTGGCGGGTGGTAATGAACTGAATAGACGATCGCTTCAGAGCCTGGAGCAGCTGCAGGTTTTCTTCCCCTGGCAGACCAAAGATGTATTCGACGCCTTCGTTCTCGAGGCACTGGACCAGCAATTCGGCGGTGTTCATAGCGTGATTGTGGGGGTAGAGGGTGGAAGAATGGATGGGGGGATGGGGATGGTAAGAGAGGTGGAGGGTGGAGTGGCTATTTAACCCACACAGTTTTGATGTTGACAAACTCGTGAATGCCCTGGCGGCCCAGCTCTCTTCCATATCCTGAGCGCTTAATACCGCCAAAGGGCAGGCGCGGATCAGACTTTACCAAACCATTAATAAAGACTGCCCCAGCCTCTACCTCGGCAATCAGGCGCTCTTGCTCAGCGGGGTCCTGGCTCCAGCCGCTAGCCCCTAGGCCGAAAGGAATGTCGTTGGCCCGCGCGATCGCCTCATCCAGACTGGCCACGCGAAACACCAGGGCGACCGGGCCAAAGAACTCCTCCTGCTCAGCAGGAGTACCGGGGGGAATCTGAGCCAGAATGGTGGGCGGGAACCAGTTGCCGTTCTGCAAGTCAGCGGGCAGTTTGGATTTCAGCGCCGATAAGTTCCCACCGATCAGGGCAGTAGCCCCCGCCGCCAGACAGGCCTTGACCTGCTGCTCTAGCTCAGCGGCGATGTCGGGAGTAGACATGGGGCCGACGGTGACGCCCTCGTCGAGCGGGTTGCCCACCACCAGGGCGGCAAATTTTTCGGTCAGCCCCTGCTCAAAGCGATCGGCGATCGCCTCATGCACAATAAACCGCTTGGCGGCAATGCACGACTGACCGTTGTTGAGCATGCGGGCGGTGGCGGCGGTAGCGATCGCCGCCTCCAAATCGGCGCTGGGCATCACAATAAACGGGTCGCTGCCGCCCAGCTCCAGCACCGTCTTTTTAATCTGCTGCCCGCAGGCGGCGGCCAAACTGGCCCCGGCGGGTTCGCTGCCGGTCAGGGTGGCGGCTTTGATGCGATCGTCAGTGACGAGCTTAGCAATGCGATCGCCCCCGATCAGCAGGGTCTGAAACGCCCCCACCGGCAGCCCCGCCTTCTGAAAAATTTCTGCGATCGCCAGGGCGCACTGGGGCACATTCGAGGCGTGCTTGAGCAGGCCCACATTGCCCGCCATCAGCGCCGGGGCGGCAAAGCGAAACACCTGCCAAAACGGGAAGTTCCACGGCATCACCGCCAGCACCGGCCCCAGGGGCTGGTAGCGCACAAAGCTGCGGCTGGCGTCGGTCGTCGCAGGCTCATCGGCCAAAAACTCAGACCCGTGGTCGGCGTAATAGCGGCAGACCAGGGCGCTTTTTTCGACTTCGGCTACCGCCCCGGCCAGCGGCTTGCCCATCTCCAGGGTCATGATTTTGGCGTAGGCGGCTTTGTTGTCGTCGAGCACCTGGGCCGCCTGCCGCAGCCAGGTGGCCCTCTGTTCATACGATGTCTGACGGTAGGTGGCAAACGTCTCGGCGGCCAGGGCAAGCTTGCGCTCAAGGTCGGCTTCACTCAAGGATTCAAAGGTCTTGAGAACCGCTCCGGTGGCGGGGTTAATACTGCTAATGGGCATGGTTTGACCTCCTGTGGTCACTGAGGTCGGCGGCCAATCCAAGCGCGTCTACGGCACAGCTATTCCCAGAGCGCGACGATTAGGTCGTGCCCATAGGCATTTGAGCTGGGTCTAAATCTCGACAACCCAGCCTGGTTAGCTATGAATTGTATTGGCGTTTGGAACGAGTGCAGCTTTGGTCGTCAACCTCTAAAACAAGTCTTTCTTAACTGTGCCCTGAAGCACAAAAAGCTACCCTCTCATCCTATTACTTCTGCACAAAACATAGTGTTATGTAACGTTGACCAAAGATCGCCTGTTTTCAAGCGGTTTGGGCCTCATCAAGGGTGCTGGTCTGGGCCCAGGGCCAGGGGTTGGCCAGCAGAGCCGTCGCCCCGTCGCGCCCCAGGGGTTGAGAAAACAAGTAGCCCTGTCCCCGGCAACAGCCCATCGCCCGCAGTCGCTCCAGCTGAGTTTCGGTCTCAATCCCTTCGGCGACCAGATCCATATTCAGCTTTTGGCCCAGGGTAATAATGGTGTGCACAATTTCGCGATCGTCACCGCTCTGGTCCATGCGCCCGACAAAGGACTGATCAATTTTGAGCGTATCGGTGGGAAAGCGATGCAGATAGCTCAGCGAGGAGTAGCCGGTGCCAAAGTCGTCGATCGCCAGCTTCAGCCCCAGCTGCTTGAGCCGATGCATCAGATCTACGGCCCCATCGACATCGCGCATGATCATGCTTTCGGTAATCTCAAGCTGCACCCGGTTGCCAACCAGCGCCAGCTCTTGCAGGGTATCGCGGAACTGGTCGACCAAATCAGCCTGGTGAAACTGCCGCCGCGACAGGTTAATGCTCATCGTCAGCGGCTGGTCAGGAAACTGCTGCTGCCAGGCTTGGAGTTGGGTGCAGGCGGCCCGAAAAATCCACTGACCCAGGTGCACAATTAGGCCCGTTTCTTCGGTCACCTGAATAAACTGCCCCGGCGACACAAAGCCTTCTTCGGGCCGATACCAGCGCACCAGGGCCTCAAATCCGGCAATGCGGCCGCTCTGGAGGCAGACGATGGGCTGGTAGTGCAGCAAAAACTCGTTGTTTTCAAAGGCGTTGAGCAGATGGCTCTCCAGCTCTAAGCGGCGCACCGCCTCTTCGTGCATGGTGCTAGCAAATACCTCGTGGCGATACTCGTGCAGCGCCTTGGCCCGGTACATGGCGGTGTGGGCATCGCGCAGCAGATCCTGGGCGGTGGGCGGGTGGTCGCGGTGGGCCATAGCCACCCCCATCGAGCTCGTCACCGAGAGCCGTCGCCGCGCCACCGAAAAGGGGGCCGACAGCTCGGTCTGCAGGCGGCTGAGCCACTGGTCTACGGCAGCCTGATCGTGCACCGGCAGCAAAAAAGCAAACTCATCACCGCCGACCCGCGCCAGCTGAGCCGAGGTGGGCAGAAACTGCCGCAGCCGCTGACCAATGGTTTTGAGTACGCGATCGCCTATCAAATGGCCAAAGGATTGGTTGATCAGCTTAAAGCGATCGATGTCTAAAAACACCACCGTGACCGCTGTGCCGGGGTGGTGCTGCAGCGCCCGCTGCACCTGCAACAAAAACATGTCGCGCCCTGGCAGCATCGTCAGCTGGTCGTAGCTGCTGCGGTACAGCGCTTTTTGGGTGAGCACCAGCCCCAGGGCCAGCAAGAAGGCGGCGATAGGTTCGAGCGTGGGTACCCAGAGCAGCTGAGCCAGAGCCAGACCGCTGAGGCCCCAAATGCCCAAGACAATACCGCCGCTGAGCACGAGCAAACTGACGGGGCGGCGCACGGTCCACCCAGCTACGCCAGCCACCACAGTCCAGCCCAGCAGCCATAGAAACTCGCCCCACTGCGGCAGAAAGCGGTAGAGGGCAGGCTGACCCGCGATCGCATCGAGCAGCTGGCTAATGCTCTGGGCGTGCATTTCCACTCCCGCCATCACAAACTGCGACGACTGATCCTGGCTAAAGGGGGTAAAAAACTCGTCCTTTAAACTAGAGGCCGTCGAGCCAATCAGCACGATGTTGCCCCGCACCCAGTCGGGGGGCACCGCCCCCGCCAGCACCTGGGTAATCGTCAGGCTGGGGGCGGTTTGGTAGGGGGTACGGTACTTCAGCAGCACCTGATAGCCCCGGTTGTCGGCCTGGGCATAGCCGCCATCGCCGGGCAGCAAAGCCGGAAATTCAGTATCCCCAATGCGCAACAGGTCGTTTTGGCGATCGACTTGAAACGGCAGCTCACGGTGGTAGGCCAGCACCACCCGCAGCGGAAATGAGAAAAACGGATTTTCTGAGTCGGAGACGTACAGCAGGTTGCGGCGCAGTACCCCATCGGGATCAATCACTAAATCGTTGAAGCCCACCTGGTCAACCGGCCAGGTGGCCGGGGCCGGCACCTCAATACCTTTCCCCTGCTTGCCCACATTAAAAATGCCAATCACGTTAGGAGCCTCAAAGGCCTGGGCCAACGCGGCCTGACCGGGCATATCCTGTGGGGTGTTGCGGTACAGGTCTAAGCCCACCACTGCCGGATCGTGGCGCTGCACCTCAGCAATAATGTCGGCAATCACCTGATCCGACAGAGGCCAGCCGTAGGCTTCGAGATCGGCCTCGGTAAGTTCTATCAGCAGCAGTCGGGGGTCTGGTGACTCTTGAATTTGAAGCCGGGTGAGCAAATCAAAGCTCGACATCTCGAGAGTTTCGAACAGCTGGAGTCGCTTGCCCACCGAAACCAGCGTCAGCGCTAGCAGGCTCGAAACCAGCACGGCTCGACTGCCAAAATTAATTGGTTTTGAAAAATTAGCGGCCAGCTGACGAAACTGCTGACCCAGGGGCCAGGTCCGGAAATGCACCATGGATTAGACCGACAACGGTAGACGTGACAGTGGCAGGCATTGACTTAAATTCCTGGATATACAGATATACGGGGCATTATCAGCGCTATCCGGACATCGCTAGGGCTTAAATTGCGGCTAGCGCCCCCTAGCACCTCTGGGCCTGCCAAGGCCACAAACGTTAAGCCATAGTGTCATGGTGTAGAGGATTAACCCAGTGGGTGCCGCCCCCCCGCCGCTGCCCCGGAAACTCATCGCGGGAGCCGTTGGCCTGGCGATCGCCCTCCAGACTGGGCCAGTGCAGCAGTAGCAAACTTAACACGCTGATCCCTACCAGCATGGCCGTGCCGCCGGGCCAGATGAATACTCGTATCAATGTTGCCTTCATGGCTGAAACCAACTTTAGGACAGTGACAGAACTCCTGCCTTCCCGCTGAACTGAACTCGCTGCTGCGGCCCTGATACTGCCGGGGGCATAGTGTGATTCTTCACATCTAAGGTTTCATTCGATACTTAGCTATACAGGCTTTTACTGAAGCTTTATGGTCCCGTAAAGGCCTGTAAACATCCCCCAACCCCTTATTTGCTCTGGGGGCGATCGCCGAGCGCGTTTGTTCAAGCCCCGCCGTAGGCAAGCAACCTTGGCGGCTGGAGCAAGCTCAGGCATTAAAAACTTGTTAAGGGAAGGCTCTACCACCTCATTCCCCGGATATGCTTGACGCAAGATACCTCCTAACTGCGTCTCCAGCCCCGTCTGACCCCTCTGTTGGCGTCATCAAGATGGGGCTGCTACTTTGACCGATGCAGTTATGAGTTGGTGTAGTTACGCGGGCGAGTGCTGACTGGAGACTCAGATGTTTCAGGCACCTACACCCAAGCAAATCTTTCAGATATTTCACGACTGTCAACGGCTTTGAACCCTAGGGGCTGGCATCAGCCGTTAGCTGATGGCTCAAGAATCTGCCGTTACAGTCCCTAGCCTGCCCTGATTTGTTGTTTATGGGCCGGGCGTGGTTAGCCCCAGTAGATAAAGAGCCTGGCCAGAATTGATGACACGCCCCAGGTTGATAGCTTCGCCTCGGCGGCTATAGCAGGTTTCAACGGGTTACTCTAAAGGTTCCGCAAAGACTGTCGTTGCAGATACAAATTTTAGATGTTAGGCTAGAAAATTATTTGCTTGTTTGCAAATAACCTTGAAAGCTAACTTTTTTTGCCCTGGTAGCTGAGCAAGCGCTGTTACCGGGGTTGTTGCTTTCTATTGCCCTCAGCTACAGCTTGTCGCTAGGTCTGCCGTCGGGCAGAGCTATGGGTGCTGTGGGCGTTGATCTCAGCACACGCACAAATGACGTTATTTGGACTTTTCTGGGCTGCGCTTCTACCGCATCATCTCAATCAACCTGTTACGCTGCAACCTGTTACGCTGCAAGGTGCTAACCCCTACGCAGCTGCTCATTTGCAGCGCCCACTAGCGGTAGACCCTAGCGCACGGCCCTACTCACCGCTGCATCTGCAGGCGTTGGCTAATCAGCCCCTATCGCTGCAGCCTCAGCTCACCTGGCCACAGGCTGCTGCGATCGACTGGCCCCACTGGGTTGCCACCGCGGCGGTGGCTGTAGTAGCCCAGGGCAACAAGGCCCACGTTAGCAGCGGAGTGACTCAAATTGAACCAGCCGGGGCCTGTGGCAGCGCTATGACCGCCAGTGTCGATAGCTCGGCGGAGGGGTTCACCATTCGGGTCAAAGACGTGCCGATTGGTCGGGTGCTATCTCGTCAGGTGGCAGACCGAATTGCCAATCAAATTCGTCAGGCGGTGCCTGTTCTAGAAACCAAGCCAGACCAGCTTACCCCTAGTCTGAGCCAGCACCAGGCGGCAGCCCAGGTCGATGGCAAAACCGTGTTTGTGCTGCCTGAGCCAGCCCAAAACGTTGTTGCCCCCAAGGACGCGCAGCCTGCTCTACAGGCTACCCAGTGGGTCAACAACCTGCGTCTGGCCTTTGGGGCGGCCCCCCTAGACCCTAGCCAGGTACAAATGGTGGCCAAAGGGCTGGGCGAAACCCATCAGACCTTTGGCGGCATTGCCTCCTGGTACGGGCCGTACTTTCACGGTCGTCAGACGGCGACGGGCGAAACCTTTAACCAGCACGAGCTGACTGCGGCGCATAAAACACTGCCTTTTGGCACCTATCTCAAGGTGCGCAATCAGCTCAACGGTAAAACCGTCGTGGTGCGTATTAACGATCGCGGCCCGTACATTGGCGATCGCTCTCTCGATCTCTCCTACGCCGCCGCCCAGTGTCTGGGCAGTGAGGCGGTCGGGGTAATTCCTTACCAGGCAACCATTCTAGCCCCAGGATTTCCCCACGCCTGGCGCGAGGACGTGGTGGCGAAGCTGCCTTAGGCTTAGGGAGAAAGAGGATCGGGTTCCCAGTTTGTCCGCAAGACCGTGTGCCCTGCTTCAGCCTTTGGGCAATGGACAAGCGGCTAGGCCCGCCACTTGAGCAGCTGCGTCTTAACGGGGGTGACAAACTCGCGATCTTCGGTCTGAGAGCGCTGGTACTCTTTTTTGAGCTGGTAGTACCAGCGGGCCAGAGTATCAGAATCTTTGATCAGCCGCAGCACGGTTTCATGCTTGAGTCCTTCCTGCTGCTTAATCACCACATCGCGGTCTTGGCCGAGGAAGGAGCGAATCATCAGCGGCAAAATAGGCTTGAGCAGAGTACCCCAGGGCAAGTCCCAATACAGCTCAAAGGTGACGTCGGTTTGGTCGTCGGTAAGCGGCGTGACAGTGGTCAGGTTCACCACGCGGTGCTTTGCAGTCGTAGTTTCTTCGGTGCGCACGCCGGGTAGGTAAAAGATGATCTCATTGTCGGGCATGCCACCAATCAGCCAGTAGCCGTAGCCCATGTTCTCGCCCATGCGGTGCTTACGCATAGTGAAGCCGTAGGTAGAGGGGTCGAACCACTTTATTTCGTCGTTGAGAGTAGCGCCGCGCCACCACCACGAGCGGTGCACAAAGGGCGAGTGGGCCGGGTCCATTAACCCCACCACGGCGTGGTCGATATAGCAGGGAAAGCGCATGGTGTAGGTAACCTGAGGCCGCACATCGTCACCAAAGCCCGGTACGCGCGGTACATCGAAGCGGGGAGGCTGGGGGTTGGCAGGGTCGCTTACATAAACCCACAGGTTGCCCTGCACCTCTTTGACCTCGTAGCTGCGCACATCAAAGCGGCTCAGATCCATCTGCTGCTCGGGCATGAGCGATGGAATTTCGGTACACTGGCCGTTTTCGTTGAAGCGCCAGCCGTGGTAGCAGCACTCCACCTCGGTGCCGTCGAAGCGACCACAGCTGAGGGGCACGGCCCGGTGGGGGCAAATATCGCGAATGGCAAAGGCTTTGCCCTGGCTGGTGCGGCCAAAGAGAATTGGCTCGTTAAGCAGGGTTTTGGCCACCATCTTGCCCGCCTTTAGCTCGCGGCTGGGCATAGCGTGGTACCAGATGTTGCGCAGCAGGTAGATGTCGTTAACAGCAACCACAGGGTTTCAAAAAATCCGCATAAGACCGAAGCAAACAATACTTTAGCAGAGGTCAGGCAGCGGCAAAGCTCTCCCTTGGGCCAGTTGGGGGGGCGTCTCGCCGCTGGGTCTTTACCAACGATTGCCCCAGCCTGCTCTTGTCCAGGCTGGGGCAATCGTCAGCTATTCAGTAGCCCTTAAACTACAGGCTGCAGATCTTGCGCATGAGACTGCGGGTCTTGCACCTGCTTGAGCTGTTCGCGCAGAGGGGCACCTTCGATTACCTCGGCCTCTAGCAGCTGCTGGGCCAGGGTTTCGAGCAGTTCGCGGTTTTGCTTGAGAATGTCCAGCGCGCGCTGGTGGCCTTCTTCTACGATCGCTTTCACCTCTTCGTCGATCGCTTTGGCCGTCTCTTCGCTGATGGGGCGGCGGGCGTTGGGCATGCCGCCATCGAGGAAGGCGTTGCGCTGGGCGCGATCGTAGGCGAGGGGACCGAGTACCTGGCTCATACCGTAGGTGGTGACCATCTGCTCGGCCAGGTCGGTCGCTCGCTGCAGGTCGTTGGAAGCCCCGGTGGTAATGCTGCCGAAGATAATTTCTTCAGCCGATCGCCCGCCCAGTAACGTCGCTATCTGACCTTTTAGCTCAGTTTCATCCCGCAAGAAGCGGTCTTCGGTGGGCAGCTGTAGGGTGTAGCCCAAGGCAGCCATACCGCGCGGCACGATAGAGATTTTTTCGACCTCGTCGGTGCCGGGCATCATCGCTCCCACCAGGGCATGGCCGACTTCGTGGTACGCAACAATCTTCTTCTCCTTTTCGTTGAGCACGCGGCTCTTTTTCTCTAGACCGGCGACGACGCGCTCGATCGCTTCGGCAAAGTCTTCTTGCTCGACTACAGCGCTGTTGCGGCGGGCGGCCAGCAGGGCGGCTTCGTTGACCAGGTTGGCCAGGTCGGCCCCGGCAAAGCCTGGAGTGCGGGTAGCGGTCTGGCGCAGATCGACGGTATCGGCCAGCTTGACATCCTTGGCGTGAATTTTGAGAATGGCCTCACGACCGTTGAGATCGGGGCGATCGACTAAGACCTGGCGATCGAATCGACCGGGGCGCAGCAGTGCGGGGTCGAGGGTTTCGGGGCGGTTGGTGGCGGCCAGCACAATCACCGTGGTGTCGCCCGCGTCAAAGCCGTCCATTTCGGTGAGCAGCTGGTTGAGGGTCTGCTCGCGCTCGTCGTTGCCGCCGTAGAAGCCGCTACTGGAGCGCGACTTGCCGATCGCATCCAATTCATCAATAAAGATGATGCAGGGCGACTGCTTTTTGGCCTGCTCGAACAGGTCGCGCACGCGAGATGAGCCCACCCCCACAAACAGTTCCACAAATTCTGAACCGGAGATGCTGAAGAAGGGCACCCCGGCCTCGCCCGCCACAGCCTTGGCCATCAGGGTTTTACCCGTGCCCGGAGGCCCAACCAGCAGCACTCCCTTGGGAATTTTGGCCCCCAGATCGGTGAAGCGCTTGGGGTTTTTGAGGAAGTCAACCACTTCTACCAGCTCGGTCTTGGCCTCTTCGACCCCGGCCACATCGTCAAAGGTGACTTTGCCCGCGTCGCCCTCGACGTAGACCTTGGCCTTGCTCTTGCCAATAGAGAGCGCTCCCTGCGGGCCACCGGCACCGCGCGCTAAGAAGAAGCGCCAGACGCCAATGAAGATCAGCGGCGGAATGACCCAGCTCAGCAGGCTGCCAAACCACTGCCCCTTGGGCGGCGGCACGGCGGCAAACTCTACCCCGTTGTCTTCGAGCCGCTGGGGCAGTTGCAGGTCAAAAATGGGCGTGGTGGTATACACGTCGCCCGGTTCGCCCGTAGTCGGGTCTTTGACCTGGTAGCGAATCTCGTTTTGGCCCACCGAGGCCCGCACTACCTCCTGCTCATCGATGCGGTGAATGAACATGCTGTAGGGCTCGCGAGCAGTTTGACTGCCAAACCCTGAAAACACGATGTTGAGCAGCAGCAGGCCGGTGGCGGCCCAGAGAACAATGTTGGCGATCTGGCGCGATCGCGGCGTTTGAGGGTCTTTTTTGACGGGCATAGCAGGTTTAAATTGGCATTTTTAGATTTTGGCAGAGCGATCGCCCAAACCAAACGGGCGCGATCGTAGGGGGGGTTAGGCCTTTCCAGTCTTTGAGTTCTTCAACGACTTTGGAGGCTATAACCCACCATTAGAAAATCTCACTTAATTAAAATCCACATCCACCGTGGCATCGGCAGCATCGGGGGTGTCGGAACGCAGCCCAGAGCGCTTGTTGGTCAGGCCCGACAGCACGATCTGCGACATGGCCGTAATAAAGATAGAGGCCACCGCCGCATCATCAATCCAGCCGATGATGGGGATAAAATCGGGAGAAATATCGATGGGGCTGAGCAGGTACAGCAGCGTGGCACCGGCCAGCAGCCAGCGGTACTTGGGGTGCTCTAGGGTGCGCTTATACCAGTCGTAGAAGGCCTGAATGGGAGAGTCCATGGGGCAAGGTTGAATGCAATGGCTTTATGGTGCCACGGAACCCCTGGGTTGCCCTGTGGCGGATAGCCGCCCGCCAACGGGGCGAGGGCCGAACTCGGGCGATTTTGGAGCGCAAATCATACCTAAGGAGGACTGAGTCCTTGGCACGCCATCTCGAAAATCCAAAATTATCCCGCCCGCAAATGCCAGGCCCGGGGCTGCAAAAACGTAGAGATTCCCGCCAGTGACAGCGTTGCCCCCAAACCCGAGTGGCCGCGACCGCTCCAGGGCAGGCGAGGACTGACGCGATCGCAGCAGTTCCAGTAGGCACTCCCCGTCTTCAGCTGGCGCAGAATGCCCACCGCCCGCTCCCGCTCCGTCCCGTACACCGCCGCCGTCAGTCCGTAGGGCGTATCCTGCATGAGGGCCACGGCTTCCTCATCGCTGTCCACCCGTTGAATGCCGATCACCGGGCCAAAAGTCTCCTCTTGCATCACGGTCATGGTGTGGTTGACCTCGGTGAGCACCGTGGGGGCGAAGTACCAGCCGGAGCGATCGAGCCTTTCGCCGCCGCCGCGCCGGGTGGCTCCTTTGGCGATCGCATCCGCCACCTGGTCAGCCAGTACATCTAGCTGCGGCTTGCGGCTCACCGGGCCAAGGTAGGTGTCTGGATCGGTGGGGTCACCCAGCTTGAAGCCTTTCACCGTTGCCATGAACGCCTCAAGAAACTCGTCATACACATCAGTGTGGACGTAGATGCGCTCCACCGCGCAGCAGCTCTGGCCATTGTTGTAAAACGCCCCATCCGCCAAACCCGCTGCCGCCACAGCCACATTAGCGTCGGGGCATACGTAGGCCGGGTCTTTGCCGCCCAATTCCAGCTGCGTGCGAATCAGCTTGGGAGCCGCCGCCACGGCAATCTTTTGCCCCGTCGCGTAAGAGCCCGTAAAGAATACGCCATCGATCGGCTGCTCCAGCAGCGCCGCTCCGGTTAGCCCCGAACCCACCACCGGCATGAAAATGTCCTGGGGAATGCCCGCCTCGTGGAGCAGATCGGCGATCGCCCCTCCCGTCAGCGTGGCAAATTCAGACGGCTTATACAGCACCGCATTCCCCATCATCAGCGCCGGAATAAACACATTCCCCCCCACAAAGTAGGGATAGTTCCACGCCGAAATGTTAGCGATCACCCCCAGAGGTTCCTGGCTGATCACTTCCTCTAGGGTGCCAGTCCCCAGCGCAGCACCCGCTGGCTCGGCGTAAACCCGATGGGGAGATAGAACCCGCTCGGCATTCTCCACAAAGAAATCGATTCTTCCCGGCAGGGCCAAAATCTCGCTGCGGGCTTGGGTAACGGGCTTCCCAGTTTCTGATGTCAGCAACGCCGCTAGGGTATCGACCCGTTCGATCAGCAGATCTCGGAACCGCAAAATGGGCGCAATGCGATCGCCCAGAGACAACGCCGCCCACTCCGGTTGAGCCCCCCGCGCCCGGTTGTATTTTGCGGCAACAGCGGCGGAGTCGTCCACTGGCAGTTCTTGGAGTAGTGTCTCGGTGGCGGGGTTGATAATTGAGAGTAGGTCGGCCATGGCGATCGCGATCTTCAAGAGAGGAGGATTAAGCCGCAGAGGCGGAAAGTTAACCTAAAAAGATTCGGCTTTTAGCTCGGGGTTGATGGTGGGCAGTGCCCACCCTACGGCAGTTCAGGTCAATTGCAGAGCAGAACAGGTCACTTTGCAAAATAGAGGTTTAAACCGATGATCGGTAACTCCTTTCCGTGAGGTCAAGGACGGCGGAACGTCTTTGTCGATGGGGGTCTGGGGCCAGCGAAATGGCCCCAGCAGCAGATTTGGCTTATGGACCCAGATTGTGCGCCGCGATGCCTATGAGCCAAGATAGTGGTGCATTGCTTCGCGAATGCACCCTACGGCTGGGTGGGAAAGAACAGGGCGACTAGAAGGCATCTTGATAGATGGCGTAGAAATCCTTCTCTGTAACGGGTCTAGGATTCAACAGATGGCAACCGTCTTTGATCGCCACCGCCACCAGCGGGTCAAGGGAATTGGGGATGACGCCCAAAGCCCCCAGCGAGGTTGGGACGCCAATGGATTCTGACAGCCCCACAATCCAATCCACAAACTCTTGGCCATCGGTAGCCTCGGGCTTGACCACCCTAGCCATCCGCAGGAATTGTTCGGGCGCGGCGGCGAGGTTAAACCGCATTGCCGCCGGCAACATAATGCCATTCGCCAACCCGTGGTGCGTGTCATACACCGTCGAGAGCGCATGGGCGCAGGAATGGGTGACGCCCAGCCCCTTTTGAAACGCGATCGCCCCCATCATCGACGCATTCAGCATCCCTCCCCGCGCCGCCAAATGGGCCGCCGCCGTCGCCTCATCAAAGCGTTCTCCTGCGCCGAGTCGCCGGGCAAAGTCCACACAAGCCTGCAAATTCTGCGCCACCAGGTGAATCCCCTCCAGCGCAATGCCATCGCAGAGCGGGTTAAAACCCTTCGCCAAAAACGCCTCAATTAGATGCGTCAGCGCATCCATGCCCGTTGCGGCGGTAATTTTAGCCGGTAGCCCCAGCAGCAGCTCCGGGTCAGCCAGCACCACCTTTGGCAACAGCTGCGGGTCGAACACAATCTTTTTAGCGTGGGTGTCATCGTCCGAAATCACCGCACTGCGGCCCACTTCGCTGCCCGTGCCCGCCGTGGTGGGGATAGCCACAATCGGCGGAATCGGCTGATCGATCGCGCGGGTACTGTGGCCGTCTTCGTAGTCAAAGAGGTGGCCGGGGTGGTTGGCCATCAGGGCGATCGCCTTCGCTACATCCATCGGTGCGCCGCCGCCAACGGCCACAATGCCATCGGCCCCGCTGGCTTGCCAGGCGTCAACCCCGGCGCTGACCTGGGAGACGACGGGGTTGCCCCAGACGCCGCTAAAGGTAGCGCTTTGGAATTCCGTCAGAGAAGCTTCTAGTTCTGGAAACCAGGGTAGCTGAGCAACATCTTTGTCGGTGACGATTAGGACGCGCTGAATGCCCAGGGCGGTGAGTTCGGCAGTAAGTTCGTGGCGTGCTCCTGGCCCAAAGCGAATGCGGGTGGGGAAGTTATAGGTAGAAATGGAAGACATTGAGAATTACGCCTTGAAAAAGAGGACTTGTAGGGTGCATCGCTGCGCGGATGCACCGTTGTCTTTGGCTAAAGACCCTGCACGCCCACGAGATTTTGGGTTGAGAGCCAAACCTGCTGCTGGGGGCGTTCCGATTGCCCCCAGACCCCGTCGGCCAGGGCCGTTCCGCCGCCCTGGACCCAACGGAAAGGATGGGTCGATCATCGGTTTAAACCTCGGCTCTGCGAAGTAACCTGCCCGGCTCTGCGATCGGCCTGAGCTACCGTAGGGTGGGCACTGCCCACCATCCACCTCGGCCACCCACCGATAAACCCGATTACGGGGCGAACGGCGGTCCCCCTTGCGGGACTAAATATTCACGTACTGGTTCATCTCCCAGGCGGTGATTTGGGCGTTGAAGGCCTCCCATTCCTTCGCTTTCATTTCGAGGAAGGTTTTGGCTCCGAGTTCGCCCATCATGTCCATCAGCAGGGGGTCTTGCTTGAGGGCGACCATCGCTTCGTAGAGGTTGTGGGGTAGGGTTTGCAGGTTGGGGAACTCGTCGCCGCGGGCGAACAGGTTTTCGTCGATGCGCTGGCCAGGGTCGGCCTGGGTTTTGATGCCGTCGAGGCCTGCGGCGAGAATGCCTGCGGTAGCCAGGTAGAGGTTGACGGCCCCGTCGATCATGCGGCACTCGAAGCGGCCTGTATCCGGAATGCGGATCAGGTGGGAGCGGTTGTTGCCGCCGTAGGAGATGTAGCGGGGGCTCCAGGTGCTGCCGGAGGTGGTGCTGCTGGCCCCTAAGCGGCGGTAGGAGTTAACGGTGGGGGCGCAGAGGGCCGCTAGCCCTTTGCCGTGGGCGAGCACCCCGCCGAGGAAGCTGTAGCCGAGGGGCGAAAGGCCGCCGCTGTCGGCACCTTCGGCAAAGAGGTTGGTGTCGCCCTGCCACAGGCTGTTGTGAACGTGGCCGCCGTTGCCAGTGATATGGCTAAAGGGTTTGGGCATAAAGGTGGCGGTAAAGCCGCGCTGCTCGGCCAGGGTTTTGACCATGTACTTAAAGAAAACGTGGCGATCGCAGGTCGTTTTAGCATCGCTGTAGGTCCAGTTCAGCTCAAACTGGCCGTTGGCGTCTTCGTGGTCGCACTGGTATGGCCCCCAGCCCAGGTCTTCCATGTAGGTGACTAGCGTTGAGATCAGGTCAAACTGGCGCATCAGGTTGAGCTGGTCGTAGCAGGGGCGCTCGGCGGTGTCTTTGGGGTCGGCAATTTCGTACCCTGTCTCGGTCTGGCGCAGCAAAAAGAACTCGGCCTCTACCCCCGTCTTGAGGGTGTAGCCCAGCGCTGCCGCCTGGTCAATGACCCGGTTCAGCATCATGCGGGGCGCGGCGGAGAAGGGTTCGCTCTCGTAGTACACATCGCTGGCGACCCAGCCCACGGTCGGCTCCCAGGGCAGCTGAATCAGCGAGTCGGGGTCGGGCACGGCGGCAATTTCTGCCGCCTCTGGCCCCAGACCCAGGTTGGAGGCAAACGAGCAGAAAAAGGCACCGTCTTTTTCTACCCCAGCCATTTGCGAAGCGGGCACCAGCTTAGCCCGGGTGCCCCCCAGCAAGTCGGTGTACGAGACTAAGAAAAACTTGATGCCGAGGGCCTTAGCCCTTTCCGTCAGGCTCTGCACCTGGGTCAACATGCCGACCATAGAACGACTCCGGGAGTTTCAGCCTAGTAAAACAGGCTGGCGAAGTCGCTTTTGTAGCTGAAGATACGGCCACTAAATCTGCGATTTCACAGCCGTTCGATCGAAACGGCAGGCTCTTGCATCGCCCCTTTCTCTGGCCCCGATAGGATTGGCGCGACGACGCCACGGCTCTACCGCCACAGCACTAACTCTCCCCTGGGGCAGAGGCATAACCCCGCCCTCTAGCCGAACCACCTGGGCCAAAACGTGGATAGCTTGTAAACAAGGCCACCCATAAGCGATTGCCCTCAACCGCAGGCAGCGCCACTTTGACACTGGATGAAACCACTATGAACAGCGATAACGACGTAAACCAAACTGGGCGAGGCGTGGATCGCAATCCCAATGCCCGTCCTGTTCCCCCAGCGCAGCAGCCGGTTGAGCGCTCTGGCCAATCTGCTGAAGATACCGGCGTTGGCGCAGCCGGAGCCAGCGTGATAGGTACGGCCATTGGAGGGATTGCCGGTGGGCCGGTGGGGGCCGTGGTCGGAGCCGCTGTGGGGGCTGTTGCAGGCGGGCTCGCGAATGAAGGCATGACCACCGGGCACGCCGATCCGGCCCTGGAAGAAAAGTACTGGCGCGACAACTACCACCGTCGTCCCTACGCCAGGTCAGGCTACAGCTATGACGACTACAGCCCGGCCTACCGCACTGGCTATGAGGGCTATGGCCGCTACTCTAGCCAGGGCCTAGATTTTAGCCAGGCAGAACTCCACCTGCGCCGAGACTACGATCGCCACAACCGCTCAGGCCGCCTCGACTGGGACCAGGCTAAAGACGCCATTCAAGACGCCTGGCATCGGCTGCAGTCTGCGGTTACAGACGACCCTCAGCGGCATCGGCGCTAGCGCGATCGCAGCCAGAGCTCGCCAAGCCCAGAGTTCGCCACAGCCCAAGTTCGCCACAGGAATTATGCGAGGGTCACTCATGCAGCGACCTGCTGTTTCTACCCAAAACCGTTTCTGTGCGGGGCAAAAACTCAGTAGTATAGAAAGTCACACTCTGTGCGAATTATTTGCCAATCTCGAAAAATTCTGAGATAACTTGATATAACAAGTTTGGTGCGCGCCAATTCAGATCACTCCAACCAGACTTGATGGCTGCGGCTGAACGAGATTGCCCTAAGCAAATATCTACCGAGCACACACCTAAAGGCTAGGTCCAACACCCTATGGATATTCTGGTTGTTCAACATGTCGAGGCCGACCCGGTTGGCATTTTGGGCCGATATCTAGAAGTGAATGGAGCCTGGCTGCACACCTGGCTGGTACCTCAGCGATCGACTCCGCCCCAGGGCCACTACGACGGGTTAATTGTGCTGGGCGGCCCCATGAATGCCTGCGAAGACGACGGCTTTCCTCACCTGGCGCGGGTGACAGATCTCATTCGTGATTTTCACAGCCAGGGCAAGCCAGTGCTGGGCATTTGCCTGGGGGCGCAGCTGATTGCGCGGGCCTTTGGCAGCCGCGTCTACCAAAACGAGATACCAGAACTGGGCTTCACGCCGCTGTTTCCGGTGGCGGAGGCGACAGAGCCCTGGATTCAGGACTACATACCGGGCATGCCGATGATGCAGTGGCACTTTGACACCTTTGATTTGCCCACCGGGGCCAGGCTGCTGCTGACCAATGAAGTCTGCGCCAATCAAGCGTTTCGCCTAGGGAGCCACACCTACGGTTTGCAGTTTCATCCCGAAGTCACGCCTGAGATTGTGATGAACTGGATCGCCTTTAAAACCGACTGGATTGAAGCCCACTACCCTCACCTGTTTGAGCAACTGCGGGAGCAGCTGGTAACGCACTGGGTGAAGTCAGCCCAGTTCACGGAAAAGCTGGCCAAAGCCTGGTACGACCAGGTGGTGGCCTCGGCTCAAACGGTATCGCTGCTGCGGCAGGGATAGGCTGCGGCAGCGAGAAAGCGTTGACCAGCCAAATCACCAAGATTTCTCAACGGCGCACCCCAGCGGATTACCGATAGCGAAGGTTCGCTGCCAGCGTCAGAGCTATAGAACCTGAGTGGTACCACCTTCATCAGCGCCATAATCGCGACCTAATGGCCCGTTGGGGTTCAGGGCGCTCCAATGAGCCGCACGATCGCTGCTCAAAGTGTGCCAACCCTCAAACCTTTCTCAATCTTTTGATCATTAATTAGTAATTGAGCCCTAGACACCGACAGCGACCGTTTAGCCTCAAAAATTACTGCGTGGGTCAGCTCAACTGGATTAAGATCATGGTAATAAATACACATGATTAACCCCATTGTGCAGCCAGTGGCCCATGTTCTAAAGCCGCGTCACCGACGACAGCGACGGCTGGTTTTGGCAGGCCTCAGCACTTTTACGGTACTGACGGTAGCTTTTGCGGCCTACGCGCTGCCCGTGAGGGTCAATCGAGGGCTGTCGGTGCGCCAGCTGCAGGGCGAGGTCGTGATGCTGCGCCCCAGCGGTTCTGACTCGGCTGCGGTGGGCGATCGCCTCAATGCGGTAGGCGACGGCCTGCGCACGGGCACGCGATCGTCGGCGGTGCTGGAGGTCGATACCGATGTGGGTTTTTTAGATGTTTCTGAGCGTACTGAGCTGCGCATTCGCACCTTAGAGATGGCTGCCGACGGTGGACGCATTACCCACCTCAGCGTGCCGCGCGGGCAGGTGCGCACAAGGCTGCGGCGCTTTACAAACCAGGGGTCGCAGTTTGAAATTGAAACCCCGGCTGGCATTAGCGGCGTACGCGGCACCGAGTTTGGTGTCAGCGTGCAGGAAAACGGCAAAACCGGCATTGCCACCCTGAGCGGAGCCGTAGATACCGCCGCCGTGGGCGAAACCGTGGCGGTGCCAGCGGGGTTTCAAAACCTGATTTGGCCGGGCGAACCGCCCACCCAGCCCGTGCCCCTGCGGGATGACCCCGGCCTATCCTACGAGCGGCAAGTGACCATTGAGAACAACACTCGCTATGTCACGTTGACGGGTCGAGTTGACCCCGTCAATACCGTCTTTGTGGATGGAACCCCCCAGACGGTCGATCGCCAGGGTGAATTTCGCCTCACCCGGCTGGCAACGGCCCGGTTGCGAGTCGAGGTTGTAGTGATCACTCCCCTTGGCCGCCAGGAAACCCATGAGATTTACCTTCTCTAGCCAGTTTTGGCGAAGGCTAGAATCGCTGTTAACGCTGAGCTTGGCTGGCCTGATTGTGCTGGGCGCAAGCGAGCTGGGCCTGCTTTTGCCCCTGGTGCAGGCCGAGTACCGGCTGCGGTTTCGCCTGCGGGGACAGCGCCCCTGGAGCGATCAGATTGTAATAATTGCCATTGATGACCCTAGCCTCGATCGTCTGGGGGCGTTTCCCTGGCCGCGACGGCGCTACGCTGAGCTGCTGCAACAGCTGCAGGCTGCGCCGCCCCAGGTGATTGTGTTTGACCTCCTGTTTAGCGACAGCAGCCCCGACGATGGCCTGTTTGCCGAGGCGATCGCCGCCTACCCCGCCGTCGTTTTGGCCTCGGCCTGGAACCGCGACGGGCAGCCCCTGGGGCCAACCCCAACCCTGGCCACGGCGGCTCTAGCCAGCGGCCACATCGCGCAGCGGCACCAGGATGGCTACATTCACAGCGTTGAACCCCTGGTGGGGGGGCAGCCAGCCCTGGCGATCGCCACCGCAGAAGCCCTCAGCCTGACCCAGCAGGCGGTGCCGCTGCCGCCGCTCGATCGCCCTCTCTGGGTCAACTGGCCCAGTTCAACCGCCGCTCTGCCCGTCTATTCCTTTGTAGAGGTGCTAGAAGGACGGGTACCGCCCCAGACCTTTGAAGGCAAAGTAGTGCTGATTGGGGCCACGGCCCTGGGCCTCGATGACTGGGTCACCCCCTTTGACACCGACCCGCCCGCCAGCGGCGTGTATTTGCACGGGGCGCTGATCGACAACCTGCTGCGGCAGCGCTGGCTGAGGCCAGCCACCGGAGGCTGGATTCTGGCGCTGGCCCTGGCGCTGGGGCTAGCCCTGCTTTCAAGGCGGGCCTTTTCGGCAGGCGATATGTTGCAGAGCGAGTCTCCCCTGCGGCGCGAGTTGCTGTATCGGCAGGGGGCCTTGATCGGCGGGCTGCTAGCCGCCTGGTGGGGGCTAGCCCTGGCGCTGTTTGAGGTCAATCTCTGGCTGCCGGTGGTGGGGCCAGCTCTGGTAGTCAGTACGGTGGGAGGCCTGGGCCTGAGTCAGCAGCTGGGGCGACAAAATCGCTGGCTCCAGCAGCTCACGGCCAGTTTGCAGCGTCGCCACGGCTCAACCCTGGTGCTGCCTGGAGATGGTGGTGCCCCTGCGGCTCTGGCTGCGCCCCAGCTCACCCCAGGCGTGGCTCAACTGGTCGAGCTGACCCAGCAGCTGGGGCGATCGCAGGCGATTCAGGCGGCCATTGCCCGCAGCTTGCCCCTGGGGCTGGTGGCGGCGGCAGCAGATGGCACCGTGTGGTTTGCCAACCCCCTGGCAGCGGAATGGCTGGCGCTGGCAGCGGGCGACAGCCTCAACACCAGCGCGCTGGCCGACTGGTTTGACGAGGGCACCTGGGCGACGCTGTGGGAACGGGTGGCCCAGGGGCAGCCGGTACCCACCCAGGTGCGGCAGCGGGGCGAGTCGTCGGCCTCTAGCCGCTGGTACGAGCTGCGTCTAGAACCGCTAGTCGCCGATGCCAACCCCCTGGCCGACCGACCCCAGGGCGCGATCGTGCTCATCGAAGACATCACCTACCGTCAGCACATAGAAACCGAGCTGCGGCGGCTCAACGAAAGCCTGGAAGACCAGGTGCAGGTGCGCACCCGGCAGCTAGAGCAGCTCAACCTGTCGCTGCACGAGCAGATTGCCGAGCGGCAGCAGGCCCAAAACCAGCTCGCCTACGAGGCTCTGCACGATGCGCTCACGGGGCTGCCCAATCGCCGCCAGTTTCTCAGCCATCTCAGCGCTCAGCTGGCCCCGCCCGAGGGCGACTTGTTCGCGGTGCTGTTCCTAGACTGCGATCGCTTCAAGCTGGTGAATGACTCCTTTGGCCACTGGGTCGGCGATGAGCTACTCAAGCGGGTGGCGACCATCGTGCAGGATTGCGTGCGACCGACCGACGTGGTGGCCCGCTTTGGCGGCGACGAGTTCACGGTGCTGCTGACCACGCTGGATCAGGTCGAAGATGCGATCGCGGTGGCCCAGCGCATTCGCCAACAGTTTGCCCAGCCGCTGACCATTCAGGAGCACCAGCTCTTTACCAACACCAGCATTGGCATCGTGATTGGCGGCCCCCAGTACCTCCACCCCGACGAGCTGCTGCGCGACGCCGATACGGCCATGTACCAGGCTAAAGTCAACGGCCTGGGCCACGCCCTGTTTGAACCCAACATGCACCTGGACGTGCGCCGCTCGCTTCAGATCGAAACGGCCCTGCGGCTGGCCCTGGAGCGGCAAGAATTTCAGCTTCACTACCAGCCGATCGTCAACCTGGCTACCCAGCAGCTAATCGGCTGCGAAGCCCTGCTGCGCTGGCTCCACCCCGAGCGGGGGCTGCTGCTGCCCGGCGAGTTTTTAGCCATTGCCGAAAGCTCGGGGCTGCTGCTGCCCATCGGCAGCTGGGCGCTGCAAGAGGCCTGTAGCCAAATGCAGCGCTGGCGTCGCCGCAGCCTGATTACCCCAGAGGCGATCATGAGCGTCAATCTGTCGGCCACTCAGTTTTTACAGCCCGATTTGGTGGCTATTGTCGACGGCATTTTAGCCACCAGCGAGCTGCCCGCCGCCAACCTCAAGCTCGAAATTACCGAATCTGTGGTGATGGAAAACCCCGCCCAGGCGGTGCAGATGATTCAGGCGCTGCGCGATCGCGGCATTCGCCTCAGCATTGACGACTTTGGCACTGGCTACTCGTCGCTAGGCTACCTGCAGCAGCTGCCGGTCGATATTCTCAAAATCGATCGCAGCTTCATTGTCGACATCCACCAGAGTTCCCAGCAGTACGGCATTGTAGAGGCCATTATTCGCCTCGCCGCCCACCTCAATATTCAGGTGATTGCCGAGGGCATTGAGCTGTTTCCTCAGCTCCAGTCGCTGGCTCAGCTGGGCTGTGAATTTGGCCAAGGCCACCTGTTTGCTCGCCCGCTGAGCGTGAGCCAGTTTAGCCAGTATTTGCGGCGCGAGGGCGGGGGGAAGGGGAGGGGAGGAGAAGGGGGTAAGAGGTGAGGCGATGAGGAAGTGAGGGGATAAGGAGGTGAGGAGCCGGTGATACCTGATCGGCA
Organism: Nodosilinea sp. AN01ver1; assembly: GCF_050565655.1. Taxonomy (NCBI): domain Bacteria; kingdom Bacillati; phylum Cyanobacteriota; class Cyanophyceae; order Nodosilineales; family Nodosilineaceae; genus Nodosilinea; species Nodosilinea sp. AN01ver1. The sequence goes on along the minus strand of NZ_JBNXVS010000010.1, from coordinate 21,617 downwards.
TCTGATTACCCCAAGGCAGACACGGGCAAACTCGTAGGGGCAAACGGCGTTTGCCCTACCCAAACCAATGCCTTAAGCCAGCACCTTCAAACCTTTAAGGCAAGCAGTCCATATAGTTCTCCACGTCCCAGTTGGTGGTGGTGGCCAAAAAGCGAATCCACTCATCCCGCTTGTACTGGTCGTAGAGGCGGTACATTTCCCCCGGTAGCGCCGACTGTATCACCTCGTCAGTAGCCAGCGCGTCCAGCGCTTCGCCCAGCGACATGGGCAGCTTTTTCACCTGCTTGCCGTTGTCCATCGCCTCGTAAATATTGCGCTGCTCGGGTTGACCGGGGTCGAGCTGGCGGCTGAGGCCGTCGTCAAAGGCCTTGAGAATAGCGGCAGCCATCAGGTAGGGGTTCACCATCGAGTCGACCGCGCGGTACTCAAAGCGACCCGGTGCCGACACCCGCAGGCCGCAGGTGCGGTTTTGGTAGCCCCAGTCAGAGTAGACCGGAGCCCAAAAGCCCGCATCCCACAGGCGGCGGTAGGAGTTGACCGTCGAGCAGCCGATCGCGGTCAGCGCGGGCAGGTGCGCAATCACGCCACCAATGCAGTGCAGCCCCACCGGGCCAGGTATCCGCTTCGAAGCCCCTTCCACCGGCATAAACGTATTCTCGCCGCCCCGATGGTAGGTGTAGTTGCCCTCCAGGCCGGGCAGGGTGTCAAAGCCAAAGGTCTTAATCGCCGTCTCGCCGCCCCGCCACAGCGACAGGTTGTGGTGGCAGCCCGAGGCCGATACGCCCATAAACGGCTTCGACATAAAGCAGGCAATCAGGTCAAACTCGCGCGCTACCTGGGCGCAGATCTGGCGGTAGGTGGTGAGGCGATCGGCGGTGCGCACCGCATCGTCAAACATAAAGTTCAGCTCTAGCTGCCCCGGCGCATCCTCATGGTCGCCCTGAATCATGTCCAGCCCCATGGCCCGCCCGTACTCGATCACCCGCAGAAACACCGGGCGCAGCTCTTCAAACTGGTCGATGTGGTAGCAGTTGGGCTTGGTCACGCCGCCGTTGGGCTTGCCGTCGGGGCCTTTTTTGAGCCACATCATCTCAGGTTCGCAGCCGTGGCGCAGTTGCAAGCCATGCTTGGCCTGAAATTCGGCATGGATGCGCTTGAGATTGCCGCGACAGTCGCCGGTCAAAAACGCTGCCGCATCGATCTCTTCTTCCCGATTGCGAAAGCAGACGCAGTAAACCCGAGCGACTCGCTTATCCCACGGCAGCTGGCAGAAAGTCTCAGGGTCAGGAATCGCCACCAGTTCAGCCGCCTCTGGCCCATAGCCCAGGTACTGACTGTTGCGATCCATCGCCAGGTTGACGGTGGCTCCGTAGACCAGCTGAAAGCCATTTTCCGCCGTAGTCTCCCAGTAGTCGGCAGGGATGCCCTTGCCGACAATGCGCCCGGTGACGGAGACAAACTGGTAATAGATGTACTGAATCCCCAGCTCGTTGATTTTGGCCCGCACCTGCTTAACCAATTCGTCGCGCCCCTCGGCAACGACGTAGCGCTCTAGATCGGTCGAGGTATCGACCCGCGTTAGCACTCCAGTCACCGTGAGACCTCCTAGTTTGCAGAGCAGAATGGTCTCAGTAAAGCCAACTTGTCATAACAAGTTTGTAGCGCTTGATACGTGAACTAGAACCCAGCGTCGCGGCAGGCCTACTCTTCCCCAGCTTGCCGCCGAACGGTTTGCATTAAGCTGTTATCTAATGCTTCAGCAGCAGCGATTTCAGTCTCTAGCTCTGCGACAGACTCGGTAAAATAGGGTACCTGGTGCCGAGCCAAAATTTGGATAAAGTCCCACTTGGAGATGGCTAAAATCTCTGCGCCTTTGCCCGCAGATATCCGCCCCTGGCGAAACAGCTCTAGCGCAACCAACTCAAGCACCTGACTGGCTAGCTGTTTTTCGGGAATATCTAAGGCTCCTAACAGATCTCTGGGCAGTCGCAGGCTAACGGTTAGATCACTCATAGGTGTTGTTTGACGCGGAGGATTCTTTATCTAGCATGGTCACTTTTTCAGAGTTGTGCCAGAGTCTTGAGTCGCAGCCTGAAACACTGTAGGACTATCCAAACTAGAAAAATTGGTGATTTTGACTGATCCTTCGGGGAAGCGAGCAATAATCTCTAGCTCTCCGCCCATGGCTTCGATGTGGCTGCGTAGGGTTGAAATATAGGCATCGGCGCGTTTTTCCATTTTTGCGATCGCAGGCTGATTCACCTTCAACACCTCAGCCAGTATTTTTTGAGACAGCCCCCGAGCTTGTCGAATTTCTTGCAGAGGCATCTCCGCACGCATAGCGGCAGCCTTTGCCGCTGCCCGAGCTTGTGCTTCTGGCGACATGCGAGATTTTAGTTCTGAAAATTTTTTAGCCATCGAGTAAATCCTCTTTTCGTAATTGCGCCAGATGATCCCCATGAGTTGCGCGTCTACAATAGCCCATGTGTTTATGCAGCCCGATCATGTACTTTCACTGCCAGGCCATTAACCTGCGATCGCGCGACCTTCACGCCTCGATCGCCTACTCCGCATCCCCAACCTGTTTTTGCTCCACCTCGCCAAAGATGGCGCTGGGGTGGCAGTAGTACTTAAACTCCAGCAGGTTGTAGAAGGGATCCTGCAAAAAGAAGGTGCGATGCTCTAGCGTGGTGCCTGGAAAGCGGCGCTTTTCGCCCTGGTGAAAGGTGAGCGTTTGCACCTTGGCGCGGTGCAGCAGAGCTTCCCAATCGGTTTCGGCCAAAAACACCAGGCCAAAGTGGCGGGGATAAATGCCCTTTTGGGGCACTAGGTCGGTAGTGGTGTGGGCCACCAGCTGATGGCCATACAGGTTGAGAATGAGCGAGTTAGGGGTTTCTCGCCCCGGTTCACAGCCCAGACCATTCACATAAAAGGTCTTTGCGACAGGAATGTCGGCCACAGGAAAGGCCAGATGAAAGAGGACGGCAGCATCCATAGACCTAGGCCACTACCTGGTGATCGACGGCGTTGAGCAGGGCTTTGAGGGCAGTGTCTTCGGCCTGGCTGATCTGCTGGTCGAGTAGGGCGATGTGGATCGCTTTAGACAGCACAAAGGCCGCCACGTCAGGCTCTAGCTGCTCGACTAAAACCTCCATTGGCATCGGCACTTTGAGGGCGCTTTGAATGCCTCCCAGCATCGCTTCATCCATGCCCATCGCCACCAGGTGGGGCTTTAAGTTGGCCCATTCTTCCAGCGGGTCTTGACCACTGGCCTGCAAAATAGACGCCAGCAGCCGCTGCACCTTGCTCTGCTGAGTCGCAGACATAGCCGTGTAGGCGAGGGTTTCGGCTTCGACGGTGGTGCTTTTATCCTGGTTGAGGTTGTTGAGAATTTGCTGCCACTCGGCCTGGGTGCACTGCTCGGGCTTGCCCACGCAGAGCGACACCTGAATGCGATCGCCCGTCGTGTGCAGATGAGTCACTTCTGCGTGAATGCCCAGGTAGCCCAGCCACTGCGACACCATGCCCACCAGTTTGCCGCTGGCCGACGGGGCCTGGGTGAGCGTTTGCACCTGGGTACGCACCAGGGGGCGAACAAGCTGTACAAGCATGGGCGCTGCCTCAGAACTGGGTGATCACAAGTCGCCTTGATCTTACACAACCCGTCAAGCTGAGGTGGTAATGCAGTACGCCGTTAGCTAACCGGGCCAAGGCGATCGAGGGGCCAGAACCGAAACCGGGCCCGACCAATGATGTTTTGCTGGGGCAGCCCGCCCCAGACGTGGGAGTCGTTGCTGTCATTGCGGTTGTCGCCCATGACAAACACCTGCCCGGCTGGCACCGTTACCGGATCAAGGGTGTAGGCGGGAGGTTCAAGAATGTAGGGCTCTTGCAGAGGTTGCCCATCGACGAGCACCTGCCCCTGCACCACTGCAACCGTTTGGCCCGGTTCGCCAATGATGCGTTTGATAAAGGCCTGGCGGGTTTCGTAGCCCAGGCGCGTGAGCTGAGGCGGCGGCGCAAACACCACAATGTCGCCCCGATGCGGGGGCTGCCAGCGGTAGCTGACTTTGTCAACCAGCAGGCGATCGCCAATATGCAGGGTCGGGTCCATTGAGTTGGAGGGAATGTAGCGCGGTTCAGCGATTAGCACCCGCACCGTGAGGGCGATCGCCAGCGCGATCGCCAGCACCCGCAGGTTGCCCCACTGCCCCTGCCACAGCGATCGCCACCGCCCTGCGGCATTAGTTTTTGGGGCGTTTTCTGGGGTAGCGCGATCGCCCTCGGCAGGGGACGGTGTAGCCTGGTCAGTAAGCTTAGGATCCATAGACATGCAAGCGAAATGGGCCGGGTGACATTAACCCCCACGGCTTTAACCTTACAGGGAATAGAGGAAGAAAGGCAGCGTCATTCCCCGGCGCTAAAACCGAAATTCTAGAACCGCCCCCGTATTTTCGTTAAATTGCTCGTAGCTGGTAATGGCCCGCAGCGTAATCTGGTCGTTGATGCGGTAGCGTACGCTGAAAACAGCGGGGGTGACGTTGGTAAACACCTTTTGCACCGACACCGAAATGCTGGGCGAGAAGTTGTAGCCGATTTCGCCCCCGATATCGACAGCACCGCCCTGGGGGTTGCCCGGCGGCGAGGCCGAGAACAGGCGCAGATCGGTGCGCTCTAGGCCCGATCCCAAAAGGTTTTGCAGGTTGTTGAGCAGGGCCGACCCAGCAAAGGCCAGCAGCCCCTGGAACCCGTCGCCCCCGCCCGACACGCTGCCCAGGGTTGACTCTAGAGCAGCTAAAAAGCCGCCGCTAATCAGCGCCACAATTTCGCCTTCCGAGCGGGGAGGCGTGCTCTCTAGCTCAACCCCCTGCAGGTTGACCACCCGGCTGACCCGACCGTTGACGTTGGCGCGAATGCGAACCGTTTGCACCCCGGCCTGGGTCAGACCCAGCTGGTCGATTCTAGACTCGCTGATTTCGTTGCGGGGGAAGGGGGAGGCGGTAGAGAGGGAAGCGCCAGCGGCAGCGCTATCGGGAACCGCCGCCGACAGCGTGGCCACCAGGTAGGGGTCAATGGTGTCGTCGAGTTCACTAAACTCGGCGTAGTTTTCGTCCCCGGTTAACCGGAACTCGGTCGTCAGCAGATTAATGCGGCCCGAGGGCAGATCGATGCGGCCAACGGGCTTGATATTGGGGGCGGTACCGATTAAATCTAGGGTGCCCTCAGCTCGCACATCGACAATGCCCGGAATCGCGAGCCGAACATTGTCAGCCAAAACTAGCTGAAAATCCTCCAGAATGGGGGGAATGGGGTCAAAAATACGGGGTTCGCGAGTGGGGGCAAAGGCTGTTGGTGCACCACCCCCTTCGTCTACCTCGGGTAGGGTAATCAGGCCGTCAGAGAGCATGACCTCGCCATAGACGAGGGGCGGCAGCAAAAATACGCTGCCATCCACCACGACATTGCCATCCACTCGCCCCCGGTAGGTACCAGCGGGGTTGCGCAGGTCGAGGGCGATATTGTCGAGGGTGACGCGAAAGGGATTGTCGGCCTCAGAGCCATCGGCCTCGGCAGACAGATCACGTCTGTCAAACAGACCTGGGGCCAGATCTTGCACCGAGGGCAGCAGCTTGAGATTGCCCTCAGCCACCACTTTGCCGTTGCTAAAGTCGCCCTGCAGGGTTTGAACATCGAGCACCAGACCGCTGGCATAGACCGAGCTGGCCAGGCTGGTAGCGGGGCTTTCAACCACCCGAATGCTGCCCTGGATATTGGTCAGCGGTTCGGGCAGGCTGCGGGCGCTGATGGTAACGTCCTCAAAATCGGCCTGACCAGTGACATTGAGCGTAGTCAGCGCCTCCTGAATAGACTGATTGGTCGGCCAGCGGCCCTGAACCGCCAGGTCGAGATTGCCCATCCCCGACTCCCAGGCGATCGCCTGGGTAAACAGGTTGATCAGGGCAAAGCCGTCGTCGCGCATTCTCAGCGTGATGTTGACCGTATCGGTCTCGGGCTGCTGATTGAGGCCGGGCAGGGTCAGCGGCACGCTGGCCACCAGCCGCAGCGGATCTTCGACTTCCTCATCCACCGCCACCCGGCTGATCAGGTTGAGGCGGGCGTTTTCGTAGCTAAAGTTGGCGGTGGCCAGGTCAATGGTGTTGCGGTTGATGGTCGCTTCGTTGACCGCCAGCTGACCCCGCACCTGCGGATTGGCCAGGCTGCCGGTGAGGGTAGCGCCCAGGTTCATCAGCCCGTCGAGGTTGTCGGGCAGTCGCAGGGGCTGGCGCAGGGCGTTGAGAGGGACATTGCTGACCTCTAAGCGCATGGTGCGGTTTTCGGCATCGTCGGGGTTGAGGCTAAACTCGCCGTTGAGGGTGGCCAGGGCAATCCCCTGCTGAGTCGTCTCTGAGAAATCCGAAAAGTTCGATCGCACACTGACGGGGTCGAGCTGAATAATGCTGTCCTGGTAGCTGCCCTGGGCAATCACCTCGTCAAAGCGGTAGACGGCACCGTTGCTGCCGTCCGGTTCGCCCCAGACCCAGTTGGTCCCGGCCAGGTCAAAGGTGACGTTGAGATCGTCGGGAACGGCTCCGCTGGCGGTGACGGTGCCGGAGAAATTGCCGGTCAGCTCTTCGAGCGGGGGCAGCGGCGCAGATTCGGCCTGGGCCGCCAGAATGTCTTGCAGCTGCTGCACTTCGGCCAGGCGGCGCAGCTGATCGAGCAGGCTGGCATTGCTGTCGCCCACCGGGTTCACCTCCTCTAAAGAGGCCACCTCCGCCGGGGTGGCGGGGCGGTACCAGTCGGGCGGGCTGAGCAGGTTGGGGCGAAAATCAGTCCATTCAAAAATCAGCAGGGTCTGCAGCAGCTCTTGAATCTGGCCGTTCTCAACCACCAGTTCGCCATTGATTTGGGGCGTTTCGCCCAGGGCGTAGGTGCCGCTGGCCAGGTAGCGGCTGAGGCCATCAGCCGACTCCAGGCTGAGCCCCACCAGGCCAATCACGTTGTTGGCAAAGGTAACATTGCCCCGCAGGCGACCGTAGCGGGTCACCTCCAGCGGCCGCTCGGGGGCGTTGGGGTCGATGGCGGTCAGGGTGGTTTCTGAGGGCAGCCTGATGTAGCTGATGCTGGGGTCTTGCACGTCGAAGCTGGCCCGCAGCGTCGACCGGCGCAGGTCGGCGACGATCTCAGCGGAGGTGATCAGACCGTCGAAGGTGCCAATGCCGCTGGTGCCCGCCTGGGGCAGCCGCAGGTCACCAATGGGCAGATTTTCGACGGTGGCATAGAGAATGCCGGTCTGGGTATAGCCTTCGGCCAGGGCATCGCCGCTGCGCACCTCAAAGGTGAGGTCGCGGTCGCCCTCGGCGGTGGCCACATAGACGCGATCGCCGCCGCCGGTCAAATCGACCGCCAGCGGGCCGCCCTGGGTATAGGCGATCGGCCCCGTCAGGGGGGAGGCGAAGGCGAGATCCCCAGCGGTGAGGCCCACCAGCGAGGCGTCGCCGATCAGTGTCAGCGCTCCGGGCCACCCCCGCAGCCGCCCGTCAAAGAACGCGTTGCCCGCCAGGGGAATGATCTCGGGCAGCGGCAGCGCCGCCAGGCTGTAGCCGTTGACATCGAGGTTGAGATCGAGGTTGGCGATCGCGGGCGCACCGGCACCGCTGAGCTGGGGCGTGATTACGCCGTTGGCCTGTAGCCCCGCCGTGCTGGCCCGCTGTACCAGAATCGACTGACCGTTCCAGGCCAGCTCAGCGGTGAGGGGCTGCCGCACCTGAGCCAGCTGGGGGGCACGACTCGCCGCCGAGGCCAAGCCATCCGACAGCACCAGCTGCCCCTCGCCTCGCACGCCGGCCAGGCTGCGGGTATCGGTGCTGCCCCTGAGCTGAAAGCGGCCTTCGGCAGTGCCCTGCAGATCGGGGGCAAAGGCGGCCAGCTGCAGGTTTTGGCCCCGCAGGTCGGCCACCCACTGGCCGCCATTGAGGCTGGCGCGGGTATTCACCGTACCGCCCGCCAGCACCGCCTGGGCCACCCCCTGCCCCTGAATGCCGCTCAGGCCGCCCGCCAGGGTGCCAGAAAACTGGGCGACCCCGTTCAGCACGCCGTCTACACCCGCCCCCAGCTGGTCGAGCTGCACGGCATCGGCCCGAATGGATGACTCCCACTGGCGGCTGTTTAGGCCCAGGCTGCCCTGGCCGACCAGGGTGCCCCCGGCCACCTGCACAAAGGTATCGGTAAAGCGCAGGGTATTGTCGGCCAGGCGCAGATCGCCCCGGGCCGGGTAGTCGCCCGCCGGAGCCCGCCAGCTGGCGGTACCCGTGAGCTGGCTAAAGGGTCCACTGACCTCACCTTCTAGAAACACCGGCCCCAGAGCCACGGTGTCGGGCAGGCCGTAGGGCTGGCCCAGGGCATTGGCGGGCAGGCGATCGCCCGTGAATGAAAGCGCCAGCTGCCCCGGTTCGCCAAAGCTGTAGAGCCCGCTGCCGTTGAGCGAGCCTCCGGCCTGGGGCAGTGCCTGAAAGCTGTCGATCACCAGGTCGCGTCCCCTCAGGGTGGTGTTGGCTTCGACTGATGTGAAGGCGACTTGATCAACGGTGATGGGGCTTTGGGAGATAAAATCGGTGGCGATAACGGGCCGCCGCAGCGGTCCGGTCATGGTGACGTTGGCGAGGAAAGTGCCCGTCGTCGGTACCGGCAGCGCCACCTCATACAGCTCAGCCAGCTGCTCTGGCCTGAAGGGGTTGACCTGGCCGCTCAGGTCGTAGCCCCCGTCGATGTCGAGGGTGCCACCCGCTTTAGCCGTCAGCTCGCCCAGGCTGGCCGTTACCCCTTCAAACTCAAGCACCCGGCCCCGAAACCGCACGTCGCCCTCTAGATTTTGCAGGGGTTCTGGCAGGCCGCGGGTAATCAGCGAGGCGTCCTCGACCCGCGCCGTACCCACCACGGTGGCCGGGTCGCCGCCGCCGCTTTCGATATCGACCTGGCCACTGACCACGCCTGTGGGAAACTGCACGGGCAGCGGATTCTCTAGAAATGAGTCGAGCAGGGGCAAAATATCGGTCGCCCTGGCCTTCTCGGTGCGCAGGTTGAGCTTGGCCTGCAGGCCGGGGCCGGGGACTTCGGTGGCGTCGGCGATCGCGCCAGAGTCCTGGGGCGGGGGCAGCAGAACGACGCCCTTAACCTCAAGACTGCCGCCCTGGATGGAGTTGCCGCTGAGGGCTAAATTTAGCTGTCGGGTTTCTAACGGAGAGTTGGGATCTGCAGGAACGTCAATGAAGGTGTCGCTAAACTGAAGCTGCCCGTGCAGATCGGCGATCGCCACCCGCACGGGCTCCGCGTCCCCCTCAACGTAGGGCACCATGGTGAGCTGGCTGTCGCTGACGTTAATTGTTTCGAGGTCAACGGCAATAAACGGATCGCGATCGGGATCTCGCTCCGGCAAATCGATGTCGAGGTTAAACCACTCGCCCTCGGCATTTTGCTCCAGGTAAAGCTCCCCCTGCTCCAGAGTGAGGGTGAGCGGCAGCTCTCGCCGCCACAGGTCGAGCAGGCTAAAGCGCAGCTCAACCGCTGCCAGCGACAGAGAATCTGGATCGGTCGCCGTCGGGGGAATGGTAGACGGCCCCACCCGCACTCCGGTCAGCCCAATCTGCTCAAGCGGCCCCAGCTCAACCGGACGGTTCAGAGTTTCAGAAAGCTGTTCAGACACCCAGGGAACGAGGTTATTGCGGCTCCACAGCCAACCGCCCAGCACCGTGCTGCCGCCCAGCACCAGTAGCCCAGACCCAACCACCAGGGCAGACGTTAGCCAGGGTTTGCCACCGTCTGGTTTTGGTGCTTGAGGAGGCTCTGGCTTCTGAGCAGACTCCGGTTCCTGAGACGACTCCGAATCTTGAGAAGGGGTCATACCCGTTTACGCTACCGCAGAACACCCAACATAGTAGTGAACTCCCGAAACTTCTGCCCACCATCCGTAATGAACTGATGGATTTCTTCTCGTTGGGGGATGCACGGCTATGCCGCCATTTAGTTTCTAAAGACGTAGACGGCAGCCGGGGTAACTTTGTTCGCGCTGCGATCGCCCGGTAGAGTAAACAAGGTAATGCTGTATGTGAGATAGGGCTATGGTGGTGTACGTGCTGTTGTTCAACGCCCGCACCGATAACGAGGGCATCCACGCCGAAACCATTAACGGGCAAAATCTAATTCTGATGTTTGAGCATGAGGACGATGCCACCCGCTACGCGCTGATGCTTGAGGCCCAAGACTTTCCGGAGGCCACGGTGGAGGGCTTCGAGCAGACTGAAATCGAAGAGTTTTGCGAATCGGTCGGCTACGGCTATCGCCTGATTCCTGAAGGGACGCTGGCGGTGCCCCCCGAGTACAACCTGGACGAACACCTCTGGGACCCCGACCAGCCCAACCCCGACCTCCAGCCCAAAGATGAGTCCACTGAGCGGCCCAGTGAGCGCCCCAGTGAGCGGCCCGATGAAGCGGTCGGCGGCCTCTCCCAGGCCGAACTCGATCGCATGCGGCAGCAGCTTGAGAAACTGCTCTAGGCTGGCCCGCTATGACCACCCCTCTCGCTACCCTGATTGACCGCGCCCGCCAGGGCGATGCCCGCGCGATCGCCCGGTTGATTACGCGATCGCTAGCCGCCCAGGGCGTGGTAGCCCAGGGGCAGTGGCGGGGCACTCAGCTCTACCTCGACCTAGAGTCAGAGGCCGTCATTGACCAGCGCCAGGTGGTGCCGCAGATTCGGCGCGGGCTGCTGCGCCTGGGGCTCACCTGCCCAGTCGATAGGGTGTGGGTAACGGCCCGCCGCATCGGCTGGGCTGAGGTCACCTGGCAAGAAAGCTTTAGCCTTGAAGGGGCGCTATTTTCCCCGGAAGGCGCTACGGCCGGACCACCCGGCGACACCTTTGCCAATGCTTCGGCGGTAGCCCCGCTCGACTCGGCGGGGGCAGCTGTCCCCGCGCCCAACCCGACCCTACCTAGGGCCGACCGTTTTGACGACCGCTTCGAGGCCGACCGCCCCTCCTCAGAAATAGCTCCAGAAGCGGCCCCAGAAGCGGCTCCAGAAACGCCCCCAGAGATGGCCCCTTCAGACACGACCCTGGTGGCCCTGGCCCATCTCGCGCCGGTCTTGAGCTATCTGGTGCTGGGCAGCCAGTGGCTGGGGGGCTGGCCGCTGCTGTGGGGTGGTTCCTTTTTGCTGCCCTGTCGGGTCGTGGCTCCCCTGGTGCTGCTTTTGGTTAGAGGTACTGGGGCCAGCGCGGCCTCCAACGCGGCCTACGTTCAGCAGCAGGCCAAAGCCGCCCTCAACTTTCAGCTCACGATGTTTATTGCCTGGGTTGTTACCCTGGCGCTGATGTTTGTTTTGGTGGGCTTTTTGCTGGTCGTGCCCCTGGCCCTGTTTGAAATTGTCAGCTGCATTGTGGGGGCCGTGCGGGCGTCGGAGGGCAAGCCCGTCAACTACGTCGCGATTCGGTTTGTGCGCTAGGTGCGCCAGCGCTATACATTAGCGGGAGTGTTTGTTGACTAAGAGATGCCGCCTGTGCCCGCCAGTTCTTCTGTTCACCCGCCCTCAGACCCCGCCGATCGCGGTCATTTGCTCACCGAGCAGGCCAACCCCCGCAGCGCCCAGCTCGATCAGCTCAGCGCCCTTGAGCTGGTTGACCTGTTTAACCAGGAAGACCATCGCACCCTGGCGGCGATCGCCGCCGCGCGCGAGGCCTTAGCCGCTGCCATCGACGCGGTAACAACGGCTCTGGCCCAGGGCGGGCGGCTGTTTTACATCGGCGCGGGCACCAGCGGTCGACTGGGGGTGCTGGATGCGGCGGAGTGCCCACCCACGTTTTGCACCCCCCCAGAGCTGGTGCAGGGCATTATCGCCGGGGGGGCCGGGGCGCTGGTGAAAAGCTCTGAGGGGCTAGAGGATGTGGCCGAAGACGGGGCCGCCGCGATCGCCAATTGCAACCTGCAGCCTCAGGATGTGGTGGTGGGCATTACCGCCGGGGGCACCACGCCCTACGTGCGGGGGGCGATCGCCGCCGCCCGCCAGCGGGGCGCAACCACCGTGTTTATGGCCTGTGTACCCGCCGACCAGGTGCCCACCGAGGCCGATATCGACATTCGCCTGCTGGTGGGGCCAGAGCTACTGGCCGGCTCAACCCGGCTCAAAGCCGGGACGGTGACCAAAATGGCGCTCAATATTATTTCCACCGGGGCAATGGTGCGCCTGGGCAAGGTCTACGGCAACCGGATGGTGGATGTGGCCGTTACCAATACCAAGCTGCGCGATCGCGCCCTGCGCATTCTCTGCGACCTCACCGACCTAGACCGCGATGCCGCCGCCAACCTGCTCGATCGCAGCCACCAGCAGGTCAAGCTAGCACTGATGATGCACCTGGGCGGGCTCGATGCCGACGCTGCCGCCCAGCGGTTGGCCCAGCACGGAGGGCATTTGCGGCGATCGCTGGAGGCCGAGGGATGAGGAGATGAGGTGGGTAAGGAGGATGGGGAGCTAGCGGGTGGAGGACAGCTCAGGGGGCTGGGGGTCAGCTTCATCGATCCAGGCGCGATCGAGGCGAGCCCCTTCTAGCTGGGCTGCTGCCACCGCTGCGCCGCGCAGGTTGGCCCCGGTGAGGTCGGCCCCGCGCAGGTCGGCCCCGCGCAGGTCGGCCCCGCGCAGGTCGGTATAGCTGAGGTTGGCGTTGCGCAGGTCAGCGTTGCGCAACGTGCTGTGGTGTAGCGTTGCCAGGCGCAAATCGCTGCAGCGCAGGTCGGCCCCAGACAGGTCAATGTGGCTCAGCTCGGCCCGAATCAACACCGTGCGGGCCAGATCGGCATTCTCTAAATTGGCCCCCCGCAGGTTGGCTCGCCACAGGTTACAGCCGCTCAGCTTGGCCTCACTCAGCCTGGCCTGATGCAGGTTGACCGACACCAGATTGGCCTGACTCAGGTTGACACCGGGCAGCTCCAGCCCCGGCATCCAGGCCTCGTGGAAGTCGAGGTGGCTAAAATCGCGACGCCCCGTGGCGTACAGCTCTAGCACCTGGGCCATGGTGACAGACTGACTATTCATAGAACCTTCTTCACCCACCCGACATTACTCCAACCGACTCGGCGGCCTGCTCACAACGCGCATGCCACTTCCTGTGGACAGCAACCAGCATATTACTGAATGTTGCGCATTTGTAAATTAATGTAACAATTCCTCATTCCTGTTGCAAGGGGAGGAGGGAGGGTGAGGGGATAAGGAGGGTGAGGGAGGAATGGGTGCTGAGACTTTTTGGTATTTGGGCTTCATACCAATCGTCCATGCCGCCGGCGCGGCACCCCCAACAATGAAAATATCTACAGCCGTTCCCTGAACAGAGTCGCTGGTGAAGCCGCCCCAAAGGGGCTAGGGAACGGCTATTTTTAGGGCAAATCCTATCTGTATACGCACGGCTTGCAGGGGCATTGCAGTGCAATGCTCCCTACGAGGTATCGGCTTCAAATCGGGGTTGTACGACTCGGATTTGGTATCAGGCTATCGAATTGAAAGAGTCAGGATCGCATCCACCCATCCACCCATCCACCCATCCACTCCCTCACTCCACTCCGGATCTCTGAGCGGCAATCTCCGCATCGGTCTGGCTAAAGAGGCCAAACAGCGGCCCCAGCAGGGCACCAATGGCAAAGCCGCCAGCGTGGGCCCAGTAGGCGATGCCGCCGCCTTCCATGCCGATCATGGCGGGGGCACCGAGGCTGGCGAAGCCGTAGACGGCCTGCTGCGCAAACCAAATGCCCAGGTAAAACAGGGCCGGAATTCTCAGCGGCAGGGGGAATGGCCCCAGGGGCACGATGGTGAGAATGCGTACATCTGGGAAGCGAAAGATGTAGGCTCCCATTACGCCTGCGATCGCGCCGCTGGCCCCCAGCGATGGAATGCTTGACCCCATGGCAAAAAACCACTGGGCCAGGTTGGCCAGCGTGCCGCACAGCAGGTAAAACACCAAAAACCGCAGGTGCCCCATCTGGTCTTCGACATTGTTGCCGAAAATCCACAGGTAGAGCATGTTGCCGGCCAGGTGTAAAAAGCCGCCGTGGAGAAACTGGCTGGTCACGACCGTCAGCCATTCTTCGGCATTAATGGCTGAAACGCCGGTAGTCAGACTGGTTGAAAATTCTGAGGGCACGACCGCCCAGGCGTGGAAAAAGTCGTTCAGGCCGTAGGTAGGCAGGCTGAGTTCGTAGATAAAAATGACGATGTTGAGCACAATCAACCCGTAGGTGACGTAGGGTGTACGCTGACCTGGGTTGTAGTCTTTGAGGGGTACCACCGGTTACCTCGCTATTACTGGGGACAATGACGGGAGACAGCCCCACTATTGCAGAGTGTTTAAAAAAATAAAATCCTCCCCTGGTGGGCCTTTGGGTAGAGCGATCGCGCTGTTGGAGAGCATATAGAGAGCACAGTGCAATCGTTTTTTGAGGCCGACTGAGACGGTAGGATGTCGGCTCGCCTTTCGGCCCCATCCCAATTGACCATGCCGTTGGCACGGCACCCCCAACCTGGTCGCGCGATTTTCTAAACTGTAGCTAGGGCGTATCGTCACCGATCTACGGGCGTCAGCCAAATCTTTTTACTACCCGCGCCCTGATCACTGCCATGACTTATCTCCTCACCTCCCGAGGCGGGCTAACGGCATCGATGATGCTGGGCGTTTTGCTGACCTGCTGCGCCGGACGTTCTAGCCCCCTGGCCACCAGCACTAGCCCTACCAGCCCGGCGATCGCGGCCCCCGTTGCCGCCAGTGACCCCTGGTACCAGGCGGTGGGCGAAGCCAACCAGGCGGCCCAGCTGGCCGCCACGGCCACCACCGCGGCCCAGTGGCACCAGGTGGCCGGGGCCTGGAGTCGAGCGATCGCCTTAAGCCATGATCTGCCCACCGATGACCCCCGCCAGGTCTTTAGCCAGCGCAAGGCGCTGGAGTACCAGCGCAACCTCTACCTGGCCCAGCAGCGGTTGGCCCAGCAGGGGTTGCCCCGCGCCTTTCCGGCTCTGGGCAGCGATGTGCTCGACGAGCAGGTTAGCCTGTACCGCGCCTACGTGGCGGCCCAGGGACCGCCGGATGTGCTGATTGTGGGCAGCTCGCGATCGCTACAGGGCGTAGACCCCCAGGTGCTACAGCAGGCGCTGGCCGTACAGGGCTACCCCGGCCTCAAGGTCTACAACTTTAGCGTCAACGGGGCCACCGCCCAGGTGGTGAGCTTTGTGACCCGGCAGCTGCTGGCCCCCGACCTGCACCCCAAATTAGTGATCTGGGCTGAGGGGTCGCGCGCCTTCAACAGCGGCCGCTTCGATCGCACCTTTGCCGAAATTCTCGCGTCTCCAGGCTATGCGGCTGTCCGCGACGGGGCGGCGCTGACTCTGCAAAACCTGGAGAAATCGCCCGCTTCAGCCGAGGCCGCTTCTGGCCCCAGCTCAGAAGCCAATTCAGAACCCAGTTCAGAGGCCGCCCCTGACGAGACCGCCGAACCCGAGCATGGCACGGTTCCCCCCAGCCCAATCAATGCCCAGGGCTTCCTCGCCGTCAACGACCAGTTCAACCCGGCGGTGTATTACCGCAGCTTTCCTCGGGTGCGGGGGCTGTACGACAACGCCTATCGGCCCTTTCGCCTGGATGGGGTGCAGACGACCTCCTTTGAGGCTCTGACCCAGTTTCTCAAGAGCCAAAACATTCCCCTGGTGTTTGTTAATTTGCCCCTCAGCAACGACTACCTGGACGGGGTGCGGCTGGGCCACGAACGCCAGTTTCAGCAATTTTTGCAGGGCTGGGCCAACCAGGGCACCCTCACCCTGGTCGATTTGCTGGAAGAATGGCGCTGGCAGTCGCACCTATTTGCCGACCCCAGCCACGTCAACCGCTACGGGGCACGAGAAGTGGCCCGCCTGATTGCCGCTGACCCCCGCATTCCCTGGCCCAGTGCCGCGCCTCCAACACCTGAAGCTATTCCTTCAGACAGTGACGCTGCGCCCGAGACCAGGCCAGCCAGCCCAGCCGACTCTACGCCTCAAGCAGACAGCGAGGGTTAGCTCTGGGATGGTGGAGCCCGTGGGTCTAGCCGGGAGATTTGAAATATCCAGGTTACCTGACCTGGGGAACACCGCCAGGTTGCCAAAACATCAGCAGGCAAAGACACTATTGCTGCGACCAGCGCTATTTTTAATCAAAGCCCTGGGGCGTTTGACCTGAGGCTGCAATCGCCCTCTCGGGGCCGCTATCGCCTCTGCGCAGGCGTTGGTAAAAGTATTGCGATCGGGCCGGATGCTCTAGACTCGGATTGCTACATGTGCCCCTAAGCCTGCGGCGGAAGGTTGATGACTGTACAGCAATCGTCGCCCCCCACTGCATTTCCCCAGGCGTCTGGCCTAGCGCTCTGGCTGGCGGCCCTGGTCACCCTGGGCATTGTCTTCCGCTTTGCTCATTTAGATCGCCAGGTCTACTGGCACGACGAGGCCTACACGTCGCTGCACCTGTCCGGCTATGCGGTGCCTGAGCTAGAGCAGGCGCTGTTGACTGGGCAGCCCGTCACGGTGGCCGATCTCCAGCGGTTTCAGCGCCTCAGCCCCGAACGCAGCGTGGCCGATACCGTAGCAGTGCTGGCCACCTACGACGCCCAGCACCCGCCTCTTTACTATGTCTTGGCGCGGCTTTGGACCGGGCTAGTGGGGGATTCTGTCACCGCCATTCGCGCAGTTTCGGCCCTGCTGGCCCTGCTGGCCCTGCCCTTTGCCTACTGGCTGGGGTGGGAACTCTTTCGATCGCCGCTCCATGCAGCCCTTCTGACTGGGCTGGTGGCCATTTCTCCGTTCCACAGTCTCTATGCTCAGGAGGCGCGGGAATATGGCTTGTGGACGGCCATGGTGCTGTTTTCCTGTGCGGTACTGCTGCGGACCTTGCGCCACCCGTCGCCCCGCTGGTGGGCGATCTATGCCCTCAGCCTCACGCTGGGGTTATATACGTTTCTGCTTACGGTCTTGGTGATGCTGGCCCACGGGCTGTACGTGCTGGCGATGCAGGGCTGGCGGCTGACTCGCCCCCTGGGTCAGTACCTGCTGGCGACAGCGGCCAGCGGGGTGCTGATTACACCCTGGCTGGTGCAGGTAGCCAATCAGTCCTCGCGGGTGATGGCAGCGACAGCCTGGCTGGGCCAGCCGCGATCGCTGCCAGAACTCATGCGATCGTGGATTGCCGATATCGGTCGCGTTTTTGTGGACTTTAACCTTGGCTCTGACGATCCGCTGCGGCTGTCGCTGCCGATGGTGCTGGGGCTGGCGGGGCTGGTTGGCTATGCGCTGGTGGTTTTGGTGCGTCGAGCACCCGTTGCGGTGTGGGCCTTTGTCGTCTTGCTGGGGGGCGTGACCGCCCTGGGCATGATTCTGCCCGATGTGCTGTGGGGGGGCCACCGATCGAGCATTAGCCGCTATCTGATTCCCACCTGGCTGAGCCTGCAACTGGCGGTTACCCACTGGATGGGTCTGGTTCTGACCACGAACATTGCCGGTAAGCGTTGGCAAAGGGGGGCGATCGCCCTGCTGCTGGCAGCGGCAATTCTATCGAATGGAGCTATTCTACAGGCCGATACCTGGTGGACTAAGTACAGTAGCCAGACTCAGCCTGCGATCGCCGCGTTGATCAATCAATCGCCCCAGCCGCTGCTGGTGAGCAGCAGCTACGGAACGAACATCGGAGAACTGCTATCCCTCAGCCATGCTCTGGCCGATACGGTCACCCTGGTGCTGGTGCGCGAGCCGCAGGTGGTGCCGCCTCTCCCGACGGGCTACAGCGACCTGTTTCTGTTCAACCCGTCGCCCCAGCTCCAGGCCACGCTACAGGCTCGGGGCTACGCCCTAGAGGTGATCTACGAACCGGGCCTGCTTTGGCGGGCAAATAGCCGCTGACCCTGGTCAGCAGTTCTCGCTATACCTCATTGCACCGGGGACTTTGGCCGTTAAGGGCAGAGACTTCGATGAGGTCTACCTAGGGCTTTGTCGCCCGCTGCCACTGCTGCAACTCGGTGGGGGTGTTGAGGTTGGCCAATAGAGCATCATCCACTGCTGGTATTGGCTGAACTAGATTCTGGTTGAGCCAGCCCTGCAGCGATCGCGTTGAAGATGCGATCGCATACTGTTGCAGCGACCCCAGCGCCGCCGTACGGTAGAACCCGCACAGGGGCTCCCAGCGGTGCTGGCGCTGGGGCAAGTAAGCCAGGTAAGGCAAAGGGATGGTGTCCAGTTCGGTACGCCAGGTGCCCAGGGCCACTACCGTCAGGTTGGGCATGTCGCAGGCCAGCACCAGCACCCATTCGGGGGTGTCCTCAGGCCGATCTCGAAACCAGGTCAGCGCCTGCACCAGCGCCACCAGCGGCCCCTGGCAGGTTTCGCCCAGGTCTGGCGGCTCGACGATAAACTGCACCGAGGCGGGTACCAGAGGGCGGTAGCGATCGCCCCAGGGCGTTACCACATATACCGCATTGGCACAGGCGATCGCCACCCGACAGGTGCGCTCGATCAGCGTCTCGGCTCCTAGCGAAATCAGCGCCTTATCGTGGCCCATGCGGGAGCTGCGGCCCCCGGCTAAAATCACAGCGGCCAGGGTGGTCATGGCTGGGCCTCACCGTCCATCATCAATACGGTCAGCACCGTCATGCTTTGCCCTTAGCAACGGTGCCCTGGGCCAGCCTGCGGAGCCGGGCCGCATCGGCTTCGGCCAGCCCTTTAAAGAAATAGATCACCCCAGTCAAAAAGGCCAAAGCCATGTAAAACAGGCGAATACCCCAGCCAGCCCCGTCAAAAATCATTGAGAATACGCCGGGCTCAATGCCGCTGAAGCGGGTCAGCTCTGAGCGAAACCACTTTTGGTCTTCGGCCATGCGCTCTAGCTCGTCTACGGTGGCGGGCAAAATGGGCATGCGGGTCGTGGTGGTGTAGTAGCCCCAAAACCCCTGGCTGCCGCCCTCGCGGCTGAGGGCCTGGTTGGCCAGGGCGGTAATTTGCTGGCGGGTCAGGGTTGACTCGGCGGTAAGCTGGCTGAGCCACAGCTGGTGCCGCAGCCAGTAGCTGCTAAAAAAAACCAGCGGCAACGCCACCAGTAGAGCAATTGACTTTAACCCCAACGAGGTTTTGGCCGGTAGGTGATGGGTGGCGCTGCCCAGCCCAAAGCCCAGTACCGCAAACAGCACAATGACGCTCAGCTCAACGATCTCAAGGCTCTTAAGCCAGCCCCCCAAGATGGGAATCGGGTGCAAAAACACCTCGGCGGCCCAGGTGACTAAAAACCTCACCCCAATCACAGCAGCAGTTACGGCAAAAACCGTCAGCAAATACCTGGAAACGTGGGCTGGGGGGCGCAGGGTAGGCATGGCTGGGGCTTATTGAGACGGAGATTTGGGGCAACGATCCTCCTAATCATAATGATGTGGAGCAAAGGAGCGGCATTTGCTCTAGAAAAATCAATGGTTGTGCTTATAACAAAGATATAGTGGCGTTACTTCGCCTGCAGCTCGCTCAGCTGGTGCGGAGAAAAGGCTCCCCGCTCGGTCACAATCGCGGTAATGCAGCGAGCCGGAGTGACATCAGAGGCAGGATTATAGAACTCAGCCCCGCTGGGAGCAGTAATCCGCTGACCGCCCTGAATAGCGCTCTGAGCGTCGCCCAGCTGATAAATTTCCTCGTGGGGATGCTCGGCGATCGCCATGCCCTCTCCGGTTGCCACCCTGAAATCAACCGTTGATACGGGGGCCGCCACCACAAACGGAATGCCGTGGGCCTGCGCCACCAGGGCCAGGCTATAGGTGCCAATTTTGCTGATCGTGTCGCCGTTGGCGGCAATGCGATCGGCCCCGGCCAGCACAGCGTGAATCAGCCCCTTTTGCATACAGTGGGCGGCCATGCTGTCGGTAATCACCGTCACCGGAATGCCCTCCTGCACACATTCCCAGGCGGTGAGCCGCGACCCCTGAAAGGTGGGGCGAGTTTCGGCGGCATAGACCCGCTCCAGACGGCCCGAGTGCCACAGCGATCGCATAATGCCCAGCGACGTGCCGTAGCCCGAGGTGGCCAGCGCTCCGTGGTTGCAGTGGGTCAGCACCGTCAGCTTAGTTGGGTGCTGCGGCAGCACGCCGACCCCGTAGTCACCGATCGCATGGCAAAGGCGAAAATCTTCTGTTTGAATGGCCTGGGCCTGGGCCAGCAGCTGCGCCCTCACCTCTTCTATCGTGGCGCTGGAGTGATGCACCACCCGCAGCATGGTGTCTACCGCCCACTGCAAATGCGCTTTGTCGGGCCGGGTCTGCTTAAACTGGTCGCCGATCGCCTCAATCCGCTCCCAAAAGGCGGTGGGGTCGTCGGTGTGAATTTCGGTGGCCCCCAGATACAGGCCGTAGGCCGCCGCAATGCCCATGGCCGAGCCACCCTGGACAATGCCCGATCGCAGCGATCGCACCACGTCGTCGCAGCGGTGAATCGACACAATGTTGTAGCGCTCCGGCAGCTGCCGCTGGTCAATCAGCACCAGGTGGTCGTCTTGCCAGAGCACGGGGTAAACGTGGGTATCGCTGGTGGCAATCATGGCGGCTGGGGGAAATACGAGGACGGCGGCACGTGCCATGACTCTCAGTATGGAGGTTTCTTCGCCCCTGTCAATTCATTTCTGTGCCCTTCGACTCCGCTCAGGGCACAGATCCGCTCAGCCTAGGAAAGGCGGCGGCGATCGCAACCAGTTGATCACGATCACAATTCTCTATCCGGAGCCTAACTGATCCCCATTGGAGGTTAAAGCGACACCCCAGGAGAGCCCCCATGTTTACCCTTCGCTTCGCCACCGCCGACTACCGCCCCGATCGCCAGATCACAATTCGCACCAACCTCGACAACTGGGCCAAAGACATCCCCGGCCTCTACGAAAACGGGGCCTGGCGCTTCGAGCTGCCCGCTGCCCGCTACGGCGGCGGCTTCACCTTTAAGTTTGTGCTGGAGCGCACCTACTGGCAAAACGGCCCCGACCTGTTTTTGCAGCCCGTCTCCGGCGGCGACTACCTGTATGCGGCCCCTGTGGTCACCTTTCCGCCCATGACCGAGGTCGTGGTCGAAAACACCAATCTTCAGCAAGAATTCTTTCCGCCCAACCTCGACGAGAACCGTCTCTACGACGTGATCGTGGTGGGCTCCGGCATTGGCGGCGGCATTCTGGCCGACCAGCTCTCCGACCTGGGTCTGGATGTGCTGGTGCTGGAGGCGGGCAGCTACCTGTTCCCCACCCACACCGCCAACCTGCCCCGTCAGCACCGCGTTGGCCAGTTCGACAAGCACGTCTGGAACCTCTACGAACGCTTCAAGGTACAGAACTTTGCTAACGGCTTTGGCTCCGCCTTCGACGGTGGTCAGGCCTTTAACCTGGGCGGCAAATCGCTCTTCTGGGGCGGCCTGATTCCCCGGATGGCCTGGTGGGAGCTCGATCGCTGGCCCCGCAGCCTGCGCTGGTTTCTCGAAGGCGGCGGCTACCAGCAGGCCGAAGACCTGATGAACCGCGTGCCCCCACCCCCCCCCCCCCCACCCCCCCCCAACAAAC
>NZ_JBNXVS010000109.1:0-2675 GCF_050565655.1 Nodosilinea sp. AN01ver1 | reverse complement strand
TCGCTCGTAACTTCGCGCTCAATCTCTACCGCTCCAACGCCTTCTCCAATATGGCTCAGGCTGAACGATTCTGTAAATTCGGCCTAGATACACTCAAGACCGTTTTTAGAATGAAATAGCCCTGGATAGTCACTGGTATAGGAGTAAGCGCGAGCAATATCCTGTTCTTTCTCTTCAGCGGCGGGGAGATGGCTCAGGTCAAATTGAGGGATCCGAGGAAAGTTCTTGTCACTGAGCATGGTCTTGAATGGCTCGCTGATGAAGTTCCCTTGGCTCTTGTAATGGGCCAGCACCAGCAAGTTTTCAGCTCTAGAGAGAGCGACATAGAACATTCTCATCACATCAAACTCAGCCATCCTGTCTAGAGGTTCGCCCTCTCGGTCAATCAGGGGACGAACAATTTTCTCAATGGGCTGCACTTTTGGATCTTTGCGCGGGTTCCCCAGTACCACTACCGGGAACTCAAGGCCCTTCGACTGGTGAATGGTTAGGAAGGGAATACGGCCTTTGGGAAAGGGATCCTCAGCATTCTCAAACTCAGATTCACCCAGTCGATATAGGCTGTATATGAACCGCATGAAGAAGGCATTGAGGAACTTGTTGTCACTCAAAAAGCCAGCGGTAAGAACGGGAGAGTTGCCATCAATGAAGCGAGAAAGATATTGCGTAATTAGCCCAAGATTACAGATAGGGCCTTCATCTTCTCCCCGTTCAGCTAGATCGAACCAAGGCTTAAAGGGGCTGAAAGCACAAAGGCGGTAGAACAGATCAAGGATGCTCCAGTCGAGTGAGGTAGCCCGGTTGATAATGTACTTCAACGTGAAGGGATTATTTTCATTGATTCGCTGCTGGGCCAATCGGTTCATGTAACTATTGGCAATACTCTTTCGCGCCTTCTCTGAAAGCCCAAACGAAGCTGCAAGGGCTTGCTGCATAGTTTTTGGGTTGTAAGACTCATTAAGTTCCCAACCGTATTTATCGGCAGTCCTAGTAAGCACCTGGTAATCACTCAGAACTGTTTCAAGTTCGTCCTGGCAGTCGCCAATATAGGTAGCTAGGTTAACATCCTTTTCTAAACGACCCTTAGCGTATTTTAGGCAGTCATCTAGCCAAGTCTGGAAATCGGCATAGTCACCCTTGTACGCGCCCTGCTCAGGTCGTCCAAAGATAGTTAGGAACAGGCCAAACACAGCGATGGACTCTTCTACTTCAAGAAACCGCCCGGCTCGGGGTGCATAGACTTGTAGCCCTTCAGCTTCAAGTGCTTCTCTCATTCGGCTCACCTGAGCACTTTTGAGAGAAGGAAATAAAAAGGCAATTTGATTGGGGTCAGAGACTTTGCCCTCAGCTAGCAGTTGCTTAACTAGAGTGGCAATTTCGGTGGTAACGACCGTAGGATGAGCCGGTGTACTCGCGACTACAGCCGGGTGATGATCCGTACTGTGGGCCTGGATATCTTTATCTACAACCCGGTAATGCCCGCCTCCATTGGGCCGCTGCCAGTTTTCTCGCCCAATGAAGTCGGTGTAGAAATCTACAATATGCTTTCGGGAACGGTAGTTGGTGTTTAAGGGGATTTGCCGGGCTTCTACACCAAGCTCTACTCGTACTCGTTCTGGAAACTGAACAAAGTTCTCAACAGTTGCACCTCGAAAGCGGTACAGTGCTTGATCATCATCTCCGACTACACAGATGTTTTTGTATCCGGAGGCCAGCTTGAAGAACAATTTTTCCTGAATAGAGTTGGTGTCCTGGTACTCGTCAATTATGACGTGCTTAAAAACAATGCCTGCATCTGGCGACTGGTTAAGAGTCTCTAAAGCCTGCTGTTGAAGTAGGGAAAAATCTACTTTAGGTGTCCGGCTGTCTAATCCTAGAGACTGCTTATAGTACGCATAGAGATCAATCAGCCCCTTCAGAATGGCATCGTCTGTACGTTTACGGATCTCAGCAGGCTCCAAATTTTCCTCGGAGAAGCGATTGAACAGATTGATACATTCAACAACCGCAGCGTGACGCGATTGACTAGCCCTGCCTTTGAAATAATCGGTGATAACTTCGTTGGCATTATCGCCCAGGTCAACGGCTGCGATCGCAGTATCCCAAAAGCGTCGATCTGACGCATAAAAGTACTGCCCTAAAGAATCCATTAAAGCTGGCGTCACGGGTCGTAGGATGCTTTGACAAATCCGTCGTTCTGTTATGAGTTGTTGACAAAGGGAGTGGACCGTTCCCACATACATACGAGCAATATCGTAGGGCTTGCCGGTTTGGTTTGTGGCTAAGCCTAACAATGACTGCAATCCGTCCTTTAATTGCTTCGCAGCCTTTTCAGTAAAGGTGCTCAAGAAAATCTCTTCTGGCTTGACATCATGACAGACCAAAAGATTTAGAGTTCTCCAAAGTAAAACTCTGGTTTTTCCAGAGCCTGGGCCAGCGGTAAGGTACAGAGGCCCAGAGTTATGGAAGATAGCCTGTTCCTGGTTAGCATTTGGCCTAAAGGGGCTAGGCTTCAGCTCATTCCAAATGTCCTGGATGGCAAGCGTAGAAGCAGGGCTATTTCATTCTAAAAACGGTCTTGAGTGTATCTAGGCCGAATTTACAGAATCGTTCAGCCTGAGCCATATTGGAGAAGGCGTTGGAGCGGTAGAGATTGAGCGCGAAGTTACGAGCGA
>NZ_JBNXVS010000108.1:0-2997 GCF_050565655.1 Nodosilinea sp. AN01ver1 | reverse complement strand
ATTCTCACGATCTATTCACAGACTGCATAATGAATCTGACCTGCCCAGCTATGCTGTTTTTCCCTCGCCAATCGAGGGGGTGCCGAAGTTGATGCAACTAGGTGCCGAAGTTATGCAAATACGCAATCGCCTGGCGGCTCAGCAGGGGCAGGGGCCAATGGTCTCCTTTCGCTCTAATAGTTTGCTAGAGGCGCTTGGCTACAAACGCACCAAAGACGGGGGATATGCCTCAAAACTGCGATCGCAGCTTCACCGAGACCTGGTGGCCCTCCACCGCACCGAACTCGTATTTGCCCAATCGCTGCCTAAGGGAGACACCCTAGGTGCCAAGGTCACCATTAAAAGCGTCTTGCGCATTAAAGACTACGAAATCGACAATGTCCCCCGCAACTTTGACCTAGCCAAGGCCGCTGACTATACTTATGAACTGGCTGATGCTTACACTATTTCTCTAGAATTCTTTGATGGCCCAGCCGGTACTGGCGACTCTGTGCTCTTTGCTGAAAGTCTCGATATTCGCCAGCGGCTGGGGGGTAGTACCCAGCACAATTACAAAATTAAGCTACTGACCTACCTGGCGAGCCGCATGCGGTGGGATAAACCAGAGGATGGACAATATCTCAGCATCTCTAAGCGTTACCTGTTTAAAAACCTAGATTTGCTCGGCAGCAACGCCTCTCGAAACAACCAGCTTTTCTGGCGCACGGTGGAGGAACTGCGGGAGGAGGAGTACATTGTAGGAGCCCAGGAAATGCCTGTCAAACAGAAGTCTACAACTATCCAGTTTCAGATCAATTCTGAAAAGCTGCGGGCCGAAAGCTAGCGATGCCGGGGCAGACTAACGTAAGGCTAAAGGCAATTTAAGACCGAGTCGAGTGGTCGTCAATGAACGAAGGTGTTACTAAAAGCCACATCGCTAGGCAATAGCTGAAACCTTTCTCAAGCCTGTGTACCAGTTAAAAATCAGGCTCACGAGTTTAGAAAACCAAGCCGAAATACTTGCAGTTAGTAATGGGTACAACAAACACCTGCAGGATATTTGGGACATGCCATGAGACGGTTTTGCTATCTAGGACTAGCGATATTGACAGCCCTATCGATCGGAATTGCTCAAGGCGTCATCGGGCTGTTACCAGCGCAGGCCATTCCCAGTGCACCCGCTGAAATCCGGGGAGTATGGCTGACCAATGTCGATAGTCAGGTGCTCTTCTCAGAGCAAGCGATCAAAGACTCGCTGCAACAGCTCGCCAACAACCGCTTCAACACCGTTTACCCGGCGGTGTGGAGCTGGGGCTACACGCTCTACCCCAGCCAGGTGGGAGAGCGAGCGACGGGCTACAAACAGGGTCTCTACCCCGATTTAGAAGAGCAGGGGCGTAACAATGCCTTGGAATCTGCCCAGGGCGATCGCAACATGCTGCTAGAAGTGGTGCAAACCGCCAAAGACCTCGGCCTTAGCGTTATTCCCTGGTTTGAATTTGGTTTCATGGCTCCGGCCAGTTCGCCGCTTGCCCAGCGCCACCCCGACTGGCTAACTCAAAAACAAGGGCCTTTGCCCACCGCACGCCTTGATCTAGAAGGCAGACACTCGCGGGTGTGGCTCAATCCATTTCACCCAGAGGTGCAGCAGTTCATTCTCGACCTGGTCGCCGAGCTGATGGACAACTACGAGGTCGACGGACTACAGCTCGATGACCACTTCAGCTTGCCAGCAGCGTTTGGCTACGACCCTTACACCATTAGCCTCTATCGGCAAGAGCATCGCGGCCAGGCACCACCCGATAACCCCTACGACGCCGAGTGGACACGCTGGCGGGCCGACAAAATCACCGCGTTTGTCGATCGGGTATTTTGGACGGTGAAAGTACGACGGCCCAACTCGGTGCTGTCGGTCTCGCCCAACCCGGCCACCTTTGCCTATACCCACCATCTCCAAGACTGGCCCCGCTGGCGCGAAAAGGGGTATATCGAAGAGCTAATCGTCCAGGTTTACCGAGACAACCTCGTCAGCTTTCGCAATGCCCTCCGCGATCGCGCCCTTCAGCAGGCCCGCCGCCATATTCCCACCGGCGTTGGCATTCTGAGCGGTCTAAAAGATCGACCCGTGCCTATGTCGCTGATTCAGCAGCAGGTGCAAACTGCCCGAGGCATGGGCTTTGCCGGAGTCTCATTTTTCTTCTACGACACAGTGTGGACGTTGGCGGAAGGCGAAACCAGCCGCGATCGCACCCAGGCCTTGCAGCGCCTGTTTGTTGCCCCTCGACAGCGCCCAAGCGTTGGCTACGCTCCCAGGCCAGCTGTGGCCAGAAGCTGAACGGGGCGATCGCCAGCGCCGACACCCGTGATCTGCACCCATAGCCAAAAGGATCCCCATCACACCCCATGGTCAGAATTATCACCCCCAAGGCAATACCTCTATCACCTCCTCGATCGAGGATTCACGAGACCATGACTTTGTGAGCACAAACCCCCATCACCCAGGAGCCCCAGCTATGCAACTTACCTATCGCGGCCAATCCTACGAAACCTCTGCCATCTCCGTCGAGGCCGTTCCCACCGACGAAACCACCACCTTCTTAGGCCGACCATACGCCCGCAAGCAGTTCACCGTTGCTCAGCGACAGCAGCCTACAGAACTAACCTATCGCGGCGTTCGCTACGCTCGTTAGGCCGCCAGCTTCCCCTCAGACATCCTCAACACTCCTCCTGCCTCCCCGCCGTTACCAGTGGGGATTTTTATTGGCACCGACCTACCCAGCACAAAACAGTCCCTAGCCTCAATCATCTGTACCACCGTCGGCTATGCCCAGGTGCCAAAGGTTCAAAAAGCAAAACTGCGCTACATCTTGCTGATGTAGCGCAGTTTCGAGTAGGGACCTGGCATCGAGCTATTTTGACAAGGGGCAACCCCCTCACTATCTTCGCCGCAGCTGCGTTTCACGTCTGAGTTCGGGATGGGTCAGAGTGGGTCCACAGCGCCAAAGACACCAGGAAAGC
>NZ_JBNXVS010000107.1:0-3458 GCF_050565655.1 Nodosilinea sp. AN01ver1 | reverse complement strand
CAGCTCTCGAATCAGAGCATCTTTCTCCTCAGAACTAAGGCCTTCTAAGGGCGGCAGGTCTTTCATGGCAAAAGTCTACCACCCTCTCTCATTCGCCGGTACCCGTCAACCTAGTTGAGCAATTACGTTCGGGAAACTGCGATTCACCAGCTGCAAGAGCGGCTAGAGCGACTGGAGGCGGAGTTTGCCAATCAGGATATGGACTATCCCCGTAAGTTGTTCTTGATTGAGAACTGTATCTACGGGGTGGATATTCAAAATATTGCGGTGCAAATTGCTAAGCTGCGCTGCTTTATTGCCCTGATTGTGGAGCAAACAGTGGATGACTACCAGCCCAATCGCGGCATCTTTCCATTGCCGAACCTGGAAATGAAGTTTGTGGCGGCGAACACGCTGTTTGCCCTGGAAAAAGCGGAACAACTGTCATTGCTGGGTAGCGATATTGCCCTTAAGGAAAAGGAAGCGGAACTGGAACAACTGCGCCATGACTACTTCCAGACCTATGACCTGGGCAAGAAGCGTCGCCTGAAGGAGAAAGACGAGGCGTTGCGGGCGGAGATTGCAACCTTGCTGCAATCACAGAATGTCTCGAAGTCATCGGCGGAGAAGATTGCCTACTGGAAACCCTACGACCAGCTTGCAGAAGCTGATTTCTTTGACCCTCACTGGATGTTTGGCATTGAGGATGGCTTTGACATTGTGATTGGGAATCCGCCCTATGTGAGGCATGAAAAACTGGGCAGTGAATACAAAGTAGTCCTGAAGCAAAACTTTCCAGGGATTTATTCAGGCACAGCCGATCTTTACACCTACTTTTATGGATGCAGCTTAGCACTTATGAAGTCTCAGGGTGTTCTAGCTTTTATCACATCCAATAAGTGGTTTAAAGCAAACTATGGCAAGCCACTGCGAAAGTACATTTCAGCGAACTGCCAAGTATGCGACATTATTGATTTCGGAGAATTGTCTGTCTTCGATGCAGCCACCTTTCCAATGATTTTCCTGGCTAAGAAAAGCAAGAAAAAGCAGACCTTAACTCGATTCACGCAAGTTACTTCATTAGAGCCCCCATATCCTGATGTTCAAGCTTTAATCAAGGAGAAAGGTGAAGTTTTATCGGAATTAGCCTTGAGCGGTGAGAACTGGCAGTTTGCCAGCGCTGATGTTACAGCTTGCCTAGATAAAATGAAAGCGGTAGGTAAACCGCTAGAGAAATATGTTGATGGCAAGATTTTCTACGGTGTTAAGACGGGTTTTAATAAAGCCTTTGTCATTGATGCTAAAACCAGGGCCGAATTGATTGAGCAAGATCCTAAAAATGCAGAGATCATCAAGCCGCTTTCAGTCGGAGACGATATTCGAAAATGGCATATCCGCGATAAAGATCGCTGGCTCATTTTTATTCCCTGGCATTTCCCACTACACAATGATTCCTTAATTAAAGGCGCTTCGGCAAAAGCCGAGAAATTATTCAAGGCAAGATACTCGGCCATCTACACCTATTTGTTGAACTTTAAAGACAAGCTTGCTAGCCGAAACCAATCAGAAACAGGTATCCGCTATGAATGGTATGCATTGCAAAGATGTGCTGCCACCTATGAGGAATTTTTCCAATTGCCAAAGATAATTTTCCCAGATATTGCAAAAGAATCGCGGTTTTCATTCGACACAGACGGCCGTTTTATCAATGACACTACTTTCATGATTCCCATAAAAGATTTATACCTTATGGGAATCTTAAATTCAAAATTAGCTTGGCATTACCTAAGCCAAACTGCTGCTGTCCTAGGAGATCCAGGCAAGAATGGAAGATTAAGATTAAAAAGAATTTATGTCTCACAAATCCCCATTCCTCCAGCCTCCGACGCCGACAAAGCGGTCATCTCCGCTCTCGTCCAAAAGTGCCTCGACGCTAAAGGCCAAGGCGTGGCCCAGTGGGAAGCTGAGATTGATGACCGGGTCGCCCATCTCTACGGCCTCACCCCCTACGACCTCAAGATCATTCACGGAGACTGATATAAATCCGTTGCTTTACTCTCGTAAAACTATGAAAACAAACCGACGCAACTATCTATGGCTATTCATCGGAGCAATAGTGGTATCTATCGGAATTCCACTACTCGCATATTTCTTGAATTTCCATAGTTCATCCATCTCTAGCGATCCTAACGATTGGGCCTCATTCGGTGATTATTTAGGTGGTACTGCCAATACCTTCTTGGCTCTGGTCAATTTGGGTGTCATCATACTGATAGCGCTTAATCTTTATGAGCTTGAAACTCAGCGAGAGAAACAATTACAAGGATTAGTTTTAAGACCATTCTGCGAATTTATAGTAACCGCTCACAGAGATCATCTATCTATATCAATCAAGAACTTTGGCAATGGACCTGCTCAAATCCAAAACATAATCTTTGAGGAAGTCAAAAAAACTGACGTAACGCCTAAAGCAATTGACGAATTAATTCCTGAAGATGAAGGTATTGCTGATGTATTTGGCACTGTTTTCGATACAGTTACTTGTCTAGGTGCTGGTGAAGAAGTGAATCTATTAACCATAAATCAAAAGGCAGAAAATTCAAGGTTCAATGCCTTCTTTCAGCAAGTTATCGAGAACCTATCCTCTGTCAAGATTGTGTTGCTCTATACCGATATTTTTGACGTTGCCATGCCAGAGAAAAGATGCAATCTCGCGTCCCTCCGGAATTTGAAGCCAAACAGTTAGTGAATTTTAAGAGACTTCATTCATTTTTTAAGATTGCTTCATCTCTAAGAGACTCCTCATGCCTAGCCTATACTTAGTGCCTTACACAGTTAGAGTAAAAGACGTATTGAATGATAGATACGTCAATCCTGGCAACGAAAAAGAGTGGGGAGTAGATCTTTTAGAAATCCTAAAAACATATATCGTTAGCGACTTACCGAGTATACCTTTTGATCCTAAAGACAAATCCAAGAAAACTATTAGATATGAATCTTTATCTCAAGATGAAAGAAAGATTTTCGGTACTTTGAAGGCTGGCGAGTATGGCATTGAGGCAGATCTTCTCGATGTTGAGAATGACGAAACTAACTACACTCGTCAAATGCTTGATGCTGAGCTTATTCCCTACTTCTTTAT
The DNA here is from genome assembly GCF_050565655.1 of Nodosilinea sp. AN01ver1. Taxonomy (NCBI): domain Bacteria; kingdom Bacillati; phylum Cyanobacteriota; class Cyanophyceae; order Nodosilineales; family Nodosilineaceae; genus Nodosilinea; species Nodosilinea sp. AN01ver1. Next base: position 337 of record NZ_JBNXVS010000107.1, on the reverse strand, counting down.
GGTGAAGGTGCCAACTCACACCCCTTCAGGAATCATGCTTTTTCAAAGGCTTGGAAACAGAGGATTCAAAGATATATTTGAACGAGATTTTTCTAACTATATCAATGGAAAATTTTCAGAGCAATATCGAATCGAAATAAACCCCTTGGTTCCAAGGGAAATGGTAAAGCGTTATCTTGCTAATAGAATCGTTAAGATTAGGCTAATCAAATACCAGGGCTATTTCATTCTAAAAACGGTCTTGAGTGTATCTAGGCCGAATTTACAGAATCGTTCAGCCTGAGCCATATTGGAGAAGGCGTTGGAGCGGTAGAGATTGAGCGCGAAGTTACGAGCG
>NZ_JBNXVS010000106.1:0-4115 GCF_050565655.1 Nodosilinea sp. AN01ver1 | reverse complement strand
TGACCCACTGGCAAAACTGCTCCCACAGGGAGGCAGATTGTTGTCTTTGTAAGGTCGTTGTCATGATTGAAATAAGTGCAGGTTTTTTTGAACTTGGTTCATCCGCAAGGGATGACGAGGTATGTATATCTCTACTTTAACCGCACTGTTACAGTTTGTAAACAATATTTAAGCAATCTGTTGCGGAAGACCTATGCAGGTTGGTTCACTGTCGCCCAGCAGCCCTGGCGAGGATGTCACTCCAGCAGCAATTACAGAGATTGATGGCGATCGCTCCAGAACCACAGCCCCCTAAAGCAAGACAGGCCGCTTCATAACGCTGACCTGCGATCGCAGCCACAGAACTAGGTCCACCCATAGACACCTTTCTGATCGTCTGCACAGCCAAAGCAGCCAGCGAGCAAATCGTGTGCAGTTTTCAGGCGATGCAGGGTTAGTCAGCTACACCCTCAGTGCATTCAGGCAGATGGCCAGGGCTAACATCGACAAGGTGACGCTCGAATTTTAGGGAAGTAGAGTAGCTGGAGCATGTGGTGTGCCCTACGTCATTAAGGGCACGGCTAACGCCAACCTCAAGATTACGGTGGAGTGGTCGTTCCCCAAAGAAAGCTGAGGCTCCAGCGACTGGGAGTAGCCCCAATCCGACCGCATAGCTGCCCGTGCCGCAACCAATCTGCGGCTAGTTCTGATGACGTGGCTGATGAGGCCCGGTTACTCTATGTGGCCATGACCAGGGCGATTGACGGGCTAGTTTGAGCTGCGCTGATGTGCGTTAGCGAAAGACGGCTCACCTACGCGCTCAAATACGCCTGAATCTCAGTTTTGTGCACATTAGCGAAATCACAGTTTCGCAATCGCCGCCACCTTCTCCTCCTCCGACACATCGAGGTACCGCTGCAACGCCGCCATCGACGACCAGCCGCCCAGATCCTGAATCGCCTTTAGCCGAACCCCCGCCTTATCGAGCCGCGTCGCCCAGGTGCGGCGGTTGCTGTGGGTGCTGTAGCCGCGCAGGCCGAGGAGATCGCACGCCTTCCGCAACGCCAAATCACACGCCTGCCGCGTAATCGGCCCCTCGCCACCCCGCCCCGGAAACAGATAGCCCCGACTGGGCAACGCCGCCGCTGCCAACACCGCCTTCAGCTTGGGGTGAATCGGCACCGATCGCGTCCGCTTTGTTTTCGTCGTCGCCTTGCGCAGCACCAGCGTTTCCCCCACCACATCCTCCGCCCGCAGCTGTCGCGCCTCGCTGACCCGGCAGCCGGTGTAGTAGCAGATCGAGAACAGCGATCGCATTTTGGGGCTCAACTCCCCCATCACCTGCTCGAACTGATCTACTGACCAAATCTCCGCCTGGTCGTGGCGATTTTGCTTCGGCACCGGCACACCTCAGAATTGGATCCAAACTAGCCCTATAAACTATAAATTGCTCTTTTTGAGATTTCAGCAAGTACAGTTTATCGGAATAGCAAGGGTTTCAGCGATTTGGCGTGAACAGCGATCGAAACAATCAAGCTTGTTAGGAATGAACTCTTGTTGTTGAGAATGAAATACTGCTAGGACTTTGGATCCAAAAGCTTAGTTGAAGAATGCTAGTTTCCCCGTGCAGAGATGAGACACCTCTACATGTAGTGGCGCGATCGCGCTAGCTCCATTAGATGCTTCTCTGCGCCCGTGCCACCAGGCCTGCCACCGATAAAGTCTCTTGAGTGATAACTAGATCGCAGATTCCCTAGTTTGAGGCCTTGTCAGCCAGTCAGGGCATCTCGAAAACGCTGTTTTTGCAGCGTTGCTCGCAGGGTGAGGTTAGCAATGGCTAAGGCATCTGCTCGGCCACCGTATGGGCCAACTGCTGTTTAGAAGGTGATAGCGCATCCGAGTCGGTGGTGCTGAGAAAGACAGCCCCAGGGTTTTGCCCTAGGGCAACCCTGGGAATGCATAGGGTGGTGAGGTCAGACGGTGCAGCGGTAATGTGGTTGCAGCGCAGCCCTGGTTTGTCGGGGGTAGTACTGTGCCATCAGCCCCGCCGCAGGGCCCAGCAGTCATGAGGTTGAAACTCTTCCACAGAATGGAGGCCATCGCCCCAGCGGGCAACGGCTTCGACCCGATTGCGGGAGGTACAGGTGATGTGGAAGCTGCCGGAACAGTCGGGAAACAGCGGCTGCACCAGGGTCGAAATCACCGCGCAGGCTTCATCAAGGAAGCGGCAGGCCTGCAAAAAGTCGCTGGTTTCGCTCAGCATCAGCATTTCGTCTACGCCCGCATTGCTCATTCTGTTTCCCTTGGTTGCTTAGCCCTGGTTGACTTCTTACGCAGCCAATAATGTATTCATAACTTCATCATTAGCTCTATTTTATGAATTCCCCACAAAGCTTGAAAAGCATTGCTAAGCATCAATTCTTTAGCTAGAGACACATATAAATTCCGATGACAAATATTAATATTCGGGCTTTAGACTCGCGACGCTTCGATTGGGGGCGACCCTCAGTGGTGCAGAAAAGTCTGGGCTATTGAGTTTTTGAGCAGCGACTGATTACGCCCCAAAGGAATTTGTGCTATGCCCTGTAGCACTATTTTCTCAATAGAGAGGGAGCCATTTTTTGGCGATCGCACTCCATAGCTTCTGTCCAGCAAGGGGAGAACGGTGATCCAAATTGAATTGATTAGCGCAGTAGGTAATGTAGAGATACTCATAAACCAAAGGCTCGGCCACGGTGTCCGAAATATGAGCAGGCACAGGCTAAGATGCACACCTGGAATAAGGAGAGGCGCTTAGCATCTGGATTATCGGATAAGCGCTTAATCGGTTCATCGATTAAGCGCTATTGCTCTGAACCCATTGCTCTAACAGTTCGGATACCAGGTCTGAAAAGTCTTTATCATCATCTACCAGCAGCCGCTTCACGCTCTTATTAAGTTCGATGGGAATATAGGCTCCTACCTGAATGTAGTTGGGGTCGGAGCGTTTGCCTGTAGCTTTACGCTGCCGTTTCTGGGGTTCTGCCTCCGTCGCTGGCGCTGCTTTCCCCTGCTCACGCTTCTTAGCCAATCGGTCAAACATGTTTGCGGTATCAGGCACGGCTTTCAATCTCCTTCGCTAGTGATTCATACTCTCCCCAGGCAATGCGACCAAAGCGATCGCCCGTCTCGTACACGGGCACCCCAACCAGGGCCGCTTTCTCGTAAGCGGTTAAGCGCCTAATCATTTGATTAAACACTGGAATGCTTAATCGGTTAAGCGTTTCTTTGGCCTGGATAGCAGTACCTTTTTTGCGGCTGTCGACCATCGTCAGCACTACCCCATAGGAGGTCAGGTTCTGAAGGTTATCGACGGTGGCTAGAAGAGCCTCCAGGGCTAGGGCATCGGGAGTAGAAGGCAGCACCAGCAGATCGCAGCCCTCAGCCAGGGCTGCTAGCTCGTCTTCGTCGGGGTGGGCCTCGGTATCGACAATGACGTGCTCTTTGCCTCTGGATGCTTTAGCCGCTGACATCAGGTCGCAGACCTGAAAGGGCAGCGTTCCCCGTTTAGACCAGGAGAGGGATGAGCGGTTGGGATCGCCATCGACCAGCAGAGTCTTGTCAGACGTTTTAGCAAAGTAGCAGGCCAGGTGTACAGCGGTGGTGGTCTTACCGACCCCGCCTTTGAATCCGGCAACGGTAATAATCATTCGCTTGTCCGCTTAATCGATTAATCGGTCAGGTGTTTAAGCGCTTGAGTGGCAGCCAAATCATAGCGCTTACCCGATGGGTTGAATAAACGAGTAAGCAGTAAAGTGATGTGTTAATTAATCGATTAAGCGGTTAACTGGCTCTGAGAAGGGTCGCTTAGAGTTGTGCCCAGCAGCGCTTGTGCCGCGGCTGGTAGCAGGGTATTTATGCGAGAGGGTTATACCAAATCCTGTCTGTACTCTCCCGGTTTGTAGGGACATTGCAGTGCAATGCCCCTACGGAGTACCTATTTTGAATCGGGGTTTGTCATGTCGGACTTGGGGTATGGCACCGATTCGTGTAAAAATGGGCCACATCTCCTGAAACCTTTATAGGGCAGTGACTACGAGACTCAAAAATTCAGGAATTCTGCACTGGTCACGTCTCTTTACTGTGGCTGATACACC
>NZ_JBNXVS010000105.1:0-4183 GCF_050565655.1 Nodosilinea sp. AN01ver1 | reverse complement strand
ACAGGTGGTGGCTGACATGGTGCAGACTCTGAGATGACGCAAATTTCAGCGTCTCATGTCACCTCACCTTTTCCCCTTCGCCTCACGAGGTTTCAAGCCTTTCACCCACTTCTGTCAGGCAGTCAGCCTTCGAAGACCGACTGATGCTGCCCGACCGGGTCATCGCCATGGGGGCCGACCTGTTTCGCTACCTGCTCGAAACAGGAGGCCCAGAGCAGAAGACAATTATTTTCTGCGTGCGCGACAATCACGCCCAGGCCATTACCATCGAGATGAATAATCTCTACGCCCGCTGGTGTGCCGAGCATGGCCGCGAGCCGGTGCGGAACTATGCCTTTCGCTGCACGGCCAAGGGCGGCGGCAAAGACTTTCTCGCTGACCTCAAGGGCAGCAACCGCGACTACTTTGTCGCTACGACGGTCGACCTGCTGACGACGGGGGTAGACGTGCCCTCGCTGCGAAACGTGGTGTTCTTTAAGTACATGAAGTCGCCCATCCTGTTTTACCAGATGGTGGGTCGGGGCACCCGCATCGATATCAACACGAATAAGCTGATGTTCTGGCTGTACGACTACACCAACGCCACAAGGCTGTTTGGTCACGAGTTTCGCACCAAGGTGACGACGCCGAGCCCCACGGCGGGGGAAGGCGAGGGCACCGACGACGCACCGCCCATCATTCAGGTGGCAGGCTTCGACGTCCAGATTCGAAACGACGGGCAGTACATCCTCACGGTGATTAACGGACGGGAGACGCCTGTAACGGTGCAGCAGTACCAAGAAATGCTGGCCGAACGCCTGCTCAGCGAGGTGCCGACCCCCAATGAGTTTTTAGAGCGCTGGGTCACGCCAGAGGAACGGCAAGACATGCTGCGACAGCTCCACAGCGGTAGCCTGTCGTCGTCGGTGATTCAGCTGATTCGCCATATGGAAGACTACGACCTCTATGATGTGCTGGTGGAGCTGGGCTACCAACTGCCGCCCAAGACGCGATTTGGTCGGGTCGAATCGTTTATGTTGAACCACGATGGGTGGTTAAATGGAATGCCACAGCCCGCCGCCGACACGGTGCGACAGATTGCGGCGCAGTTTACCGATGCGGGTACCGATGGGCTGGAGAGCAGGGAGTTGTTTGCTTCGCCCAAGGTACGAAACGCGGGGGGAATTAAGGCGCTGAAGCTGTTGGACGATGCGAAGGCTGTGTTGATGGATATGAAACGTAGGCTGTTTGCGGCATGACGAAGACGTTGGAACGACACCAAAAAGGAGAGAAGAAAGCGCTGCCGGATGGGTGGCAGTTGGTGAAGTTAGGCGAGGTTTGCGACATCATTGGAGGAAGCACGTTACCAAATCATCAAAGTAATGTTCCTGAGGAAGAGCGCATTTACTGCCTGAAGGTTTCTGACTTGGATGGGGTTTTCTCAAATGGTCGTAACCTTCGCGGATCGCCAATTTATACGAACAAGCAAAATGCTGGAAGTCGTATTCTCGCCCCAGATGATGTTGTCTTCCCGAAACGAGGAGGCGCAATCGCGACAAACAAAAAACGAATCCTAAAGGTAAGCGCCGTTCTTGACCCCAATTTAATGGGCATTCATGCACATAAAAAGAAAGTACTTCCTGAATTCCTCCATCTTTGGTTTAAAAGTTGGGACTTGGCTTCAATTCAAAGCGGGAATTCTGTTCCACAAATTAATCGAAAAGACCTCGACCCGCTTCTATTACCTCTTCCCCCGCTCGATGAACAGAAACGCATCGTCGCTATTCTGAACGAGCAGATGGCCGCCGTCGAGAAAGCACGAGCCGCAGCCGAGGCACAGTTAGAAGCCGCCGATGCCCTACCCGCTGCGTACCTGCGACAAGTCTTCGACAGCCCCGAAGCACAAACATGGGAGACGAAACGACTTGGTGATGTTGCTACCTCCGTACAAAACGGCATTTACAAGAAGAATGAATTTTATGGTCATGGTCATCCATTTATCCGGATGTACAACATTGACAACAATAGCTGGAATCTAAGTTTTCATGAAGTCGCTCAAATAGAAGTTGATGAGCAAGAGCTAAGAAAATTCTCTCTTCAGAAAGGAGACATCCTTATCAGCCGAGTTAATAGTTTTGAGCTTGTCGGAAAATGCGGATGGGTGTGTGAGAAAGCTGATGGAAATGTATTTGAGAATATGCTTATTCGAGTTCGCCTAAAACAAGGATTCGACTCCTTATTCATGACTCAGCAACTAAGAACGAAAAAAATTAAAGACCAAATTAAAGAAGTGGCAAAAAGAGCTATTGGACAATCTTCAATTAATTCGACTGACGTTAGAAATCTCGAATTAGCTATTCCGCCTACACAAAGACAAAAGAATATTTCGGAGATGATTAACGCAAAATTCAAACAAACAGAGGACATCCGTCAATCGCTACAAGGCCAACTCGACACGATTAATGCCATGCCTGCGGCGTTGCTTCGTCGCGCTTTCCAAGGTGAGCTGTGAAACCTGAAATAAGCGAATTCTCATTTGGCTATGCCTTCACAGATGAAATTTCTCGTAAGTTAGATGGGACTTTAGTCGAAGCTCCATTCTTTCCGTCACTCATTGAAGAAGGGGAGCTAGGCTTTGATGTCGGATTTAATTTTGGCATATTTCTTTTTATACAATTTAAGCTGTCTGACCACATGATTAATCGAAGGGCACGAGAGGCAAAGGCAGGAATCTTCACGCCACCATACTACCGATTCGAGTTACGTTCTAGAAAATATTCTAAGCAGCATGATTCTCTGCTAGCGCTTGAAAGCCATGGTTATTTGGTCTACTATGTTGCCCCTGTATTTCATGATGTTGATGACTTGAATAATTATTATGTCAATAGACAAGTTGCAGAGAATTCTGTTTTTGTTCCTCCCAGTCAAATTGGGATGATTAATGATTTTGATGAGCATCATGTTTCATTCCAGGCACCTAATGGCGACGGCTACTTGCTCTCTGAACCAAGACAAATAGGTTCTCTCAGGCCGATTAGTTTTTTCGAGAGAGAAGTGATTTCTACAATGAGAGAGAGAGGGCGAAATGGCATTGACAATGATGCTCAGCGAGTACTACTGAAAACCATGGTCAATGTTTTGATTCAGACTAATCAATATGGGGAAGAAGATTTTCGAGTGGTTGCAGAAAATGACAACTTAAGGCCCATACAGCGCGTAGCCTATATGGCAAGGACATTCTTCAACTGTGAAACCTTTATAGTTAGGCCTCAAACTTCTTAAACATTGGAAGTACATGTCTCAAAACAACCGAAACGGGCGCTTATTCACGACCCAAGCCAGTCTCGACAGCTACATCAAATCCGTCTGCGACATCATGCGCCGGTCAAACTGTGCCGGGGCATTGCAGTACGTCCCTGAAATGACCTGGATTCTGTTCCTGCGCATTCTCGACGAAATGGAAGCACGGGAAGAAGAAGAGGCCGAAGTGCTGGGCATTGACTTCAAGCAGTCGCTAGCGTTGCCCTACCGCTGGCGCGAATGGGCCGCGCCCTACAGCGAAGACCTGCTCGACCTGGTCGACGGCCTGCCCCAGGGCTGGAAGCGCAAAGAACTACAGGATGGCTCATTGGGCGATTTCTTCGCCTTTGTGAACAACGACTTGCTGCCCTACCTGCGTGGGCTACGAGACCAGCCCAACGCCTCGCTACGCCAGAAGGTCATCAGTCAGGTGTTGTCGGGGGTAGAGCGCACCCGCATCGACACCTAGAAAAACTTCCTCGACATTCTCGACAAAATCCACGTCATCAACCAGGAAAACATTGACGACACCCACATCTTCACCTTGTCGCAGGTGTACGAGGGGCTGCTGCTCAAGATGGGCGAGCGGGGTAACGACGGAGGGCAGTTCTTTACGCCCCGTGTCGTTATTCGAGCCATGGTCGAAGCCATTGACCCAAAACTGGACGAGACCATTTACGACCCAGGCTGCGGCACCGGGGGCTTTTTAGCCCAGGCTTACGACCACATCCGCAAGGGGCTGGGCGACACCATCACAGGCGACCAGCTCGAAACGTTAAAGGGTAGTGGATTAATGTAAAGGATAGAGAGAAATAAGGTAACGCCGTTGCACTTCTAGATTCTGGGGGAGTAGGCTCCATGACAATCGAGATGACCTGTCCAACCTGTGGGTCTCACGACATCT
>NZ_JBNXVS010000104.1:0-4437 GCF_050565655.1 Nodosilinea sp. AN01ver1 | reverse complement strand
ATCTCGTTCATGAGGTGGTGATGGTAGGGGTGTGGTAATTCCTAGCTCACCGCCTCTCCCTCCAATTTGTCAAATCCCCGTCAGCTCTAGCCCTCTGCGCTCATTCGAGTTTTGTCCCTGTACCTTGCCTGAACAGTCCGATCTCGCTCAACAACTGCTCAAAGACCCTTACAACTTCGACTTTCTCAATTTAACATCCGCCGCCCAAGAGCGAGAGCTAGAAAAGGCTCTGGTTGAAAGAATCAGAGATTTCCTGCTGGAGTTGGGCGTTGGTTTCTCCTTTGTCGGCAGTCAGTATCGATTGGAAGTCTCAGGCAACGAGTACTTCATGGACATACTGTTCTATCACCTCAAACTGCGGTGCTATGTGGTCATTGATCTGAAGGTGACCGAATTTCGGCCTGAGTACACCGGCAAGATGAACTTCTACGTCGCGGCGGTGGATGACCTGCTGCGACACCCCGATGACCAACCCACTATCGGCATCGTGCTGTGTAAATCAAAGAATAAAACCGTTGCTGAATACGCGCTGCGCAATGTCAGCACCCCGATCGCGGTTACCACCCACAGCCTACCAGATCAACTCAAGGCTAACCTGCCCACTATCGAGCAGCTAGAAACAGAACTGAATGCGGTGGTGAGTGAGTTGTCGGAAGATAGCAATAAAGAGTGAATGGTCAACATGCCATACACTAGATTTAACTATTTTCCTATGCTTCTAAGTTTGCTAACTGCAGATTTCAGCGCCTGTAGACATCTACTTTGTCAGCTTTTATTTCTATAGTTACTTTATGCGAAATCCCCCTGAATTCTGACGGCAGAACCAGGGGGATTATTGATTAAGATTCAAACGGATTTTTGATGTAGAATAATCCGCTTACGACGCTCAACCGCCGACTTGAGAGATTTCCTGAAATGGGTATCGCTATGTAGAGATGTCTCAATACCGTTACTTCAGGGCATTAACCCCTAGATATCTATCACAGAGCTCTCTAAGCTTGATTGTAGGAAATATCAACAGCTAAGTGGAGTACCGCTGATTTTGATGAAATAGATTCAGACGTTAACGAGATAAAAACCTCCAACTTAACGAGGACTGAACTATTTGAAATCGAGGGCAGTTCTCTCTCCCTCTTATTATTAGACTACCCCTGATATCAAACAGGTTTATCTGGTTGATACTAAAGTTTATCTTTTGGTTAATCAATACTCTCCGTTACCCTCAACAGGATTCTTGTAATCCATCTGGATCCTCATTCCTTCCCAAAAACCGATTGGGAGGGGTTCAGCAAGAAGCACTGCCATGCAGAGGTTTAAGTTATAGCGCTGGGCAGTTCGCTTAGGACATGCCTGACCGCCTGTAGCCAAGCCTGGGACAGCGAAATGGCGTATAGCCATCGCCCATAGGCTACCTACGAAAGCGTCCTGCCCACTATGGCAACGGCTATAGCTACCTCAATTCGCATCACTCCTAGGGTCAAGCACGCAAAGTCGGTAGAGCAACAGGAAACGTTCATCCTCCGTCAGACCAGACCAGCGTTTGCCATCAAACTGGTCAGCAATAAATTGTCGAATCACGTCACCAGACCAACCCAGGCTCCGAATCTGGTGTTGAATCTGTGCGTGCAGGTCCGGGTCGTAGGCTGCTGACTCAACCTCCTGTGGAAAAGAGGACTCATCCCCCCGCACCCCCCTTTTCGGAGTAAGAGAAGTTAAATCCGACCCCACGCCACCGGCGCAAAGCGCCTCACCCTTCATATTCTTTTCCAAGGGGTGTAATTTCTTGATTTCTCGGGGTTCTAGCGATTCTGGCATTGCTTCATAATTCACCTCTTCAGGGGCTATAAAGCTTGCTGACTGGGCTGTTACACCCTCTTGGTGCTTGGGGTGCCAGAGGCTGAGGTGCTTGTAGAGGGTCTGCTGGCTGACTTTGGCGGTTCGGGCTAAGGCGATCGCCCGTGCCGTAATCTGCTCAGGCAGCTCTCCGGTCTGCTCTAGCTCGGCGTAGGCCGCTCGGATGCGGTACTGGGCATCTTCGGTCTGCCGCTGGTTGAAGGGCACCAGGGTGTTTTTGGGGTGGCGAGTGTCGCGGGTGGGAGTGCTGCCCAAGGGCCAGTAGTAGCCCTCGACGGCTCTGGCCCAGGCGATGACTTTGCGCTCGATCTCGTGCTGGTGGCGGCAGTACTGCTCGTAGCCGGGGCAGCGGAGGGCGATGCGCAGGGTGTAGTCGATCAGGGCCTGGCCCTCAAGGCTCTCGAAGACGCGGCCGTAGCAGGCGATCGTTTTCAGCAGGTGGTTGGTCTGGCCGTAGGCAGTCCAGCCTTCTGTGATTTCGGCATCTAGGTCGTGTCGCCAGCTGGCGACAGGGTGGCTACGGCGCTTAGGTCTCTTGCGGTGGTTATCACGGCCTATTTTCATCGCATGGCGCAGGGTGTCCATGTCTTGGTGGGCAGCTGCGCCATCCCAGAGCCAGAAGAAGCGGGCCAGGCTATTGCCGATGGGGTTGAGGTCGTCGTCGAGCAGGCAGGAGCCGCTGCCAGGCTGCAGGGGCAGCCGGTGGCCCATGTATTCAATGAAGGTTTGAACGCCGTAGGCTTTAACGTTGGGGAAGATTTCGAGCTGCCCGGCCTGGAGCCGAAACCCTTGGACTTTGAAGCATTCTTTGAGGGCGACGGCCAGGTTGAAGGTGTTGACGAGTTCCAAAAAAGGGATATACAGGTGCAGGCCGCCGCTCCAGCTGGAGCGCAGCAGCAGGGTGCGGGTGATGCCGATGGTCTCTAAGGCAGCGCGGATCTGGGCGACGCCTTCGGCGGTGCAGTAGTCGCCGCCGGCGTCGAGGTCGAGCAGGGCGTAGCGGGTCTCGTGGGTGAAGCGGACACCGATGATCTGGTTGGCGTCTTGCCAGTGGTTCCAGAGAACGCGGGGTCGCAGGGGATAGTCTTTGACAGTTGTCCAGGCGGCCTTGGCGGTGGCGTCGTCCGGCAGATCGGCGCGGATGAAATTCCAGCGGTAGTGGCCGAAGATTTCACACAGCCGCTGGCCGGTGGGGTCAGCGGGGAGGGGTTCGGAACGGGAAGTCGTTCTACGCGACTCCTCGCTCCTGCCTGTAGATGCGGTCATGGGGCCTCTCTCTCCTAAAAAAGAGCAATGGGTATTGCCCCGAGAGAGATCCGGTGTTACCATAGCCGCATAAGCATTCTTTGCGCGGCTCGGGACTGGTCCTCTCGAGTTTTCGCTTTTTAAAGAGCCGGTGGCATCTGCTGCCGGTTCTTTTTGCCTATTAAGGGTCTGGTCAGGACGCTTAATACTGATTCACGCGATCGCTACCAGGGGGTTAGCCTGGCTACTGGGCAATCATTTCCGTACGTCAGCACAAAATGCTGAGACTCGGGCAAGTAGCTCTACATTGGTAGATTTGTCAGGGTTATTGGTTTTCGCTACACCTCCTGGGTCAAGCCACTAGTGCACGTGTTTTGAGCTCGATATCGTCAAAGATTAACACTAGTTTCTGCATTGCTCAATAGCCCAAAATGACGTGTTGACAACGCCTAGAGGTCACTCATACGCGAAAGTTACAGGTCAATTTGTGCGCTAAAGTCGCAGGCTCTTCCGTGAAACGTAGACGCCGCAGAGCTTTCAAAATTAGTCCAACGCCAAACCCTACGCCAAAGTTACAGGTCAACTTATACGCCCAAGTTACAGGCAATCATCTGGGCATACGCGAAAGTTACAGGTCAACCTGTACACCCCAGTTACAGGTGAAGGGCAAAAGTTATACGCCGAAGGTACAGGTTAAAGCCGAACTAACCGATCACAAGCCAGCATCACCAGACGTGTTCAGCCCTGCGGTTCTTTCCCTAAAATGATGGCTTGATGCCACCTTTAGCACTGTAGGAACTCACATTGAGCACGGCCCAAACTCCCTCAGTAGATGTAGAAACCTTCGCTGTTGATGGCCAATTTTTAATGGTGCTGCCTCGGGCGGGGGCATCTTTTAAGAACCCCCGATGTACAGCGGCCCATTCTGCGCTCAGATGAAGACGGCTACTACCTGGAAATGAGAGTCGATGCTGACGCTGAGGATATGGCAGATGTCGCAGTGACTCGGCAGGTGCCCGTAGAAGGGCTTTCGGCTCACGAGTGGGCAGAGGTGCAAAAACAGTACGCCAGCCTGGATATATCTATCTGCCACGATCTGGGCCTCAGTAAGGGTCTAGAAACTATTCAAGACCGTCGCTTGGAACGGCTGATGGCCGCCCTGCTAACCTTTCTCAACCCTCGCCAAGTCTCTATTGTGCTCCACCTATATCGCTGCAAAATCGCACGAACTTCGGCACCTGAATCGCGCCAACTTCGGCAGGTGAATCGCATGAACCTCGGCACCTGAATCGCATGAACTTCGGCAGGTCATGACTACCCCATCGGTGGATCTCGATA
>NZ_JBNXVS010000103.1:0-4794 GCF_050565655.1 Nodosilinea sp. AN01ver1 | reverse complement strand
GCGGCTGCATGGTCTCGGCGGCGTGGGGCGTGGCGTGGCGGCGTGGCCGCGTGGCGTGGCGTGGCGTGGCGGCGTGGGGAGGGCAATAAGAAGCCCCGCTACAGGCAGGGCTGGCGGGGCGGGGGGGTTAGGAGCCCTGTCGGTGAGCCCTTAGAGCGGCTCTGGCGGCTTCTGTGTCGCTAGGGGTAAAGGGCGGCGTATAGGTCGCCTTCCACTCGGCGGGCAATGGCGGCAGTCCAGTACAGCCCACGATCGCACTCTTGACCGCATCTCGCCAAAGCTGGGTCTCGGTGGGTGACATCTCGCATAGACCGAACTGGGGTAGTGGGATCGGTTCACCCCGCCTAATTGCGTTCTGCGCGGTGAGCTGCCAGCCCTGGCGAGCGTCTAGTGTTCTAGCCATTGAGTTAACCGTTAACGTCGCCCCTAGGATGCCCTAGCCCCATTGGGCTACGGATGAACTCATTCGTGGCCCTGTACCGGGCTCGCGTGCCACCCCAAGTAGGAACCCTTGGGTTAAGGCATCTATTGCCGCTGGGGCTCGCTTCAGCCGCTCTTGAATGGTGGCTCGCCTGGGGTATCTGTCTAGGGTGAGCTTGCCTGACTGCATCTTCTGCATGGCCACGCCGAGCCCTTCTATCGGTGCCACCTCTGCCAGGATGTGAACTCGGTACTTTTGCAGAAGTACGGCGACAGGATGAGCCACCACGCCAGGAATAGCATTCAGAACTACAGCGTCGATATCGCCCCAAGTTTCTAGCGTGCTGATTATTTCGCTCGCCTGAAGGGTGGCCTCTGCCAGCGGGGCCAGCGGTCGATCGCCGTGCTCAAAAAGCCACGCCGCCGCCGCCGTGCCATCGCTCCAGATCGCGACAAAGCGCGATAGCTTAGCCCCTGGGGTCTCGCCGATAAAGCCGTATTCTGTCCCAAACCCGCTCATCATACTCTTGCCTCAGAGCGTCTCATCAGCCTCGCTATGGAGCCTCGCCGTTGTAGGTATGGAATTAACCGAACAATGGCAGGTATTGAGCGATTAAGACTATCGAACTTCAGCCAGCCCAACTTGACCAGCCGTTCACGCTCTGGTCTGAGGCTTTCGTATTCTGCGATCGCCGCCGCTAGCGCATCGCTGCTGGCGTTTATCTTTGCAATCGACTCTTCAATGCGAGCCATATCCTGATAGCCCTGCTGTTCGGCGGCTGCCTGTGCGGCCTCGGCGGCTGCCCTGCGATCGGCTGCAGCTTGGCGCTCTGCTTCGGAGGTTGCTTGCTCGTGAAGGCTTTGGATTTTTTCGGTGAGCCCCTGCAGCCGTGTTCTCATGTCGGCGGCTCGATGTGCCGCGACGGTAAATTCTTCGCTACCAGGCTGAAGGCGGCTTAGGTGGCTTTGCAGCTTGGAGAATTCAGCGGCTAGTTTTTCGTGCTGCTGTTGGGCGTCAATTAAAAGTGTCGTGGCTTCGCGTTTGTTCAGGGTCTGGGTAGGCATTGGGTTAGTTCTCCTTGGTGAATAGTCTGTTAATCGCGCTTTCGTCATCGAGGGCGCTGTCGGCTGCATCGTGGCGATCGATCGCATAACGGCGATCGATCGCGCTGGCATCGTCATCGAGGTGCAAGCTCACCACAGGGTGAATTCTTGCCAGCTTCGCGGTAAATCTGGTTACGACGCCTTGAAATTCAACAGGGATTTTGGTCATGGGTTAGTCCTTATGTGGGGGAATTGATTTGAAGGATTTCAGCCGGTCATAGCCTCCAGCCTTTCGATTGTTACTAATTCCGATGGGCCTTTGAGCCCTTGCAGGAATGCCATTAGTAATGGGTCTGAAGATTGCCCTTGGTTCATTTTTTCCAGCAATCTAGCGCCTCCTTTGTAGTCGCCCCATTCAAATTCCCCTGACTTGGATTTTTCTTCATAGAGAGAAGCGCCCTCGAACAAGATTATTTGAGGAAGGATGACTACTGGAAGAGAATTTATCCTTCGTTTCGCCGGGTGGTCTTCGCCGTCAATTCTTTCGATGTCGTTAACGATGACTTTTGTTAACGGCGTTTCGGCGTGCCACTCGTTAATCTTGGCAACAAAGTCATAGCCGTTTGGCCCTGAAACCCAGTCTGCAACGGGGCTTATCGTATTGGTTTTCTTGTCGCGCTCGAACATCATTAGGGCGGTTTTTATCCCGTCCTTGAAGCACCAGAAAGAGGCATAGCGGGAAGTAGTGGTCATTTTTGTATTCCTCCATATCTAGCAGCCGCCAGGGCGAGCCCTAGGGCCATTGTCGTATCGTCATGGGCGTCTTTACCCACGGCCCCCATAGAGCCGTCTTCGAGCTGCTGAAAGCTCAGCAGTTCATCAATAACGGGGCCTTTTGGTATCCCCAATTGACCACGCTCTAAAGCAAGGTCAATCTTGTTGACTATCGAAGCCTTTCGTTCTTTAGTGTTATTGAACCGGTCAATCTGAAGCCCTGGAGAGCCTGATAGAAGGGCTTCATGGTAGCTCTGACCCATCCCATCGTTCGCTTCGACAAAGGTCGCTACAGGGCCATAGGCGTTTAGAATCTCGCTGATTTCTGCGTACCGCCGTTCAAAGGTTATGCCGCGCTTGCGGTACAGCTTGACTACCCGATAGTCTTCGGGGCTTTCTTTCTTGAGAATCAGGCAAACAGTGTAGTCACCTTTGCGCCCTGGCTTGGGCTTGCCGCTGCCATCGACACCAGCGTAGTAAACGGCGGATTCGTCTGGCGGTTCCCACTCGCCCCGCCGAGCCGCCATCACCAAAGGAAACTCGAAGACAGATAAGGTGGTGTCGCTGTCGAAGATTAGCTCGTGCTCTGAATCGACTTGTCCGTCCGTCAGGTCTTGCTCCTTTTGGATTCGGGTCAAGTAGTTAGGGCGCTTTGTTTTGGGGTCGATGCCTTCGGCGGCGAACTGGGGTATTGCCCGCCAGTTTGTGATGACGGCGATTCGCCCCGCCGATCGCTCTACCTGGTAGGGTGCGATGATTCCAGCCCGGATACCTTCAAGGGTTTGTTCTAGCGGTTCCTTGCCGCCGTAGGCTTGGGCGAGTCCCTGGTAGTAGTAGCTCTCACGCTTGCCCGCCGTGCCGATTTGTAGAACGGTGGCCATCGATGACCAGGTTAAGGTCGGGCCCAAGACCGTCATGATTTCTTGTACGTTGCTGGTGTGGCTCGCCTCTTCGATGACCGCCAGGTCTACCGAGTTCAAGCCCCGCCCCGTGGACTCGGCCCCATCTTCATTGCGTGGGTTGCAGCTTCTGAAGTGGAGCTGAGAACCGGACTCGGCGAACTCAATCAGGGATAGAGAATCGGATTCTAGGCGAGTGCCATCGGGGATAAACTTCTTTGCGCGGCGTGCGAGCTGGCGGGAATCTTCGCCTTTCCTGTGAACTAAAACGGCGGTGAACTGAGATCGGCTTAGGGCGAGCCACACCAGCAACGCCAGGACTAAGGCAGTCTTGCCGGTCTGTCTGCTGCTGAGTAGCGTTATGGGCGTTCTGGGGTTCTCTAGCAGCACATGGGCAAACGATTCTTGCCACTCGAAAAGCTCGAAGGGTTGCAGCCCGCCGACTGTTTTTATTCGCAGTGATTTGCACCATTCAATGAACGGTGTCTTGAGCAGCCGATCGCAACCATCGCCCCGCCGAGAATTGGCCCCGTGTTGTTTAAGGGCGGCGAGCAAGGGCGGCGGGTTAATCAGGGTTTGTGGTGGTATGCTTCGCTTCAATGATGTTGTTTAGCTCTCGTGTCAAAATTCCGTAACCCGTCAATCGGTCGTGGGCCGCTTGCAAATTCGCTATTCCATCGGTGAATGAACTAAAGAACGATGGCAGCAAACGAACAGGAATCTCGGCCATATCGCCTTCACTTAGGCTTTCTAACCGAGTCTCTAGAATCTTGGCAAACTTCTCTAGAATCTCTCGGAGCTGCACCATAAGAAGCTCTTCGTCTCGGCGTGCATTTTCCAGAAGTTCTATCGAATACTGTTCAAACTTTTGGCTTAGCTCCGAGTCTCCTTTGGGTGTATCCAATACGAATTGCTTAACAAGCTGCTGAAAATCGCTTCGCCGCTTCCATCGCAGTAGTGTAGTTTCGCCTATTTCAAGCATTTCGCAGATGACACGATTTTTCGCCCCGGCTGCGATGAACTTGGCGGCTTCGGTATGTTTTGCTGATAGCGGCTCTAGTTTCACTGTTTTGCCCTGGCGGTAGGTCGAATCATTGCGTTTCCTAGAATAGCGATTGTTGCTCGTGAGTGAAGCCGCCAAGGGCTTCAAGTTCAGCTTTCCCTAACCACTTAACAAAATGGCCTCTACTACATTTTAGCTGTGCTTTGTGTGGCCCTTTACCTTCGAGTCTAAGAAGGTTGGCATCGCCACAACGGGGGCAAATTTTCATGGTTAAACTTCCTCCCCGTCAAGAAAAGAAACTTGCTTAGGCTCTGTTATTGCTGCCCTGACAGCTTCTTTTTCGCTGTCAGGTATAGCCGCCCAAACCTGGCGTTTGTGAGTTTCGGGAAGTTGCTCGAAATCCTCTACAGCTTCAAGCCCGCCCATCTTTACCGCCGTTACTAAAACATCGGCTAAGCCGCTAACCTCGTGTTCTTTCAGCGGGGCATCCTCGGCGGTGGTGTTGTCGTGGGGCGGTGGTGTTGTTACCCAGGGCCATTTCATTCTCAAGGAAGGCTGAAGATGCTAGAGTTTCAGGCTGATTCATCTTTTCCTTAGGCTCTATGCATCTTTCTCCTCCATCCCCTGCTACGGTTCCCCAAACCCACCCTGAGT
>NZ_JBNXVS010000102.1:0-5123 GCF_050565655.1 Nodosilinea sp. AN01ver1 | reverse complement strand
TATTCTCACGATCTATTCACAGACTGCATAATGAATCTGACCTGCCCAGCTATGCTGTTTTTCCCTCGCCAATCGAGGGGGTGCCGAAGTTGATGCAACTAGGTGCCGAAGTTATGCAAATACGCACCTGCTACCCATTCAAGACCGCGAGACCCTGTTCGACTGCCCCGGCATACCTGACGACATCATCCTCAAACTCGACGAATACCTGTTTGAGCGCCCCTTGGTAGAAGTGCTCCAACAGCCCGACTTCATCGCCCAAGACACCGCCGACCTGCTGCGCTTCAAAGCAGGCGATCTGCTGGGCTTCTTGCTCAAGCTCAACCCCGAGCAAGAAAAATTTGTCACCTGGGCCGCCAATGCCAAAGGCCCTACCCTGCTTAAAGGTGGCCCCGGCGCCGGCAAAAGCACCGTCGCCCTCTACCGCACCCGCGAAATTCTTCACCGGCTCAAGGCTGCCGGGGTCGAGTCTCCCCGCATTCTCTTCACCACCTATACCAATGCCCTGGTTACTTTCAGTGAGCAGCTGCTGAAACAGCTTCTGGGCGATGACCTGCGCCATGTGGAAGTGAAAACCGCCGACAGTCGTGTCTACACGCTCATCTGCCACGAAACCGGCAAACCCAAAATCGCCAACGGTGGCGACCTGAAGAAAATTCTGCCGGTGGTCATGGCGGATGTGCTGGAGTCTCTACCCGGCAACCTGCTCCAGCAGCAGGCCGAGAAACTGATCCTAGAGCGGCTACCTCCCGATTATCTGCTCGAAGAAATTGGCAGCATCATCGAGAGCCGGGAGCTAACCACCCTGGAAGACTACCAAGCCACCTCTCGGGCCGGGCGCATGGTGCCCCTGAACCGGGTGCAGCGACAGGCCATCTGGCATCTGAGGGAACACCTCAATCAGCACCTCGCCGTCCAGGGGTTAGAAACCTGGGAACAGCTCCGTAGTCGTGGAGCAGACCTACTGCGCACGATGGAAAATCCACCCGTTTACGATGCCGTGATTGTGGATGAAGCCCAGGATTTGCCACCCAACACCCTGCGCTTTTTGGTGCAGCTCTGCCAAGCACCCAATCGGCTGTTTATCACTGCCGATGCCAACCAATCGATCTACGGCAGCAGCTTCCGCTGGGGCGATGTTCATAGCGACCTCAGGTTTGTGGGCCGCACCGGCATCCTGCGCACCAACCACCGCACCACCGCAGAAATTGACACGGCGGCCCACCACTATCTCCAAGCTGGGCTACTCGACGACGAACCCATTGAGCGGCAGTACATCAATTACGGCCCACCCCCAGCGGTGCGAGCAGTGGCAGACACCGCCGCCGAAGGTCAGCTCCTGGCCCAGTTTTGCCGCATGGCCGCCAGGGAGTTTCGCCTGGGCATCGACGCCTGCGCCATTCTCACCCCCAGCGAGCGCTCTGGGAAAGACATTGCCGGGCAACTCAGCTACCTGGGTCTTGAAGCGACCTTCATGGGCAGCAAAGAGCTAGACCTGAACAAGACTGGCGTTAAAGTGCTGACGCTGAAAGGGGCTAAGGGGCTGGAGTTTCCGATTGTGGCGATCGCCGGTTTTATCGGTAGCCGCTTCCCCTACATGTCCAAAGACACCCCTGAAGAAGCTGCCCAGGAGATTCTCAACCGCGAACGCCGCACCCTGTTTGTTGGCATGACCCGCGCCATGCGGGCTTTACTGGTAGTAGTCCCTGAAAAGAAACCCTCGGTTTTGCTGCAAAGCTTTGACGAATCGCTCTGGAATTTAGGTAAGACGACAGCATGACGGTCATCCAGCTTCCATCCGTGCTACCCGGCGACCTAAATCTGGACGCCATCAACCAGCAGTTGAGAGCACGCACCGCTCAACTGGATTGGAGTACTGTTACCTCTGCGCCTGAGTCCGCCCTAACCGTCTTACTGGCTGGGCTGGATATTTCCAACGATGCCGATATCCTGGGGATCGATGGTGCGATCGCCGATACCGTCGTCGATCAAATCTTGGCCTTTAATCAGCAACGCCCATCCCAACCAGCCTCCTCAAAAGCACCCTCCGCTGCTGCTCAACCTGGCTCTCGCCCTGGGCTGTGGACAGCACCTTCTGAAGGCGCTTCCCCAGAACCTGAGCCGCCGGATGAACCGGAAGAAGCCCCCACCTACGGTTCCGACGAAGACAGCGAAGCCCCCCAGGTCAGCGCCAAAGCAGAAAAGTATCACGTCTTCAAGCAAGCTACCCCCGCCGAAATTCGCCGAGAGCTAGAAAAGCGCATTATTAACGACCTGCGCGGCCCAGCCCACGGAGCCGACGAGGAAGTAGACGAAGCCCACGTCACCGATCGCTACCTGGTCGGGGTTTTAGCGCCCACCATCCGCAACAAAAGCGTTGGAGCTGAGACCGAAGTTGGGGTCGAAGACCAGCCCGAATTGCAGGACAACCTGGCCCTCGCCGACAAAGACAACGCCGAGGAAGGCAGCACCGACACCAATGTGCCCGCCACCGACAGCATGTTTCCCTCATCCATGGGGATGACCTTTTGCGTTAGCGCTGGGGCCAAAACCCTCGAAGTCACCACCGAATGGGGCGGCTATATCCGACAGGCTAGCGAGATTAGCTTTACCGATAAGGGCAATCCCAAGCAGGTGTGGAAGCGCTACCCCCTCAAGGGCTCGGTCACGCTAGATCTGGAAGCCACAGGGGAGATCGATGAGGTGCCGATGCCGGATCAAGCCCCTGCGGTCTATCTGCGCGGCCAAATTCGGCAGCTCCCTGACCAAGACTGGATTGTAAGTTTGTTTCTGGTCAATAGCCAGCATGAGCCTAGTCAAAACAAGGACGCCGCCTGGTTGTTTCAGCCTGAACTGTCGGTCAAATCGCCCCATCCTGACAACCCAGAGATCTTCATCCGCAAACCCCTAGAACAGCACACCGCTGCCCTAGATCCGGCTATCCATGCCGAAAACCAGGCCATGGCCATGCTGTACCGCAACCACGTCGAATTTGCCGTGGGGCATGGGGTCGGGGTTCATGCCGAGGTATCTTCTACGGATCCGACCCGAGCGGTCTGCTTGTCTACTAGCGTGCTGCCCGCCTACGAAGTCCCAGCGACCAAACCGCCTACCGAAGAACAGATACCGGCCCTTAGGGGTTTGGTGCTGGATATGAAGCAGCTGGCAGAGGCCACTGACGCTGAACTGCAAACCATGCTGCGGCCCCTCACCGCTGCCTACACCACCTGGATCGACGAGCAGGAGGCGAAGATTGGTGAGCTAGGCCAGGGGCTAGAGGAGTATCAAGCTGTAGCCGAGCGGGCGATCGCCAACTGTCGCCTGGTTCTAGCCCGCATCGAAGCCGGGCTGGAGACGCTTAGAGACAACCCTCAGGCCGCCAAAGCCTTCCGATTCATGAACCAGGCGATGTGGCAGCAGCGCATTCGTTCCGCTTATGCCGAGCGACGGCGACGGGGAGAAACGATTACCCTTGAGGCCGTTGATATCCCCGTTGGGCGCAGTTGGTATCCTTTTCAGCTGGCTTTCATTCTGCTGAACCTGCCCAGCACCACCGACCTCAACCACCCGGATCGCTCCCATCCCAGCGATGCCGTAGCCGATCTGCTCTGGTTCCCTACCGGGGGCGGTAAAACCGAGGCCTATCTCGGCCTCACGGCTTACACCATCGGCCTGCGCCGCCTTCAAGGCATAGTCGAAGGCCGAGACGGTCTGCACGGAGTCGCAGTGCTGATGCGCTATACCCTACGTCTGCTCACTCTCCAGCAGTTTCAGCGGGCCACCGCTTTGATCTGTGCCTGTGAAACCATCCGCCGCGCCGATGAGAAAACCTGGGGTATCGATCCCTTCCGCATTGGGCTGTGGGTAGGGATGCGGAACACCCCCAATAAAACTGCCGACAGCGATGAAGCCGTCAAACAACACCGGGAATCTCGACTGCGGGGCAGCGGCACCCCCCACCAGCTCACCAACTGCCCCTGGTGCGGCACCAAAATTGACCCAGGGCGCAACATTACGGTAGAGCGCTTCGAGAAAGGTCGGGGCCGAACCCTCATCAAGTGCGGCGATCCCCTAGGCCGCTGTGACTTTTCTAAGGGAGACGGGTTGCCCGTTGTGGTGGTGGATGAAGAAATTTACCGACTCCTGCCCACGCTGCTGATCGCCACCGTGGACAAGTTTGCCCAAATGCCTTGGAAAGGGGAAGTGCAAATGCTGTTTGGCCAGGTAAATGGCTACTGCGATCGCCACGGCTTCCGCTCCCCGGATTTAGAAGATAAAGACCACCACAAAAAGGTCGGCATCCATCCCGCCGCCAAGACCGTTCCCCACAGCAAGCTCAGGCCCCCAGATCTGATCATCCAAGATGAGCTGCACCTGATCAGCGGCCCCCTCGGTACCCTGGTGGGGCTCTATGAAACAGCGGTCGATCAGCTCTGTACCTGGCAGGTCAACGGCCAGCCCGTGCGGCCTAAGGTGATTGCCTCGACCGCCACCATTCGCCAGGCTCAGGTGCAGGTCAACAGCCTGTTTCTAAGGAACGTCAGCATCTTTCCGCCCCAGGGGCTAGATATTAAAGACAACTTCTTTTCCCGCCAGCGAGACCCTGCCGAGACCCCAGGGCGTCGCTATCTGGGCATTTGCGCCCCTGGTCGGCGGCTCAAAGCTACGATGATTCGAGTCTATCTAGCGGTACTCTCCTCCGCCCAGAGTCTCTACGAAATCTACGGTGAGAATGCTGACCCCTGGAT
This sequence comes from Nodosilinea sp. AN01ver1, assembly GCF_050565655.1. Classification (NCBI taxonomy): domain Bacteria; kingdom Bacillati; phylum Cyanobacteriota; class Cyanophyceae; order Nodosilineales; family Nodosilineaceae; genus Nodosilinea; species Nodosilinea sp. AN01ver1. The sequence goes on along the minus strand of NZ_JBNXVS010000102.1, from coordinate 375 downwards.
GACACTGGTAGGCTACTTCAACTCTTTGCGGGAGCTGGGGGGTACCCGGCGCTTAGTCGATGACGACATTCGCACCCGCCTAGCCCGCATGGATGAGCGGGGACTCTCCAAACGCTACTTTAGAGCCATTGATGAGCTGACCTCTCGCAAAGATTCCACCGAGATTCCCGCTATTCTAGATCGTCTCGAAACCCCCTTCGACCCTAAAACCGAAGCCGAAAACCAGGCCAAGCGCAAAGCTAAAGAAAAGGGTAGTGGATTAATGTAAAGGATAGAGAGAAATAAGGTAACGCCGTTGCACTTCTAGATTCTGGGGGAGTAGGCTCCATGACAATCGAGATGACCTGTCCAACCTGTGGGTCTCACGACATCTCC
>NZ_JBNXVS010000101.1:0-5166 GCF_050565655.1 Nodosilinea sp. AN01ver1 | reverse complement strand
GTATCGAGATCCACCGATGGGGTAGTCATGACCTGCCGAAGTTCATGCGATTCAGGTGCCGAGGTTCATGCGATTCACCTGCCGAAGTTGGCGCGATTCAGGTGCCGAAGTTCGTGCGATTTTGCAATTGTCGTGGCAATGTCGGTGCAGTGCCTGAAGGTTGTTTATTCCATTCGTTCCTCCCAAACTGGAAGGTAGAATGTGGTCGAATTCAATCAGGTCTCCCGCCTTGAAAAACAGCCTACAATGGGCGCACCGTCCTCGTTGCCGAACTAGAATGCGAAATTCTCGGTTGGCATATTTTGGGGCTTTAGTGATGCGCCTAGACCAGTAAACCCAGTCACCGTCATAAGGGCTTCGAGTCCCCTGAACCTTGACATGTCTCATCACCCGAATCATTGAGGGTCTGAGCAGAACATGGTCATGGGTATCTGCGAACCGAATGGAGCCTTCTACCCTACGCCAATATTTGTCATAAATCCAGGTCTTCCCTTTGTTTCGGTGCCGTCTGTTTGCCCAGCCCCAAAGCATATCAAAGATATCTTGGTTGAGCCGATGAAAGCATTTGGCACTGTTTTCGGTTCGGAAGTAGTAGCACCATCCTCGGATGAAGGAATTAAGCAAGTGGATTAAACTTGATTGTCTCCCTGAACGGTGATTAACCACCGCTTCCTTAAGACGTTGCTTGAACCGTTTAACCGATGTCTGACTGGGTTGGATTAGCGTTTTGTAGCCCAGTGGTTCCCCGTGAGGAGTTTTACCACTGCGTCTATTGGAAACCCGATACTGTCGAATGTTGAACCCCAAGAAGTCAAATCCTGGGGGACCTTCTTCAGTCTCTAAGGTATGCGTAATCCTGGTTTTACTGGGTTTTAGTCGAAGTCCGTATTGATTCAGCCATTGATCTGTTAGCTTGTGAGCTTTCTCAATTTCCTCCTGCTTAACATGGAGGATGACCAGGTCATCGGCATAGCGAACAATGATAGGCGCATAAGGATTTTGTCGTTTGCCGTCTACATAACCCGTGGCTGGAAACGCCCGACGAATGGCAGTTTCTAGGCCATGTAGTGTGATATTGGCTAGCAACGGCGAAATGACTCCGCCTTGTGGGGTACCGGATTCTGTTGGAAATAGTGTATTCCCATCTAGCACACCACTCTTGAGCCAGCCTTTAATCACCCTGCGGACAGTCGGCGAACAATCTAGCTTCTTCAGAAGTGCCGCATGGTCAATCCTATCAAAGCATTTCTCGATGTCGGCATCGAGGACAAATTTACTTCGTTTATCGATAGCCTTACGAATCGCTGAGATAGCATCATGGGCCGAACGCCCTGGACGAAATCCGTATGAGTTTGGTTCGAATTTCGCTTCCCATGCGGGTTCTAGCGCGAATTTAACTAGTGCCTGCTTTGCCCGATCCTCCATCACTGGAATTCCTAAAGCTCGTCGCTCTTGGGTTCCTGGCTTTGGAATATAAATCCGGCGTACAGGTCTAGCCTTTCCTTTCAACGACAATCGGTTCACTAGAGCTAACCGGGCTTTTGGCGGAAGGGACTTCACACCATCAATCCCGGCGGTTCGTTTTCCCTGGTTATCTTGGGTCACTCGCCTCACGGCTAACAGTTTGGCTGAGTGGGACTTGATTAGTAACCGTTGAAGTCGTCGGACTGTTTCGACATCTCCTCGACTAGAAGCTTGATAGATTCGTTTTTGCAACTTGAATACTCGCTTTTCCACCTGTTTCCAGGGAACGGTATTCCATTCATACACTGGCTGAACCGTGCTCATGATGTGTTAATTGCTACTGGCAACTCTATCTTTCCTAACATCGGGGTTACGTCTGCTTATCTCTGGGCTTTCCCCAGAGCCTTTGCTTCTTAACCCATCCTGCTCTGATAAGGCTTGCAGTTGGTTACCTACTCAAGCCTATCGACCTTAGATTGAGAGCCTCATCAGAGTTATCCCGTTCCTGGAGCTTGTTTGACGTTTCCTTAGGACCATGTTCGATACCGGGTTCGAGGTAGTGAGTCTGAATGCGACGCCTTCATCCAGCCCTATATGAACCATGCTTTTTTAGCCCAGCCCTTTAGCCTACGTAGGCTGTTATGCATCACGACATCTCATCACATGTTCGCTTTCGCTGTCCATAGAAACCAGCTTGGAGGGATTCCCAGTTAGGCTCTGAGTGACCTCCGTTACATCCCGCTTCACCAATTCGATAACCAATCGCCTCAGTGGGGATGTTGCTATCTGTACTCACCCTACAGGTTGGGGATTGCACCCAACGTCAAGCTCCAAGTTGTCAAGGTTCTAAACCTCGCCGTCCATCCCCCGTTTTCACGGTTTCGGACGAACGGGTCACACAGCGTCGATGCAGGCGAAACGGACTGTGACGTTCTCGCCCTGGTAGTCCATGCGTAGCATGTCGCCATCACCCACCGAGATAATGGTGGCGGTGGGGAGGGTCGAGTTAGCAACGGTTGGGGCGGGGTCTGTTACCTGGACTTTGTCTGGGGTTATCGCTGCCCTTGAGAGCAGCTGGCGATCGCCATTGCTAAACCCATTGCCGTACCTGCGCGATACCTGCCGTTCATAAAAATAGACCAGATTCCATTTGTCACAAGAATGCCCAAGGGCGGTTGTCATCCAGCCCAATCGAGACTGAGGAGTAAACCTTTGTAGCCCGATGAAGTTTGTTCTGGGGGTAACGCGAGATAGTAGGGCTAAGGCTGTGTACTGGAGAGCGTTAACTATGCTTTGGAACCAAATTAGCAAAACGCTTCAGCAGTTCGTCTTGATCATTGGCCTGGGACTGCTGCTGAGCCAGGGATGGGGGATAGGCCAGCCAGCGATGGCCGCCTCAGCCTCGGCTTCAGATACTCCCCCTGGCCTAGAGGCAACAGTTGACGACTTTCTACAGGACATCCCCCGTGGCTTCTATGCCGTGCGGGACGTGGCTAAGATTCAGGCAAAGGTAGCCGAGGGTAAGACTCTGTTTATCGACGTGAGAGAGCCTTCTGAATATGCAGGTGGCCACATCCCAGAGGCAATCAACATTCCCTTACGCGAGTTGGCCCAGAGCCTCGACCAGGTGCCACACGACCAGCCGGTGATGCTCTACTGTTCAACGGGCTACCGCACGGGTATTGGGGTTATGGCGCTGCGGCTGCTGGGTTATGACAATGTAGAAGGCTTTCCTCCCAGTTATGAGGGCTGGAAACAGGCCCAGTAGCACTAGAAACAGCCTATGCCTATCTCCTTTGACCGAGCCGCCGACTTCTATGACAACACCCGCACCCTGGCCCCAGAGGTGTCTGAACGGCTTACAGCAGAGATTCTGAGGCTGGGGCGGGCCACCCCTAACACCACCTTCTTTGAACCTGGTATCGGCACAGGACGAATTGCTTTGCCCATTGTTGAGCGAGGCTTTGCTTATACCGGAGTTGATGTGTCTGAAGCCATGATGGACAAGCTCAGGCAGAAGCTTGAGGGGAAGGCCCATCGGCTGAGGTTGATCAATGCTGACGCGACGGCACTACCGCTGGAGGACAATAGTTTTGATGTAGCGATCGCCCCCCATATCCTGCACCTGATCGCTGACTGGCAGACGGCAATGGATGAGCTGCGCCGGGTGTTGAAGCCCTCGGGGGTGTTCATCTACTTCCACCATCCCACCAATAAGACTGCGAGCCGTGATGCCATTGGACGGCAGTGGAGAGAGATTCTGCTGGGCTATGGCTACGACTCTGGCTTTACTGGCGGTGTCACGGAGGATGTACTGGATCGGTTGCAGGAGCAAGGGGCCACGCTGGAGACTGTGGTGGTTGCTGACCTGTCCCGCGAGAGTACAGTGGACAGTCTTATGAGAGCCTATCGCGATCGCATCTACAGCAATATGTGGCGGGTGCCTGACGACATTTACCCCAGGGCACTGGCTGATCTGGAAGCCTGGGCAGCGCAGGAGTTTCCAGACCCCAATCAGCCCATAGCATCTCAAGACAACATCAGCCTGACGGCAGCCTATCACTGGGCAGGCTAGGTTAGTTTCACCACCATCTTGCCAGTATTTTTACCTTCAAACAGCCCAATGAATGCGCCTACGGCCTGCTCAATGCCGTTTACTACGGTTTCCTCGTGCTTCAACTGCCCGGCGCGAAAATAGTCGCCCACTTCCTGCTCAAACTCATTCCGCCGATCAAGCCAATCTCCGACAATTAGGCCTTTCATCGTCAGTCGTTTGGTAGTCACGTTAAAAAGGTTGGTGGGGCCGGGCTGTGGAGATGTAGCGTTATAGGCAGAAATGCTGCCACAAGCGATAATCCGACCATGCACTCGTAGCGTTGCCAGGGCCGCTTCAAGCATTTCGCCGCCAACATTATCGAAATAGACATCAATGCCTTCTGGGGCAGCCTGCTGCAATTGCTCAAGTACGGGCTGGGTCTTGTAGTTAAAGGCCTCGTCAAAGCCGCATTCTTCCTTCAAAAACCTAATTTTTTCCGTTGACCCAGCCGTTCCAATGACCCGGCAACCCCGCAGCTTTGCCAACTGCCCAGCCACACTGCCAACCGCGCCAGCGGCCCCCGAAATAAATATGGCGTCGCCTGCCTTAACCTCAACCATCGTTAGCCCAGCCCAGGCGGTCATGCCGGTCATACCCAAAGTACCGAGGTAAACCGAAAGGGGCTGAATGTTGTCCTTGACCAAATGCAGCGCCTCAGGAGAAGCAATGAAATATTCTCGCCAGCCCAAGCTAGAGGTAACAATATCTCCTGGGTTGAAGGCCGGGGTACGGGACTCGATCACCTCTCCTACGGCACCACCCTCCAGGGGTTTGCCTAACTCAAACGGGGGAACGTAGGATTTGCCCTCGTTCATGCGGCCCCGCATGTAAGGATCGACCGACATATAGAGATTACGAACTAGAACCTGCCCGTCTTGCAGCGGCTCTACCTCGGTCTGGGCTAGGTCAAAATTAGCTTCGGTGGGCATTCCCTGAGGGCGGGAAACCAAGCGAATTTCACGACTGGTGATAGGGGACATATAGCGGTTCTCATTCGGATGAGGTACAGTAACAGTCATTTGTGAACCAGCTGCGAATATCCTTTAAAGTGACTTGAGAATAAGCAGATTCAATCGCTTCTTGTAGGACTTGATGAGTCCGTGCGC
>NZ_JBNXVS010000100.1:0-5189 GCF_050565655.1 Nodosilinea sp. AN01ver1 | reverse complement strand
TCATGGGGGACTGGGCAAACCGACGACTCCGGCCATGGCGATCGGCTTGTGCAATCGCTTGCTATCCACCCAGGAACTCCTCTGCCTGAGAGGGTTTCAAAGTATCTCCTGTTAACAGACCAGTGCCATTGATTCTCAAGTACAAGTTTCAATAACATTGCACAGTTTGGGATTTATTTACCTCAAATTGGGGCAGTACGCCACAGCGCTCGATTATTACCAGCGTTCTCTAGACATTGATGTGGCTAATGGCAGTGTTGGTGGCCAAGCTTTAACACTGAACAGCATGGCAGGTGTCTACCATCGTCAGCAGCAATATGACCAAGCGATTGACTACAACCAGCAAGCCTTGGCCATTCACCAAGATGCTGGTAATTTGCTAGGTCAGGTGCGTGCTCTAGATAATCTTGGTATTGTCTATGCACGTCAGGGCAACTATGAGCAGGCATTGGCCACTTACCAAGAAGCCCTGGATCTAGTCTCTGATATGGATGCCAGATTTTTGCAAGCCTCGGTGCTGGGCGGTCTGGGGCTAACCTATGGAGGCTTGGACGATACCGAGCAAGCCATGGACTATTTTGAGCAGGCGCTGGCCATACATCGCCATATTGGTAACCCCTCTGGCGAGGCGCTGGTGCTAGCCGATATTGGCAAAGTACTGGCCCAGAGCAACCAACCAGAACTAGCGATCGCCTTCTATAAACAATCTGTCAACACCCGCGAAGGCATCCGGGTGGGTTTGCAAGGGCTAGATCAATCGCTCCAGCAGTCTTATGTTGACACGGTCGCCGACACCTATCGTGAACTAGCTGACTTACTCTTGCAGCAAGATCGAGTGCTAGAAGCCCAGCGGGTGCTCGACCTGCTCAAGGTGCAAGAACTTGACGACTCCTTGCGGGGCGTCCGAAGCAGCGCTGACACCAGCAGCGGTGTTGCCTTTTGGCATGTTGAATCCGACCTGTTGGCCCTCTACGAACAGGTTATCGCCGACAGCGATGAACTCACCCAACTGGAAGACCTCGGTAAAGACCTCGGTTACGACAACCTTAGCCCAGAGCAGCAGCAACGCCTCACCACCCTGCGCCAGCGCTACAGCGATGTGCAAAGCCGCTTCATTGCCTTTCTCGACCTGCCCGAAGTTTCAGAGCTGCTGAGCCAGATTAGCCAGCAAACCCGGCGGCAAAACCTCGATATCGAGACCGAGTACCAAACCCTGCAAGCCGAGCTGCGTACTCTGCCCCAAGAGACGGCGCTACTCTACCCGCTGATTTTGCCCGATCGCCTCGAACTTGTCCTGGTCACCGCTGACGGGCCACCCCTGCGCTACCCCATCAATGTCAAAGGCGAAGACTTGAACCGAGCGATTGTGGCCTTTGGCCAGGCTCTAAAAGACCCCAACAGCGACATTCAACCCCTAGCCCAGCAGCTCTACACCTGGCTGGTGGCCCCCCTAGAGCAAACCTTGGAGCAGGCGGGCATTGAGTCCATTCTCTACTCCCCCGATGGTGCCCTGCGCTATGTACCCCTGGCGGCTCTACACGATGGGGAGCAGTACCTGAACCAGCGTTTTAGCCTCAGCAACATTGTCGCCGTCTCTGTTAGCAAAATTGGTGAGGTGCCTGATGTTGATCGGCGGCGCTTGCTGGCGGCGGCCTGCGCCCAGTGCAGCTTTACCTTTACCGTGGGCGAAACCACCTTTTCATTTGATGATTTGCCCTTTACCGAAACCGAAGTCAACGCCCTGGCGGAGCAGATGCCCAATACCAGCGTGCTGCTCAACCAGGGCTTTAGCCGCCCCGAGCTAGAAAATCGCCTGGGTAGCTATAGCATTATTCATTTGGCCACCCATGGCGCAATGGTTGAAAACCAGCCCAGCCAGTCCTTTATCGTGTTGGGCAGCGAGGAAACCGTGAGCATAGAAACAATTCGCAGCAGATGGAGGCTGAACCATGCGGAGCTGGTAGTGCTAAGCGCCTGTGAAACCGCCGTAGGCAGCCCGGAATTGGGTAGCGGGGTGGAAATTCTGGGTCTGGGCTACCAGATTCAGCAGGCGGGTGCCCAGGCGGTGTTGGCCTCGCTGTGGAAGGTGAGCGACCAGGGCACCCAGGTGCTGATGACCGCTTTTTACGACGCCCTAGGCCAGGGTATGACCAAAGCTGAGGCGCTGCAAGCGGCCCAGACTGCGCTAATCACCGGAGATTTCTCGGCGGTCGGGGGGCAGCGGGCCACCATAGAGCTGATCAGCACCCAGACAGGACAGCCTCTGGTAGCAGGCGGCTCCCTAGCCCACCCCTACTACTGGGCACCCTTCATTCTGATTGGCAATGGATTGTAACCATGACCATTCGCTCAACTGGTTTTGACTATGCTGTTTTGTTTATGGCCATCCTGCTGGGGTGGCCGCTGACGCTGATCAATATTCCACTGCTGTTTGGTATTTGCCTGGGTATCAACAGCCTTATTTTGGCTGTTGTTGTCTATGCCACCAGCAGCCCCAGGGTGAGCTTTTGGAAAGGGCTGCGGCTGTTGCCCAATCGCTACATGAGCGGCTGTGTCAACATTACTATTCTCTATATCTTTTTTGTGCTGGCCTACCACTATTTCTGGACTGTAGGGGCCGTGGCATTGCGGCTGCATTTAGGGCGATCGCACACCCAAACCTGGTGGGTCAATCACATTTGCCACCATACTCAGCTTAACCGTCAAGAGTTAGAACGGTTAAGGTTTTCAGCCTGGCCCGGTTCGCCAAGGCGGTTGGGCCTACAGGTGCTGGCCTACGGCCTCCTGACTCTGGCCATTTCGGCAGTTACCTTTTTCATCTTTGCTCGATAGTGCGTCTCTCGCGGTTAACCCCAGGCTGAGAATAAGTTTTGAAGTCGTAGATATAGGTCAAGGTGAACACAGGCCACTAGGGCACAACTAGAGGTTCCCAATGAAAATTCCCCCCGCCCGATTTAGGCAAGGTGATGTGCTGCTGATCGCCGCATCGCCGGTTAACAACAACCCAGGCACCAAGCAATCCCACGTAGTACTGGCCCACGGCGAAGCCAGCGGCCACCGGCACCAGATTACCGAAGGCCAGGCTGAGCTATACGAAAAAGACGGCACTATGTTTCTCTATGTGCTATCTGAAACAGCGCTGCTCACCCACGAAGAACATGCCCCCATCGCCATTCCCCAGGGCACCTGGATCGTATGCCTGCAGAGGGAATATAACCCTGAGCCGCTGACCGGGGGATGGAGCTATGTCGAAGATTAACACTCTGACCTATGAAGAAGCCAAGGCGCTCACCCAGCCCTACGTAGAAAAGTGGCAGGCGATATTTTCGCAGCGACTCGATCGCAACCGGGCTGCGGCTACGGTAGCCAATCTCTATCAACGACTGGGCTATTCACCGCCCCAGGTGGTGTTTTTACCCAGCCCTTTCGCCATCGGACTGGTCACGCTAGCGTTGTTTGACGATGCAGCGCTGTCAGAGCAGACGCTGCACGATGAGTTTCTGGCCCTGCGCGATCGCGATCAGCAAAACCTCTGCGAGGCTCTATTTTGGCAGGTGTGCGGCTCTGACCCAACCCAGAAAGACAGCCGGGACTGGTTTTTTGTCGATTGCTTAGCGGGGCAGCTCTCCGATAATTTATACATACTGTACGAGAAAGAAAGTGGTTACCAAGACCCCTACTACAGCCGTCCCCTGACATCGCTAGAAATCACCGAAGATTACCTGATGGGAAAACAGCCCAGATCTCACCGCAAGCTCGGCGATCGCAACCTCTGGCATTTTCCGCCACCCGAGGGGGAGGGCCAAATCTATGACCAGCGGGAGCGTCGCTACCTCTCCGAGAGTCTGTACCGTCAGCTGCGGGTGGAGGTCAGTCTGTCGTCGGTCTTCAGTCGGGGGCAATCGTCCTTCCCCCAGGCCCTCTGGTATCCCCCAATTGCCAGGGCCGCTGCCTACGACTTTGCCACCTCCATTGGGTTTCAACCCGATCCAGCGGTGCTTGGCTCCGTTTTAGAGAGCGCCTTAGGGTTGGGCTTTATCAGCCCCTTTCGTGAGATTTGTCTGGTCTGCAATCGCCCCCAGTTTCGCGACGACCCAGACGGTGCGCTGCACAGCATGGGTGAACCAGCCATTTATTTCCCTGATGGCTACGGCAACTACGCGGTATACCACGGTATTCAACTGCCCCATCGATATCACCGACTACCCGTCAGCCAGTGGCAGTCTCAATGGGTTCTGGAGGAGCGCAATGCCGAAATTCGGCGCATTTTGATCCAGGAAATTGGCTATGCCCGCCTGTGTGAGGAACTCCAGGCCGAAGTGCTCGACACCTGGCGAGAATACACCTTGCTGAGGCTACCCATTTGGGACGACCTAAGCGGCCCAGTGGCGATCTGGTACGGACCAAACGGTTTCAGCGAAGGGATAGAAGCCACCTACTTACTCAAAATGACCTGCCCCAGCACCCAGGCCATCTATGTGCTGCGGGTGCCACCTAAACTGCGCTCCGCCCGCGAGGCCGCCACCTGGATCAACTGGGGTACCGATCCTGACTGGTTTACTACTGAAACGTAGATGAGGTCGCTATGCAAGTTTACGTCAGCAGCAAGGATTTCTTTATTGATGGCGATCGTGCTGGCCACGAAGCCAACGATAGCCAACGCTACAAAGCCCTGCTCACCCACTGGGCTCAGGCGATTCAATCGCTCAATGAGGATGGTGAGGCGGCAGCCATCCCCATCGACAGTGAGTATAACGGCATAGCCACGTTTGTGTTGGCGCTGACGGCGATCAAGCAGGGCGATCGCGTTGTGGTGCGATCGCTCTGGGTACTCGACGACTGGTTTGATTGGAATACGGCCTGGGTCATGAGTTCGCAGGACAACGATGGGGAACTACGCTTCTGGCTGGCCAAAAAATCCTTTGCCACTACAGGCATTTTTGGCGAGTACAACCTTCACGAGTTAGTAAGTGGTTTACTGAATGCCAAAGAGATTTGAGTTATCTTCCCAGCCAGGGTTTTTGCCCAGTCTCGTAATACAAATTGTATTGCCGTGCGATTGGGCTGGTTGACTGACAAAACTAATCAGCGCCATAGCAGTACGTGTGTATTTTGAACTCGATTCGATAGGTGCGCTGCTCATGCTGTTTCCGAGACGCCATAGCGGGTTCAGGATCGCGGTTATGAGT